>NZ_JAPEPJ010000001.1:4247500-4606737 GCF_026340255.1 Streptomyces sp. NBC_01408 | reverse complement strand
GATTTCCGTCATATTCGATCTCGACGGCACCCTCGTGGACAGCGAGCCGAACTACTACGAGTCCGGGCGCCGCACCCTGGAGCGGCACGGGGTCCCGGATTTCAGCTGGGAGCAGCACTCCCGCTTCATCGGCATCGGAACCCTCGAGACGCTGGAGATCCTCAAGGAGCGGTACGGGATCCGGGCGCCGGTGGAGCAGCTGCTCGCCGAGCAGAACGCGGCCTACCTGGAGCTGGCCCGCACCGGGACGGAGGCCTTCCCCGAGATGCGGAAGTTCGTCGAGCGGCTGTACGCCGAACGGGTGCCGATGGCCGTGGCCTCCGGCTCCTCGCGCGAGGCGATCGACGCCGTACTGGCCGGAACCGGGCTGGACTCCCTGCTGACCACGGTGGTGTCCGCCGAGGAGGTCGCGCACGGCAAGCCCGCCCCGGACGTGTTCCTGGAAGCCGCCCGGCGGCTGGACGCCCGGCCCGCCGACTGTGTGGTCGTCGAGGACGCCGCGCCGGGGGCGCTGGCCGCTCGGGCCGCCGGGATGCGCTGTGTGGCCGTCCCCTACGTGGCGGGGACGGCGCACGACGCCGCCTTCGCGGACGCCGGGCTGCTCTTCCCGGACGGGCAGCGGGAGTTCAGCGCGGACGTGGCGTACGACTGGCTGGTCGCCCGCCGGGCGGGCTGACCCCACCGGCGCCGACGGCTACCGGCAGGGGGCCGACCGCCCTGCGAACTGCCTCGTGAACTGCCTCTCGGCCGCGCTTCCCGCTCCTAGCCTCGGTGCGGGAACAGCGGCGGGCACCGCCGCTCCGCATGAGGAGATGCCTTGATGAATCCGAAGAAGAACAAGCTGGCGGCCGGTGGCGCCGCGGTCGTGATGGCCGCGGGGCTCGCGATCGGTGCGGTCGGGGTGGCCAACGCGGCCCCGTCCGCCCCCGAGCGCATCACCTCCGTGGAGCAGCTGCACGAGAGCCTCGCGCAGGCGGTGGAGCAGGAGCAGGCCGTCGGGCTCCAGGGCACGATCGGCGGCCCCGTGGGCCGTGCGGTGCTCGAATCGCACGACGCGATCGACGGCTGACGGGCGGGGTGAGCACCGTGGGAAGCGACCAGTCAGCAGGGGCGCCGGCGGGGGTGTCGGCGTCCGCAGGGGTGACGGCGCTCGTGTCGGCAGGCGCGTCGGCGGGACCGTCGGCGGGTGCGCCGGGTGCGCCGCCCGTCACGTGGTGCCCGAGCGGTGAGGCCCGGGCCCCCGAATCGGTCGTCCTCGGCGTCCGCTCGGGCGACGGCGGCCGCGTGGCCTATCTCGCCGACCCGGTACCGGCGTCCGATGTGCTCGGCTCCCTTCCCGAGGGGATCGCGCCGACCCGGGTCCTGCGGTTCGCCTCGCACTGCGTCTCCGCCTGCGTCAACCGGAGGGGCGACGACTGCGCCCTGGTGGAGAGGGTCCTGACCCTGCCGCCCCCGGCGGACGCCCGCGCGGTCCCACGGTGCCACCTGCGCGCCAAGTGCCAGTGGTGGCAGCAGACGGGCGTGGACGCCTGCCACCGCTGCCCGGCCGTCACCACGGCCACCTTCCAGGAGGACGAACTGGCCACCCTGGTCGCCGATCCGGCCACCACCCCCGAGCAACTGGCGGCGTGGATCGCCGCGGATGACTGACCGCCGCAGCCCGCCCCCCTGTCCGTCCGGGACGGGAAGATCCGGCGACCCCCGCGAGTTAGTAGAACCGTGAACGAAATGGTGCGGGACGCGACGGAGGTCGACGTACTGGTGATCGGCGCCGGGCAGGCGGGCCTGTCCAGCGCCTACCACCTGACGCGGGCGGGGCTCGGCCACGTGGTCCTGGACCATGCGCCCCGCCCGGGAGGCGCCTGGCAGTTCCGCTGGCCCTCGCTCACCTACGGCAAGGTCCACGGGATGCACGCGCTGCCCGGCATGGAGCTCACCGGCGCCGACCCGCTGCGGCCCTCCTCCGAGGTGATCTCCGCCTACTTCGACGCGTACGAGCGGCGCTTCGACCTGCGGGTACGCCGCCCCGTGGACGTCACGGCCGTACGCGACGGGGCGGCCGGAACCGACGGGGCCGGCGGGCGGCTGCTGGTGGAGTCCTCGGCCGGTACGTGGTCCACGCGTGCCCTGATCAACGCCACCGGGACCTGGGACCGGCCGTTCTGGCCGCGCTACCCGGGCCAGGAGACCTTCCGCGGGCGCCAGCTGCACACCGCGAACTACCCGGGGCCCGCAGAGTTCGCCGGAGCCCGGGTGATCGTGGTGGGCGGCGGCACCTCCGCGGTGCAGCACCTGCTGGAGATCTCCGAGGTGGCGGCGGAGACCACCTGGGTGACCCGGCGGCCCCCGGTCTTCCGCGACGGGAGCTTCGGCGAGGCCGAGGGGCGGGCCGCGGTGGCCCTGGTGGACGAGCGCGTGCGCCGGGGGCTGCCGCCGCAGAGCGTGGTGAGCGTGACCGGACTGCCGCTGAACGAGGCCGTCAGGGCGGGGCTGGCCTCCGGGGTGCTGGACCGCCGGCCCGTCTTCGAGCGGATCACGCCCGCAGGGGCGGTCTGGTCGGACGGCCGCCGGGTGGACGCGGACGTCATCCTGTGGGCCACCGGCTTCCGCGCGGCCGTCGACCACCTGGCCCCGCTGCGCCTGCGCGAACCGGGCGGCGGCATCCGCGTCGAGGGCACCAGGGCCGTGCGCGACGAGCGGATCCACCTGGTGGGCTACGGGCCCTCGGCGTCGACCATCGGCGCCAACCGCGCGGGCGGCGCCGCGGTCCGCGAGATCCGCCGGCTGCTGACCAGGCCGCCGGTGCTTCAGGGCGCCGGCGGCTCCTCGACGGGGAACTCCCGGTCCGGGGTGTCCACCTCGTACGCGGCGGAATCCGCGTACACGACGGTCCCGTTCCGCACCCGCAGGTCGGGCTCGGTCCAGTTCTCGGTGCCGTCCGGCACGAAGACGTACTCACGGCGCAGTTCCGCGTCGTAGACCACGAGCGAGGCGATGTTGTGGAGCTGGGCTCCGATGTCCGGGAGCCCTTGCAGCGGATGGTCGTCCGGACCCTCGACCCGGATGACGAAGAAACGGTTCTCAAGCCAGCGGCCGCCCTTGTCCAGCAACCGCCCCTCCCCCACGGGGACTCCGTCCACCCAGAGCCGCGCCGCGTCCGGCCCGCCGCGGAACAGGAGCACCGCGCGATGGCGGCCCCCGGCGGTGAAGTCCACCTCGATCTCGTGCCGGGTCCAGCAGTCGATGAAGCGGCTGCACGCCCCGAGCACGGCGCCGTTCCGATACGACACGACCTCGCCGTCCGGACCCGGGACGGGATCCAGGCTGCACACCTCAGGAGTGCGGCAGGCCCGGTCCACGCGACGGCTGCAGCCGAGCCCGATCGCCGCTATGTCGCGCGGCGCCGCCCGGGACAGCAGTTCGGCCAGGCGCTCCCGGTACCGGTCCTCGCCGACGAGTGCGGTGAGGTCCGCCTCGTCGAACCACCAGTGCACCAGGTCCACCCCGACCGGCGATCGGGCCAGCCAGTGCCGCCACTCCGCCGTGTTCCTGCCCCATCGCTCTTCCACCCGCTCCTGCACGGCACGCTCGGCCTTCGCGGCCTCCGTGTCCGGCTCGGTATCGGGCTCGGCGTCCGGATCCGTATCCGGCTCCGTTTCGGGTTCCGTCCGGGGTTCCGGCTCCGGCACCACGGCGCCGGCCGCGCCGTTCCCGTGCACCTTCGTTCTCCATGGCCACTTCATGGCTCGGCCCCCCTCGGTCCACGCACCCGGCAGGCCGCCGATCGTAGGACCGCTACCGGGCCCACCGCCCCTCATTTCCCGGCGGCACCTCCCTGACCTGCGCGGGAACCTGCCTGGGCGCGGATCCGGTTGAAGTCCGCCACGTGCTTCTTGTGTTCCTCGTAGGTCGTCGAGAAGCGGGTGTCCCCCGGTTCCACGATGACGAAGAACAGCCAGTCGCCGGGAGTCGGCGCCACCGCGGCCCCCATGGCCTCCAGCCCGGGGCTGTCGATCGGCGTGGGCGGCAGCCCCTGGCGTTCGTACGAGTTGAAGGGGCTGTCGATGCGGGTGTCGGCGAGGGTGGTGTCCACCGTGCTGCGGTTCAGCGCGTAGTTGATGGTGGAGTCCATCTGGAGCGGCATCGACCTCGCCAGCCGGTTGTGCACCACGCGTGCGACCTTGCCCATGTCGGCGCGCCGGTCGGCCTCGGCCTGGACGACGCTCGCGAGGGTGGCCGTCTGGTACGGGGTCATCCCGTGGGCCTTGGCACCGTCCGCCACGGCCCGGGTGGCCAGTTTCTGGTTCGCCGTCCGCACCATGTGCGCGAGGAGGGTGGCCGGGGTGGTCTTCGAGGTCACCGGGTACGCCGCCGGGAAGAGGTACCCCTCCGGGTTGCCCTTGGCCTCGGCGGGCAGATCCAGTGCGGCGGTGGCCACGGTGGCTTTGGTGGAACCCGCCGGGAGTTTCAGTTCGCGGTCCACGGCGGCATAGACCTGTGGGGCCCGCCAGCCCTCGGGGATCACCAACTGGCGTGGTTTCTCCGGCTCTTCCCCACCCCACAGCAGCGGTATCAGGACGACTGCCCCGAGCGCGAGGAGCATACCGAGGAAGAGCGCCAGCCGGCCCCGGCGGGTCAGCCGGGAACGGCGCTGCGGCGGCCGGTACTCATGACGCATGCGGGAACGCTAACCTGCGAAGTGCGACATTTCCGGCACCCGACGCGTGCGCCCGCCATACGATCACACGTTCATCGGAGCCAATCGGGTCCCCGGCTCCGGCTCCTGCACCGGCTCGGTCCCCGACGCCGATTCGACCCCCGGCACCGTCTCCGCCTCCGCGTCCGTCACTGCCTCCGCCTCCGCCTTCGTCACCGTCACCATCTCCGGAGGCAGTGCGGCGTCCCGGTCCCGGCGTACGAGGGCCGCGTACCGGCCGTCCGCCTTCAGCAGTTCCTCGTGCGTACCGCGCTCGGCTATCCGCCCGGCGTCCAGGACCACGATCTGGTCGGCGTCGCGGACGGTGGAGAGGCGGTGCGCGATGGTGATGGTGGTACGGCCCGCAGACAGGTTGTCGATGGCCTGCTGGACAGCGTGCTCGGTGCGGGTGTCGAGGGCACTGGTGGCCTCGTCCAGGATCAGCACCGGTGGGTCCCGCAGGATGGTGCGGGCGATCGCGAGGCGCTGCTTCTCCCCGCCGGAGAACCGGTAGCCGCGCTCGCCGACCAGGGTGTCGTACCCGTCGGGGAGGGACGCGATGTGGTCGTGGATCTGGGCCGCGCGCGCCGCCTCGGTCAGCTCCTCGTCGGTGGCGTCGGGCTTGGCGAAGCGCAGGTTGTCCGCGACCGAGGCGTGGAAGAGGTAGGTCTCCTGGGAGACCACGCCTATGGACCGGGCCAGCGAGTCGAAGTCGAGATCGCGCACGTCCACCCCGTCGAGGGCGACGCGTCCGCCGGTCACGTCGTAGAGCCGGGGCACCAGGTAGCTGAGCGTACTCTTGCCCGAGCCGGTCGCACCGACCACGGCGAGGGAGCCGCCGGCCGGGACCGTGATGTCGATGCCCGTGAGGGTCGGCATGTGCTTGGCGTCGTAGGCGAAGTCCACGCCCTCCAGCCGGACCTCCCCCTTGGCGCGCTCCAGGCGCACCGCGTCCTCGCGCTCGGTGATGTCCACCGGCAGGTCGAGGTACTCGAAGATGCGGGCGAACAGGGCGAGCGAGGTCTGTATCTGCACACCGGTCGACAGCAGGCTCACGGCGGGCCGGAAGAGGCCCTGCTGGAGGGTGACGAAGGCGACGAGGGTGCCGACGGAGAGGGAGGGCGCGCCGGACTGCAGGGCTATGCCGGCGGCCCAGTAGATGAGCGCGGGCATGGCGGCCATCACGATGCCGATGGTGGACATCCGCCAGCGCCCGGCCATGCTGGAGCGCACTTCGAGGCCGACGAGCTTCTCGGACTCCTCGGAGAAGGCCGAGGTCAGCGAGTCGGAGCGGCCCATGGTGCGGCCCAGCAGGATCCCGCTCACCGACAGGGACTCGGTGACCGTGGCGGCCATGGCGGCCATCTGCTTCTGCCGCTGGAGAGTGATCTTCTTGCGCTCGCTGCCGACCCGGCGGCTGATCCACACGAAGACGGGCAGCAGGAGCAGCGAGACGAGGGTGAGCCGCCAGTCGAGCGCGAGCATGGCGACGACGGTGGCTATGACGGCCGTGAGGTTGGAGACCAGCGAGGTCGCGGTGGAGGTGACGGTGGCCTGCATGCCGCCGATGTCATTGGCGATGCGGGACTGCACCTCGCCGGTGCGCGTCCGGGTGAAGAAGGCCAGCGGCATCCGCTGTAGCTGTGCGTAGACGGCGGTGCGCAGGTCGTGCATGACGCGCTGGCCGACGGTCGTGGAGATCAGCGTCTGGAGCACGCCGAAGACGCTGGTGACGACGGCCGTGAGGATCATGCCGAGGGCGAGCAGGCTGAGCAGTCCGGTGCGGCCCTGCGGGATCGCGACGTCGAGTATCTCCTTGAGCAGGAACGGCGAGGCGACGCCGACCAGCGAGGAGGCGCCGACGAGCAGGCCGACGACGGCGAGGCGGCCGCGGTACGGCCGGAAGAGGCCCACGATGCGGCGCAGCTCACGCGGACGTTCCGCCGGACCCGGGCGGGTGGGGTCGAGGGATTCTTTCGATGGGGTCCACTTCGGTTCTTCGGGGCGCATGGGCCTCCTTCTGACGAGACTCACATGAGCATAGCTCATTGTTACCTATGCTCACAATGAATCTGGTCCTGATACTGTTTCCCAGTATGAGGACCTCTTCCGAGACCGACACCACAGACGGCGTTCTCGCGGAGCAGCTGCTGCGCCTGACCCGACGGCTCCACCGCATCCAGAAGCGCCATCTGGAGCCGCTCGGCATCACTCCGGCCCAGTCCCGGCTGCTGCGTCTGGTCTCGCACTTCGACGGCGGGGAACCCCCCCGAATGGCGGACCTCGCCGCCCGCCTCGAAGTGGTGCCCCGCGCCGTGACCACCCTCGTGGACGGCCTGGAAGCGGCCGAGTGCGTGCGGCGCGTGCCCGACCCCGCGAACCGGCGCGTCATAAGGATCGAGCTCACCGACACCGGCCGCGCCACGCTGCGCCGTCTGCGCAACGCGCGCACCGACGCGGCAGAAGAGATCCTGGCTCCGTTGACCGCCGGCCAGCGCGAGGTGCTCGGCGGCCTGCTGAACGCTCTGACGGACGCCCCCGTGGAGCGGCACTGCTGAACCGCTGAGAAGGCCACGCGGTGGCCGCGAGGATCCGAGGGGTGCCCATGCCGCTGCTGGAACCGGACCCGGGAAGTCTGCGCCCGCGCGGCCTCGGCGCCCCCGCCCCCGACCGGGTGCCCGAACACCGGTCCGCCGGCACCCCCGAGCCCCTGCGCACCGAGCTCTCCGAGCTGCTGGGCGCCGAGAAGGTGCTGTGGAAGGTCTCGGACCTCGTCCGCTACGCGTCCGACGCCTCGCCCTACCGCTTCGTGCCACAGGTCGTCGTGGTCGCCGAGGACATCGACGACATCTCCGCGGTGCTCTCGTACGCCCACGGCAAGCAGCGCGACGTCGTCTTCCGCGCCGCCGGGACCTCGCTCAACGGCCAGGCCCAGGGTGAGGACATCCTCGTCGACGTACGCCGCCACTGGGCCGGGATCGAGGTGCTCGACGACGGACACCTGGCCCGCATCCGGCCGGGCACCACCGTCGTACGGGCCAATGCCGCCCTCGCCCGCCACGGCCGGATCCTCGGCCCCGACCCGGCCAGCGCCATCGCCTGCACCCTCGGCGGGGTCGTCGCGAACAACGCCTCCGGCATGACGGCCGGGACCACCCGGAACTCGTACCGCACGCTCTCCTCCCTCACCCTCGTCCTGCCCGGCGGGACCGTCGTGGACACGGCCGACCCGCTGGCCGACGAGGAGCTGGCGCGCGCCGAACCGGCGCTGTGCCACGGGCTGATGGACATCAAGCGGGAGATCGAAACCGACCCGGAGCTCGTCGCCCGCATCCGCGCCAAATACGAGATCAAGAACACCACCGGCTACCGGCTCGACGCCTACCTGGACGGGAACACACCCGTCGAGATCCTGCGCGGGCTGGTGGTCGGATCGGAAGGCACCCTCGGCTTCATCGCCGAGGTCGTCTTCGACACCCTCCCGCTGGACCGGGAGCTGACCTCGGCCCTGCTCTTCTTCCCGTCCCTGACCGCCGCCGCGGCGGCCGTACCGCGGTTCAACGACGCGGGAGCCATCGCCGTCGAGCTGATGGACGGCAACACCCTGCGCGCCTCGGTCAGCGTGGCGGGCGTCCCCGCCGACTGGGCGGACCTGCCCCGGGAAACGGCCGCGCTGCTGGTGGAGTTCCGGGCTCCGGACGAGGCGGGCCGGACGGCGTACGAGCGCCGGGCGGCCGAGGCCCTCGCCGGACTCGACCTGGTCGCGCCGGTGGCCTCCGTCACCAACACCTTCACCCGGGACGCCGGGACCATCGCCGGCTACTGGAAGGCCCGCAGGGCCTTCGTCACCGCGGTCGGCGGGGCCCGCGCCCCCGGCACCACCCTGATCACCGAGGACTTCGCGGTACCGCCGTCCCGGCTGGCCGAGGCCTGCGAGGCGCTCCTCGAACTCCAGGCGCGGCACGGTTTCGACGCCGCAGTCGCCGGTCACGCGGCCCACGGCAACCTGCACTTCCTGCTCGCCTTCGACGCCTCCCGGCCCGCCGACGTCGAGCGGTACGCGGCCTTCATGGACGAGTTCTGCCGGCTCACCGTGGAGCGGTTCGACGGCTCGCTGAAGGCCGAGCACTCCACCGGCCGCAACATCGCCCCCTACCTGGAACTGGAATGGGGTCCCAAGGCCACCGAGCTGATGTGGCGCACGAAACGCACCGTCGACCCGGCCGGGGTGCTCGCCCCGCGCGTCCTCCTCGACCGCGACCCGCGGGCCCATCTGCGCGGCCTGAAGACCATCCCGCGGGTGGAGGCCGTCGCCGACCCGTGCATCGAGTGCGGATTCTGCGAGCCGACGTGCCCCAGCGGGGACGTGACGACCACCCCGCGCCAGCGCATCGTGCTGCGCCGTGAGATGACCCGCCAGCAGCCCGGTTCACCGGTCCTGGACGCACTGCTCGACGCCTACGGCTACGACGCCGTGGACACCTGCGCGGGCGACTCCACCTGCAAGCTCGCCTGCCCGGTCGGCATCGACACCGGCGCCCTGATGAAGGACTTCCGCCACCGGCGGCACAGCCCGCGCGAGGAGCGCGCCGCCACGCTGGCGGCGCGCCGGTTCCGGACCGTCGAGGCCGCCGCCCGGCTGGCCGTGGCCGCCGCCGACAAGGTGCCCGACCGGGTCGGGAACCGGCTGCTGGAGGCGGCCACGGGCGCCGCGCGCAAGGCCCTGCGTCCGGACCTGGTGCCGCGGTGGCTGCCGCAGATCCCCGGCGCCGCCGCGCGCCGGCTGCCCGCCACCGGGCGGGTGGGCGCGGCCGCCGTGTACTACCCGGCCTGCGTCAACCGCATCTTCGGCGGCCCCGAAGGCCGGCCGGGGCCTTCCCTGCCGGAGGCCGTGGTCGCCGTCTCCCGGCGGGCCGGCCTCCCGGTGTGGATCCCCCGCGACGTGACCGGCACCTGCTGCGCGACGATCTGGCACTCCAAGGGCTACGAGGAGGGTGCCCGGCTGATGGCCAACAGCATCGTCGAGGCAGCCTGGGGCTGGACGGCCGGCGGGCGGCTCCCACTGGTGGTCGACGCCTCCTCGTGCACCCTGGGCATCGCGCACGAGGTGGTCCCGTACCTGACACGGGACAACCGGGAGCTCCACGCGGAGCTGCGGATCGTCGACTCGGTCGTGTGGGCGGCGCGGGAGCTGCTGCCGCGCCTGGAGATCCGGCGCACGGTGGGTTCGGCCGTGCTCCATCCCACCTGCTCCATGCAGCACTTGGGCGACGAGGCGCAGCTGCGCACGGTCGCCGAGGCGTGTGCCCGCGAGGTGGTGGTCCCGCAGGACGCGGGCTGCTGCGCCTTCGCGGGCGACCGCGGCATGCTGCACCCCGAGCTGACGGCCTCGGCGACGGCCCGTGAGGCCGCGGAGGTGACGGCGCGGTCCTTCGACGCGCACCTGTCGGCGAACCGTATGTGCGAGGTGGGCATGGACCGGGCCACAGGCCGGGGCTACTACTCCGTACTGCTCGAACTGGAGCGCGCCACACGCCCCTGACCTGGGGTTCTGACCTGGGGTGACTCCGTTCGCCGTGGCAGCAGAACTCTTCGTGACGGAGCGCTTCCGACGGAAAACCAATTGCCGTGGCCGGTTCCGGAAGACGAACCTTGCTCTGTTCGGCCACTCGACGAATCTGGGGCGTCATGCAGATCAGCGATCTTCCGTATCCGGACCCAGGGGTACCCGACGCCCGTTCAGGGCCCCGGTTCCTGGTCTGGCTGGGCCGGGGGCAGATCGGCGGCCAGCTCAAAAGCCTGGCCTGGGGGCTGGTGCACTTCTCCGGTGTCGCCGGGCTGCCGTACGCGGTGGGTCTGGGCGTCGGAGCGGTGGTCGACCGCGACTCCGCGCGGCTGCTGCTGGTCGGCGGCCTGCTCGTGCTGCTCGGCGTCGCCATCGCCGTCGGCGACGCGATGCTCCACCGGACCGCCGTGACCAACTGGATCACCGCCGCGGCGCGCGTACAGCAGCTGCTGGCGCGCAAGACCGCCGAACTGGGCTCCGCGCTGACCCGCCGGGTCGCCGCGGGCGAGGTGGTCGCG
Organism: Streptomyces sp. NBC_01408; assembly: GCF_026340255.1. GTDB lineage: Bacteria > Actinomycetota > Actinomycetes > Streptomycetales > Streptomycetaceae > Streptomyces. The sequence continues at coordinate 4,595,957 of NZ_JAPEPJ010000001.1, read as the reverse complement.
GTCTCCACCGGTGACGTGGAGAAGATCGGCTGGTTCGTCGAGGCGGTCTCCCGTTTCCTCGCCGCTGTCTTCGCCGTGGTCCTGGTCTGTGTCGGCCTGCTGTTCTACGCACCCGAGCTGGGCGTGGTCGTGGCGATCGGCGTACCGGTGGTCGCGCTGGCCGCGCTGCCGCTGCTGCCCCGGGCCACCCAACGCGCCGACATCCAGCGGGACAAGGCGGGCAAGGCCACCGAGCTGGCCTCCGACACCGTCGCCGGGCTGCGCGTCCTGCGCGGCATCGGCGGCGAGGAGCTGTTCCTCAGCCGCTACCGCGAGGCCTCCCAGGAGGTCCGCGAGGCGGCCGTGCGCAGTGCCCGGATGTGGGCGCTGATCTCCGCGGTCCAGGTGCTCCTGCCGGGCGCGCTGATGATCACGGTGGTCTGGTACGGCGCCTCGCTCGTCCTGGACGGCCGCATCGCGGTGGGTGAACTCGTCGCGGCCTTCAGCGCGGTGGCCACCCTGCTTTACCCGCTGCGGCACTTCGAGGAGATCGCCATGGCGTACTCCTTCTCGCGTCCCTCCGCCAAGCGGGCCGCCCGGGTGCTGTCCCTGACCCGCACAGACGCCGCGGGCGCGCGGCCCGTGGCCGCGGGGACGGCGCAGGCTCCCGCTCCGGGCGGGGACCTGTACGACCCGCAGACCGGACTGCTGGCCCCCGCCGGCCGGTTCACCGCCGTCGTGTGCGGGGATCCGGACCTGGCCGGGCGGCTCGCGGAGCGCCTCGGCGGCCACCCCATGGACGACGCGGCCACGGACGCGGACGGGCCCTCGGTGCTCCTCGGCGGGGTCGCTCTGGACGAGCTCGCGCTGGACACCGCGCGCACGCTGGTCCTCGTACAGGACAAGGATCCGGTGCTGCTGTCCGGCACGCTGCGCGAGCTGTTCAACGTGCCCGCGTCCGGAGCGGTGGAGGCGGGGGCGGCGCTGGACGCGGCCCGGTGCGGGGACGTCCTCGACGCGCTGCTGCAGGCCGCGCCGGACGGGGTCGGCGACCCGATGGACGCGCGGATCACCGAGCGCGGACGGTCCCTGTCGGGCGGTCAGCGCCAACGGCTGGCGCTGGCACGGTCCCTGGCCACCGACCCGGAGGTGCTGGTGCTGGACGAGCCGACCTCGGCGGTCGACTCGCACACCGAGGCGCGGATCGCGGAGGGTGTCGCCGCCCTGCGCGCCGGACGCACCACCGTGGTGATGGCCTCCTCGCCGCTGCTGCTGGACCGCGCCGACCGGGTCGTCCTCATCCACGAGGGCACGGTGGCCGCGATCGGCACGCACCGGGAACTGATGCGCGGGGAACCGCTCTACCGGGCGGTCGTCACCCGCGAGACGGACGACGAGCAGCGGGTCGCCCGGCTGGAACTGACCCGGCTCGAAGAAGAACTGACAGAGATCGAGGAATCCGCATGATCGGCGTGGCGCCACCGGAACACGATCCGGCGGCCCCCGAGACGGCCGCCACCCTGCCCGTGGGCACGCCGGCGACCGTACGGGGTTATGTGCGCGGCCTGTTCCGGCGGCACCGGCGGGCCTTCCTGGCGCTGGTGTCGGTCAACGCGGTCGCGGTGATCTCCTCCATGGTCGGCCCGTACCTGCTCGGCCGGGTCGTGGACGATCTCGCGGCAGGGGCGCGCGAACTCCATCTGGGGCGCGTGGCACTGCTGTTCGCGCTGGCGCTCGTCGTACAGACGCTCTTCGTGGGGCTGGTCCGCCTGCGCGGCGCGATGCTCGGCGAGGAGATGCTGGCCGATCTGCGCGAGGACTTCCTGGTGCGGTCGGTGGCGCTGCCGCCGGGCGTCCTGGAGCGCGCCGGTACCGGTGACCTGCTGTCGCGGATCACCACCGACATCGACCGGCTGGGCAACGCGATGCGCTGGGCCGTGCCGCAGCTGGCCATCGGCGTGGTGTGGGTGGCCTTGCTGTTCGGGGCGCTCGCGGCCACGGCGCCGCCGCTGGCACTGGCCGCGCTGCTGGCGCTGCCGGTGCTGGTCATCGGCTGCCGCTGGTACTTCCGGCGGGCGCCGTCGGCGTACCGCTCGGAGGCGGCCGGATACGCGGCGGTCGCCGCCGTGCTCACGGAGACGGTGGACGCGGGCCGCACGGTCGAGGCTCACCGCCTCGGGCGGGACCGGATCGCGCTGTCGGAGCGCCGGATCAAGGAGTGGACGGCGTGGGAGCGGTACACGCTGTTCCTGCGGACGGTCCTCTTCCCGGTCGTCAACGTCACGTACATGACGATCCTCGGCTCTGTGCTGATGATCGGCGGCTACTGTGTGATCCAGGGCTGGATGTCGGTGGGGCAGCTGACCACGGGTGCACTGCTGGCGCAGATGATGGTCGATCCGATCGGCCTGATCCTGCGCTGGTACGACGAGCTCCAGGTCGCCCAGGTCTCGCTGGGCCGGCTGGTGGGCGTACGGGAGATCGAGCCGGAGGCGGGGGACGCGAAGGTCACGCCCGAGGGCCGGGACGTGCGCGCGCGGGAGGTCCACTTCGGCTACCGGGAGGGCGTGGACGTCCTGCACCAGGTGTCGATGTCCGTGCCGCCGGGCACCCGGATGGCGCTGGTCGGCCCGTCGGGCGCGGGCAAGTCCACGCTGGGCCGGCTGCTGGCGGGCATCTACGCGCCCCGGACCGGCGAGGTCACCCTGGGCGGGGCACGGCTGTCGCACATGCCCGCGGAGCGGGTGCGCCAGCACGTGGCGCTGGTCAACCAGGAGCACCACGTCTTCGTGGGCTCGCTGCGGGACAACCTGCGGCTGGCGAGGACGGGCGCCGGGGACACTGAGCTCTGGGCGGCGCTGGGCGCGGTGGACGCGGAGGGCTGGGCCCGGGCGCTGGAGGCCGGTCTGGACACCGGGGTCGGCTCCGGCGGCGCCGCGCTGACCCCGGCGCAGGCCCAGCAGGTCGCATTGGCGCGGCTGGTGCTCGCGGACCCGCACACGCTGGTGCTGGACGAGGCCACCTCGCTGCTGGACCCGCGCGCGGCACGGCACTTGGAGCGTTCGCTGGCCCGGGTGCTGGACGGGCGCACGGTCATCGCGATCGCCCACCGGCTGCACACCGCGCACGACGCGGATGTGATCGCGGTGGTCGAGGGCGGCCGTATCAGCGAACTCGGCTCCCACGACGACCTGGTCGCGGCGGACGGCGCGTACGCGGCCCTGTGGCGCTCCTGGCACGGCTGACCCCCGGAACGGCGGGCCGTGCGGGCTGTGCGGGCCGCGGGCTTCGATGGGGGAAGTGCCGCGGCGGAGCGCCTTCATGGGGGAGGGCTCGGCCGTCCGCGGTGGGTGATCCGGACAAAAAAATAGTGCCCTCTCCGGGGCACTCTCAACTTATAGCGCACGGGGGGGCTTGCCGCAAGGCCCAGGGGGTGCCGCAGAATCGGGCACCTGAGCCGGAACCTGCGGAAACGGGAGTTTCACGAAGTGCATTCGCTGACCACCAGTGCGTTCGACCTTCCCAGCCACCTCTCCCCCAAGGCCGACCCGACGCTGATCGGCCGCGACGAGCAGCATTTCGCGGCCATCGCCGAGAGCCTCGAGCAGGCGATCGCCGAGGTGTCCGACCGCCTCGACGCCGCGCGTAGGGCGCCCGGCGGCGTCGGCCGGGAGGCGATGGACCGGGACGTGGAGATCCACCGTCTGACCGGTCGCCTGCGCGCCCTGCGCCGCTTCGGTATGGACCTGTGCCTCGGACACATCGTCAGCACGGACGATCCCGAGCCCGTGTACATCGGACGGCTCGGCCTCACCGACAGCACGGGGCGCCGGCTGTTGCTCGACTGGCGCTCGCCCGCGGCCGAGCCGTTCTTCGCGGCGACCCACGCCAGTCCGATGGGCCTGGCGAGCCGCCGCAGGTACCGCTGGACCCGTGGCCGGATCAGCGACTACTGGGACGAGGTGTTCACCTCGGAAGGGCTCGAAGGGCACGCCGCGCTCGACGACCAGTCCGCCTTCATCGCCAGCCTGGGCGGCAACCGGTCGTCCCGGATGCGAGACGTGCTCGGCACCATCCAGGCCGATCAGGACGCCATCATCCGGGCGGGATCCCGCGGCGCCCTCGTCGTCGACGGCGGTCCCGGTACGGGGAAGACCGTGGTCGCCCTGCACCGCACCGCCCACCTCCTGTACTCCGACCCCCGCCTCGGTCACCGTCGGGGCGGCGTGCTGTTCGTCGGCCCGCACCGGCCCTACCTGGACTACGTCGCCGACGTCCTGCCCAGCCTCGGCGAGGAGGGTGTGCAGACCTGCACCCTGCGGGACCTCGTCGACGAGGGAGCCGGGGCGGCGGTCGAGAGCGACCCGGACGTGGCCCGTCTGAAGTCGTCCGCGGACATGGTGAAGGCGATCGAGCCTGCGGTCCGTCTCTACGAAGAGCCGCCCGCCAAGGGGATGACGGTCGAGACCCACTGGTCCGACATCTGGCTGAGCGCCGACGACTGGGCCGCGGCGTTCGATGCACCGGAAGCAGGTACTCCGCACAACGAGGCACGGGACCAGATCTGGGAGGAGCTGGTTACGATCCTGATGGACAAGCACGACGTCGACGATGTATCGCCCGACCTGTTCCGCAAGTCGCTGCTGCAGAACAGAGAGCTGGTCACGACCCTCAACCGCGCCTGGCCGATGCTCGAAGCGACTGACCTCGTCGCAGACCTGTGGGAGGTACCCGCCTACCTGCGCAAGTGCGCTCCCTGGCTCAGCCCCGAAGACGTCCGGAAGCTGCGGCGCAAGGACGCCCAGGCCTGGACGGTGTCCGACCTGCCGCTCCTGGACGCGGCGCGGCAGCGGCTCGGCGACCCGGAGGCCTCACTGCGCAAGCGTCGGCGCGACGCCTCCGTCGCCGCCGAACGCGAGCGCATGGCCAACGTCATCGACAGCGTGATCGCGGCCGACGCCGACGGTGAGGGTGCGGTGACGATGCTGCGTGGAAAGGACCTGCAGGACAGCCTGATCGACGAGACCGCTCTGCCCGGCGCCGACCGGGACCTGCTCGCCGGCCCGTTCGCGCACATCGTCGTGGACGAGGCTCAGGAACTGACCGACGCGGAGTGGCAGATGCTGCTGCTGCGCTGCCCGTCCCGGAGCTTCACCATCGTCGGGGACCGCGCCCAGGCCAGGCACGGGTTCACGGAGTCGTGGCGGGAACGGCTCGAGCGGGTCGGGCTCGACCGGATCGACCAGGCTTCCCTCAGCATCAACTACCGCACGCCGGAAGAGGTCATGGCGGAGGCCGAGCCGGTCATCCGGGCAGCGCTCCCGGACGCCAATGTGCCGACCTCCATCCGCAGCAGCGGCGTTCCCGTCCTCCGCGGATCCGTTGCGGACCTGGACTCGCTCCTCGACACCTGGCTCGCCGCCAATGACGACGGCATCGCCTGCGTCATCGGCGCCCCCGCCTTCCGGGCGACGTCCCGGGTCCGGTCGCTGACCCCGGGACTGTCGAAGGGGCTGGAGTTCGACCTGGTCGTCCTCATCGACCCCGAGGCGTTCGGCGAGGGCGTCGAAGGAGCCGTCGACCGCTACGTCGCGATGACCCGGGCGACCCGGCAGCTCGTCATCCTCACGAGCTCCTGACGGCGGCCGGGTGAGCGCTTCGGCCCTGGGGCTCAGATGAAGCCCAGGGCCGAGGCGCCGCCGAAGCCTCCGAGGAGCAGGAACACCGGCATGAGGACCTTGAGCTCCACCCAGCTGCCCGCGCGGAAGCGCATCATCTTGGGCGGGCCGATCGGGTACCAGCGCTTGCCCGCGATCGGGAGGGGCCACAGGATCGGGCAGCCGGAGACGGTCAGGGCGTCGCCGATGTCGTGGACCAGGGCGCCGAGGAGGATCGGCAGACCGAGCCAGAGGTACTCCTGGCCCGGGCCGGTGAACAGCCAGCCCGCGCCGTTGCCGGGCTGGTCCAGTACGCCCGCCAGGATCCAGGCGCTGGTCGCACCCAGCAGCCAGACCAGGACGTCGCTGGACATCCGGGCGGCCCGCCACAGGAGGCCTTCCACGGCCAGCACCAGGTGGACGAAGAGCAGTGCGAGGACGCCCCAGCGGTCGGCGGTCACGGCGATGGCCGAGGCGCCGCCGCCGATCAGGACGGCCCAGAGCCAGGTGTGCGTCAGGGTGCGGTGGCCCCCGGTGCGGCGGGCGTCCTTCGTGGAGCGGGTGGCCTTGTAGACCGCGTAAGAGATCTTGTCGACGACCTCGCACAGGCCCCGGGAGAGGGGGCCGAAGGCGCGCGAGATCGTCGCCGACTTGTGGTCCAGGTCGGGGGCGAGGGCCGCCCCGGCGCAGATCAGCGCGCCGACGACGAGGACCGGCCACGGCATGGGGTGTCCGGCGGCCGCGGTCGCCGCGCCCACCCCCAGCCAGGCCGCTGCCCCGGACAGTGAGTGAGCCGGACCCATCATGGTCGTTCCCCGCCCCGGTGGTGTGGTGGTCGGGCCCGGTCGACGGTTTCGTTCGGGCCGCATCGACGGCACAGCGTACCGGCGGTGATCTTCGTCCCGACGGCCGGTTCCCGCATACGGGGGGAAGCCAGGCAAGATGGGGGGTGTGACCCTCATTGATCAGCTCCCGCCGAACGCCGACCCCGACGCCCTCTTCGAGGCTTTCTCCTCGTGGGCGGAGGACCAGGGCATCACCCTGTACCCGGCTCAGGAGGAGGCGCTGATCGAGGTCGTCTCCGGGGCGAACGTGATCCTTTCCACCCCCACGGGCTCCGGCAAAAGCCTGGTCGCCGCAGGTGCCCACTTCACCGCCCTGGCCCAGGACAAGGTCACCTTCTACACCGCCCCCATCAAGGCGCTGGTCTCGGAGAAGTTCTTCGACCTGTGCAAGCTCTTCGGCACCGAGAACGTCGGCATGCTGACCGGCGACGCCTCCGTGAACGCGGACGCCCCCGTGATCTGCTGCACCGCCGAGGTGCTGGCCTCCATCGCGCTGCGCGACGGCAAGCACGCCGACATCGGCCAGGTCGTGATGGACGAGTTCCACTTCTACGCCGAGCCGGACCGCGGCTGGGCCTGGCAGATCCCGCTGCTGGAGCTGCCGCAGGCACAGTTCGTCCTGATGTCGGCGACCCTCGGCGACATGAAGCGGTTCGAGGAGGACCTCACCCGGCGGACCGGCCGGCCGACCTCCGTGGTCCGCTCGGCCACCCGGCCCGTCCCGCTGTCGTACGAGTACGTGACCACCCCGATCACCGACACGATCACCGAGCTGCTGGAGACGCGGCAGGCGCCCGTCTACATCGTGCACTTCACGCAGGCCCAGGCGGTCGAGCGGGCGCAGTCACTCATGAGCATCAACATGTGCACGCGCGAGGAGAAGGACAAGATCGCCGAACTCATCGGCAATTTCCGTTTCACCACGAAGTTCGGCCAGAACCTCTCGCGCTATGTCAGGCACGGCATCGGCGTGCACCACGCCGGCATGCTGCCCAAGTACCGGCGCCTGGTGGAGAAGCTCGCCCAGGCCGGTCTGCTCAAGGTCATCTGCGGTACCGACACCCTCGGCGTCGGCGTCAACGTGCCGATCCGCACGGTGCTGTTCACGGCGCTCACCAAGTACGACGGCAACCGCGTCCGGACCCTGCGCGCCCGCGAGTTCCACCAGATCGCCGGCCGGGCCGGCCGGGCCGGCTTCGACACGGCGGGCTATGTGGTCGCCCAGGCGCCCGAGCACGTCATCGAGAACGAGAAGGCCCTCGCAAAGGCGGGCGACGACCCGAAGAAGCGCCGCAAGGTGGTCCGCAAGAAGGCACCCGAGGGCTTCGTCGCCTGGTCGGACATCACCTTCGAGAAGCTGATCGCCGCCGACCCGGAGGCGCTGACCTCGCGCTTCAAGGTCACCAACATCATGCTGCTGTCGGTCATCGCCCGGCCGGGCGATGCCTTCAAGGCCATGCGCCACCTCCTCGAGGACAACCACGAGCCTCGCAAGGCGCAGCTGCGGCACATCCGGCGGGCCATCGCGATCTACCGCTCCCTGCTGGACGGCGGGGTGGTCGAGAAGCTCGACACCCCGGACGCCGAGGGCCGCACCATCCGGCTGACCGTCGACCTCCAGCAGGACTTCGCGCTCAACCAGCCCCTGTCCACCTTCGCGCTGGCCTCCTTCGACCTGCTCGACCCCGAGTCCCCCTCGTACGCGCTGGACATGGTGTCCGTCGTGGAGTCCACGCTGGACGACCCGCGCCAGATCCTCGCCGCCCAGCAGAACAAGGAACGCGGCATCGCGGTCGGCCAGATGAAGGCCGACGGGATCGAGTACGAGGAGCGGATGGAGCGGCTCCAGGACGTCACCTATCCCAAGCCGCTCGAAGAGCTGCTCCTCCACGCCTACGACGTGTACGCCAAGAGCCACCCGTGGGTCCGTGACCACCCGGTCTCCCCGAAGTCGATCATCCGTGACATGTACGAACGCGCGATGACCTTCACCGAGTTCACCTCCTTCTACGAGCTGGCCCGCACCGAGGGCATCGTGCTGCGCTATCTGGCGAGCGCGTTCAAGGCGCTGGACCACACCATCCCCGACGACCTCAAGTCCGAGGACCTCCAGGACCTGATCGCCTGGCTCGGCGAACTGGTCCGCCAGGTCGACTCCAGCCTGCTCGACGAGTGGGAGCAGCTGGCGAACCCGGAGGTGGAGACGGCGGAGCAGGCCCAGGAGAAGGCCGACCAGGTCAAGCCGGTCACGGCGAACTCCCGCGCCTTCCGCGTCCTGGTCCGCAACGCCATGTTCCGCAGGGTGGAGCTGGCCGCGCTCGACCACGTCAACGTGCTGGGCGAGCTGGACGGCGATTCCGGCTGGGACGCGGACGCGTGGGGCGACGCCCTGGACGGCTACTGGGACGAGTACGACGACCTGGGCACCGGCCCCGACGCACGCGGGCCGAAGCTCCTGCAGATCGAGGAGGACCCGGCGCACGGCCTGTGGCGCGTCCGGCAGACCTTCGCCGACCCCAACGGGGACCATGGCTGGGGCATCAGCGCCGAGGTCGACCTCGCGGCCTCCGACGAGGAGGGCCGGGCGGTCATCCGGGTCACCTCCGTCGGCGAACTCGGCGCGCTCTGACCGTCCCCCGCACCCCGCCGGCTCCCGCTTCCCGCCGGCTCCGCCCGGACCTGACAGTGGAGAACCCCTGATGACGAACCCCGCCGAGAGACTGGTCGATCTGCTCGACCTGGAGCAGATCGAGGTCAACATCTTCCGCGGCGCCAGCCCGCAGGAGTCCCTCCAGCGGGTCTTCGGCGGCCAGGTCGCCGGCCAGGCGCTGGTGGCCGCGGGCCGGACCACCGAGAGCGACCGTCCGGTCCACTCGCTGCACGCGTACTTCCTGCGTCCCGGCATCCCCGGGGTGCCGATCGTGTACCAGGTGGAGCGGGTACGCGACGGGCGGTCCTTCACCACGCGCCGGGTCACCGCGGTCCAGCAGGGCAAGACGATCTTCAATCTCACCGCCTCCTTCCATCACCCGGAGGAGGGCAGCATCGAGCACCAGCTGCCTCCTCGCCTCGACTTCCCTCACCCGGACACGCTCCCCAAGGTCGCGGACGAGATCCGCGAGCACCTGGGGGCGCTGCCCGAGGCGCTGGAGCGGATGGCTCGCCGCCAGCCCTTCGACATCCGGTACGTGGACCGGCTCCGCTGGGCTCCCGAGGAGCTCAAGGACGCCGATCCGCGCAGCGCGGTGTGGATGCGCGCGGTCGGCCCGCTGGGCGACGACCCGCTCGTGCACACCTGCGCCCTCACCTACGCCAGTGACATGACCCTCCTCGATGCCGTGCGCATCCCTGTGGAGCCCCTGTGGGGCATGCGCGGATTCGACATGGCCTCGCTGGACCACGCCATGTGGTTCCACCGGCCCTTCCGCGCCGACGAGTGGTTCCTGTACGACCAGGAGTCGCCCATCGCGCACGGCGGCCGCGGTCTGGCCCGCGGCCGGATCTACGACCTGGAGGGCAGGCTGCTGGTCTCCGTGGTCCAGGAGGGCCTGTTCCGTCCGTACTCTGCCCGGCCGGCCAAGCCCGCCGCACCGTCCCCGAAGAGCTGAGCGCATCCATGCCCACCCCGGCCCTCCCCTGTCCCTGCGGGCTGCCCGCCGCCTATCCGGAGTGCTGCGGCCGCTTCCACTCCGGTGCCCAGCAGGCACCCACGGCCGAGCTGCTGATGCGCTCGCGCTTCAGTGCCTTCGCTGTGGGTGACACCGCCTACCTGCTGCGCTCCTGGCACCCCTCGACCCGCCCGGGACGGCTCGACCTGGACCCCGGGCAGCGCTGGGAGCGCCTGGAGATCCTGGGTACGGAACGCGGCGGGATGTTCGAGACGGAGGGCTCCGTGGAGTTCCGGGCGCACTACCGCGAGGGGCGGCACACCGGTTCACTGCACGAGCTCAGCGGCTTCTCCCGCGAGGCCGGGGCCTGGGTCTACGTCGGCCCCCTCTCGCCCGTCGACTTCGACTGATCGCGCGCCCCGGTCAGAGCGAACTCCAGGCTGGCCCGGTACCAGAGGGCCTCCTCCGCCGGTTCGGCCTTCAGCAGTCGCAGCGCCACGGCCGCGGCAGCCGGGGCCTGCGGATGCCCGTACGGCGGAGGCGGGGCCAGCGCGGCCAGGATGATCCGCTCCGCCGGGTCGGGCACTGCCTCCCGCACCTCTTCCTCGGGGAGTACGGAGGCCAGTACGGCCGCGCGCTCCCAGGGGTCGGCGGTGCGTCTCAGCAGCAGCCCGACGTGCCGCCCGCGCCACTTCCGGGGGCGCAGATCGGCCCTGGCCGCCATCAGTTCCCGGTCCGCCGGTGGCGCCGTCCCGCGCAGCATCGCGGGCTCCCGCCCGGCGAACTCTCTGAGTTCCGCTGCCAGATAAAGCCAGACGACGGCCCGGTACCGGTTGATGCGGTACCCCACCGGAATGAGGTGCCCGCAGCGCGCGAGCCGGGTGAACCGGCTCGGGCCGACCCCCAGTACCTCCGCTCCGGCGTCCGCGCCGGCCACGGCCTCGACGCGCTCACGCAGCGCCGGCGGCCGGCCCGCCTCCGACCGGCCTTCCGCCGATGCGACCCGGGTCAGTTCGGCCCGCTCGTACCGCGCGCCGCCGCCGGGCGCCGACGGCCCGGCGCGCACGATCCCGAGCTGGACGGCACGGGCGAACTCGCTCCGGCTCAGCCCCAGTTCCCCGGCGGCCTGCACCCCGCTCACCAGTACGTCCGCGTCCCCCGGCGCGTCCAGGCGCATGGCCTCGGCATCCCGCAGCGCGGTCTCCATCTGCATCATCACGGTTCTCCCCCACCAGAAGTGATTACTCTGTGTGAAGACCGTAACTCAGCGCAACGGCACCCCGCGAGGCCTGTGGACAACTCCCGGATCCGGCCCTCTTCGGGCGCCGGCTCAGCCGCCCGTGATGCGTCGCTCCGTCACCCCGAGGTGCTCGCCCACCCGGTTGACCAGCAGCGTCATTTCGTACGCGACCTGCCCGATGTCGGACTCTGCCGCACTCAGCACGCACAGGGAGCTGCCCGCACCCGCCGCCATGACGAAGAGGACCCCGTCGTCGTACTCGACCATGGTCTGGCGCACCTCACCCGCCCGGAAGTGCCGCCCCGACCCCTTCGCCAGGCTCTGCAGACCGGCCGCCACGGCCGCCAGGTGCTCCGAGTCCTCCCGCGCCAGCCCCGCGCTCGCCCCCGTGACCAGGCCGTCGTTGGACAGCACCACCGCGTGCCGGACCTGCTGGACCCGGCGCGTGAGGTCGTCCAGCAGCCAGTCGAGCTGCTTGTCCAGTGCCATTCCGAGCCCCTCCCCGTCGACGCGGCCGACGTGGCCGCGCCCCACCCCGCGTAGTCGTCCCGCAAGCCTTCCCCACCAGCGCCTTTCCGGCAAGGAGGATGTCCCCATGGCGAAGAAGATGACTCAAGAGGAATGGCGGGCGTTCGTCTCCCACTCCACCCGTACCGGAAAGCTGTCCACCGTCCGCCCGGACGGAAGCCCTCACATCGCTCCCATCTGGTTCGTACTCGACGGCGACTCCTTCGTGTTCACCACCGGCAAGGACACCGTCAAGGGGCGGAATCTGGCCCGTGACGGCCGGGTCGCGCTCTGCGTGGACGACGACCGGCCGCCGTTCTCCTACGTCGTGCTCCAGGGCCACGCCGAGATCACCGAGTACGCCGACGACGCGGAGGGGATGCTCGCCTGGGCGACCAGGATCGGCGGCCGTTACATGGGCGAGGAGCGGGCCGCGGCGTTCGGCCGCCGCAACGCCGTCCCGGGCGAGCTCCTCGTCCGGGTCCCCATCACGAAGGTGATCTCCGAGGCGGGCGTGGCCGACTGAGCCGGCCGGCCGGCCCGTCGGCCGAGCCGCCCACCCCGCGGACCGAACCGGGCCGGCCGCCGGCCCGGTTCACACGGAGTCCGCCTGCGGCTCCACCGAGTCCAGCAGCCTGGCGGTGTGCACCCGCCCTGCGTACTCGACGAGCCTGATCAGCACTTCCTTCCCCGAGTCCTTGTCCCTCGCGTCACACAGCACCACCGGTGTCCCCTGCTCCAGGTCCAGCGCCAGCGACACCTCGGCCGCCCCGTAATGCCGGGCTTCCGTGAAGCAGTTGACGGCCACGACGAACGGGATGCGCCGGTGCTCGAAATAGTCCACCGCCGGGAAGCAGTCCTCCAGCCGCCGCGTGTCGGCGAGCACCACCGCACCGAGCGCCCCCTGCGACAGCTCGTCCCACATGAACCAGAACCGGTCCTGTCCCGGCGTCCCGAACAGGTAGAGCGACAGTCCGGACCGGATGGTGATCCGGCCGAAGTCCATGGCCACGGTCGTGGTCGTCTTCTGGTCCACCCCGTCCGTGTCGTCGACCAGTTCGCCCGCCTCGCTCAGCAACTCCTCGGTCCGCAGCGGCCGGATCTCGCTCACCGCGCCCACCAGCGTGGTCTTGCCCACCCCGAAGCCGCCCGCCACGAGGATCTTCAGCGCGAGCGAGGCCAGTTCGGTCTCGTCGTCGGCTTCGGCATCGTGTTGTCCCATCAAAGTGCTCGCAATCCCTCGATGACTTCCCGCAGAATCCGCACGTCCGGCAGCTGGGCGGGCGGTACCGGCCTGCTCACCTTGACGTGCCCGCCCTCCAACAGGTCCCCGAGCAGGACCCGGACCACTCCCACCGGCAGGTCGGCTTCGGCGGAGAGTTCCGCCACCGACTGCGTCTCGGACCGGCAGAGTCCGAGCAGCGCCCGGTGCTCGGGGCCGAGCAGCGCCTCTGCCGCCGCGTCGGCGCCCGCGGCGCCCTCGGCATCTATGACGACCAGCGCGATCAGATCGAAGCGGACCCCGTGGGGTCCCGGCTTCGTACGCCCGCCGGTCATGGCGTACGGACGGACGAGGGGGCCCGCGTCGGCGTCGTACCACTGGCCGTTCATGTGCCGGACCGCCGCCCTCAGCCCGCGGCCGGCGGACGCGCCGCGAACCGGGGCGGGGTGTACAGGTGCTCGCCGACCCTCTTCACCAGCCGGGCCATCTCGTACGCGATCAGGCCGATGTCGGCGCTGGCGGCGCTGAGGACGGCCAGGCACGAGCCATCCCCGGCGGCCGCGACGAAGAGGAAGCCCTCGTCCATCTCCACCATCGTCTGGCGCACGCCCCCGGCGTGGAAGTGCCGGCCCGCGCCCTTGGCCAGGCTGTGGAAGCCGGATGCCACGGCGGCAAGGTGCTCGGCGTCCTCCCGGCTCAGCGCGCTGGAAGCACCGACCGCCAGACCGTCGTTGGACAGGACCACGGCGTGCCGGACCTCACGGACCCGGACCACCAGGTCGTCCAGCAGCCAGTCCAGTTCGCCCGACCGGCGGACGCCGTCAAGGTCGATCCTCTGGTGTTCGATCATCACACTTCTCCTTCGCTGCCTGCGTGAGGGGGGTTCTCCCGGGCGCCGCGGACCCAGCCGTCGCGGTAGGCGGCCATCCGGTCCCGCGCCTGCTCGGGGCTGCGGCCGGGCGGGTCCGCGGGGACCCGGTCAGCGGTCGGAGCCTTCGCGGCCGGGGCCTCCCGCAACTGGGGGACGAGGCTGGCCTGGCGCACCCGGCGCGGCAGTTCGCTCACCGCAGCCGGGGGCTGGGCCGGGACCGGGGGGCCGGTGACGGCCGCCGCGTGCGTACGGGCGGCCGCGGGACCGGAAGCGCGCGGCCGCAGCGAGGCCACTGGCGCCGGACGCGGCTCCTCCGCGCTGGGGGTCCGGTCCGCGGCGGGCGTCCGGTCCGCAGCCGGATTCCAGCCCGGGGCGGCGGTCCGGCCCTGGGCAGGAGTCCGGTCCTGGGCAGGGTTCCGGTCCGCGGCAAGGGTCCGGTCCGCGGCAGGAGTCCGGTCCGAGCCCGGGATACCGCGTACGTCGCCTCGTGCCGCCGCGGGGCGCGCGTCGTCCCGTACGACGGTCATGCCGGGAGCCTGCTCCGCCCGCGGGACCTGCCTGTCCTGGCGTCCCGGGCGGCGGGCCGGCGGCTCGGCCGAGTGGTCCGGGGCTGTGGCACCGGTGGTGATCGCGCCCTGGAGGAGGGAGTTCGGCAGCAGCACCACGGCGGTGGTGCCACCGTACGGTGACGTGCGCAGGTGCACCTTCACACCGTGGCGGGCCGAGAGGCGGCTGACCACGAAGAGCCCGAGCCGGTCGCTGTCGAAGAGGTCGAGCGCCTCGGACTGCTCGATGCGCCGGTTGGCGTCGTTCAGGGTGTCCCGGCCCATGCCCAGCCCGCGGTCCTCGACCTCCAGGACGTAGCCGGCCCCGACGGGCTCACCGCTGACGCGGACCTTGGTGTGCGGCGGGGAGAACTGGGTGGCGTTCTCGATGAGTTCGGCGAGCAGGTGCGTCAGGTCGGCGACGGCGCCGCCGACGACCGCGGCCTCGGCGAGCTGGCGGACCTCCACGCGCGGGTAGTCCTCGATCTCGGAGACGGCGGCCCGGACGACGTTCGTCAGCGGGACCGGCATCCGCCAGGCCCGGCCGGGCGCGGCGCCCGACAGGATGATGAGGCTTTCGGCGTGCCGGCGCATCCGGGTGGTGAGGTGGTCGAGCCGGAAGAGGTCCCCGAGTTCGTTGGGGTCGTCGGCGCGTCGTTCCATCGAGTCCAGCAGGGTGAGCTGCTTGTGCACGAGGACCTGGCTGCGGCGCGCGAGGTTGACGAACACCCCGGAGACCCCGCTGGCCAGTTCCGCCCGCTCGACGGCGGCGCTGAGCGCGGCCCTGTGGACGGTGGCGAGCGCCTCGCCCACCTGCGTGATCTCGTCGTCGGCCGGGGGCCCGGGTGGTGTCTCCGCCTCGACGTCGATGTCCTGCCCGGCGCGCAGCCGGTCCATCGCCTGCGGGAGTTTGCGGTGGGCGATCTCCAGGGCGGTGTTGCGCAGGGAGACGAGCTCGACGACCAGGGCGCGGCCGATGCGTACGGAGATGAAGAGGGAGGCGGCGACGGCGGCCAGGCCGAGCAGTACGGCGGCCCCGGCCGGGCTGAGTGCCCCCTCGGCGAAGGGGTCCGCGCGGTCGGCGGCCGCGGCGTGCGCGGCTTCGTCGATCTCCCGCATGGAGGCGCCGATGCCGGTGTGGGCGGCCTCCCAGCCGGAGGGAGCCCCGACCGCGTCCCGGCTCGTCCCGGCGGCCAGCGCCCGGTCCTCGGCTCCGGTGAGGTCGGCGTAGGCGGCGCTCTTGGCCACGGACTCCCAGGCGGCCTGCTGGACGGCGGGAAGGTCCGCGGTGGCGCCGGCGGTGAGGGCGCGGCGGGTCTCGACGGCTCCGGTCAGCCGCCGCAGCGTTTCGGCGGTGCGCGGTCCCGGCAGCGCCAGCAGCGCGTCCTCGCGGGCGAGGAGTTCCCGGGCGCGGGCGAATTCGAGCAAGACGCGGGCGTCGGGGCCGAGTTCGGCGTCCTGGCCGTCGGAGAGGGTCCCGGTGACGGCCAGGGCCGAGTCGACGACGCGGGTGTAGATCTCGTAGGCCGCCTCCGGGGTGGCCCGGCGGCCGGCGATGTCCTTGCGGGTGGAGGTGAGCGCGTCGGCGGCGGCGACGAAGGCCCCCAGGCGGACCACCACGTCTGTGCGGTAGCCGCCGGAGTCGGCGACGGTGTGCCGGTCGCCGAGACGCAGCCGCTGGACGGCGGTGTCGGTGCGGCGGGCCTGCTGGTCCAGGGCGCCCTGATCGGCGGCGGGATCGGCCAGCAGGCGGACAGCGGCGCGCCGTTCGGCCTGGAGCTCGCCGACGGCGGCGGCGACGGGGGTGCGTATCTGCGCGTCGACCCGCTGGACGCGGCTGAGACGGGCGATGTCCTGGGCGGTGCTGACGGTGGCGAAGGCCCAGAGCGCGAGCAGCGAGACCACGGGGACCATCAGCAGGGAGACGATCTTCGCGCGGACGGTACGGGGGCGCAGCCGCAGCCGGGGCCCGCTGTCGCGGGTCGGGGCGGGGGCTCGCTCGGGGGCGCGGCCCACCGCCGGCTCCTCGGCCGGGGGTCCTGCGTGGGCCCGGCGGCCGCGCGCCGCAGGCGCGGGCAGCCGCGGCGCCGCTGCTTCCGGTTTTCTGCGGGGTGTGCGCATGGGCTCCTCGTTCCGGGGCGGTACGTGCCGGTGCGGTGGTGCAGGGGGGGATGTGCGGGGCGGGTGTCCGGGGGCGAGCGGGTGGGGGCGAGCGGGGGTGGACCGAGGGTGCGGGCGGCCTCAGCGCGCGGCCACCGGGTGGTCTCCCAGGTGCTGGGCGGAGGCCGAGGCGGCGCGTTCGTCGGCGGTCGGGGAGAGCGCGACGAACGCGGAGGTGATGAACAGGTAGGAACCGAGCCCGACGGCAAGCGGGAAGATGAACTGCATGGCCGTGGCGCCGGGCAGAGCGCCGTCCGAGGGGCTGACGTCGACGGCGACGGCCATCATCCCGGTGTAGTGCATGCTGCTGACCGCGGCGCCCATGACGAGGGAGGCTACGGCGACGGCCACCGGTGACTTGATGTTGAGCGCGGCCCACAGGGCGGCGGTGGCGGCCACGACGGCGATGGCCACGGAGAGTCCGACGGCGAGCGGCTCGTAGGAGATGTCGCCGTGCAGGCGCAGGGCTGCCATGCCGAGGTAGTGCATGCTGGCGACGCCGAGGCCGGTGGTGAGGCCGCCGAGTACGAGGGCCCGGCCGCGGTCCTTGCCGTAGCCGACGGCGAAGACCCCGGCGCCGACGACCAGCATGGCGACGAGCAGGCTGAGGATGGTCAGCGGCACGTTGTAGTGGATCTCGGTGCCGGTGACGTCGAAGCCGAGCATCGCGACGAAGTGCATCGTCCAGATGCCGGTCCCGATGGCGGAGGCCGCGGTGAGGAGCCAGTTGCGGCGGGAGGATCCGGTCGCGGCGAGCGCGCGGACGGTGCAGCGCAGCCCTAGGGCGGCGCCGATCGATGCCATCACGTATGACAGCGCGGGTGTCAGCCAGCCATAGGCGGCGTGGTCCAGGTGTCCCATGGCCACGGGACGCTAGTCCGGGTGAGGGCGCGAACAAGGGGCGCATTTCGAAAGCCGCTGGAACTGCTGGAATATGACAGAGAGACGTTCATCTCCGATCACACCACGTACCACCTTGCGCACGGTGCGCACGCGCGGTGGCGCGCGCCGGTGGGGGATCATGGGCGCATGAGCGAAGACCAGACACACGTGCAGGAGTTCTTCGGAGCGCGCGCCGCCGACTGGGACCGCAAGTTCCCCGGGGACGGGCCCGCCTTCGCGACGGCCGTGGCCGAATTCGGGCTGCGGCCCGGAGACCGCGTGCTCGACGCGGGCTGCGGCACCGGGCGGGCACTGACCGCGCTGCGCGCCGCCGTCGGGCCCTCCGGGCTGGTGCTCGGCGCGGACCTCACCCCGCAGATGCTGGCCGCCGCTCAGCGGGCCGGGCGCGCCGCGGAGGGCGCGCTGCTGCTCACGGACGTGGCCCGGCTCCCGCTGCGCGACGGGGTGCTCGACGCGGTGTTCGCCGCGGGGCTCATCGCCCATCTGCCCGATCCGGGGGCGAACCTGCGCGAACTGGCGCGGGTGGTCCGACCTGGGGGCCGGCTCGCCCTCTTTCACCCGATCGGGCGAGCGGCTCTCGCCGCACGCCAGGGCCGCGAGTTGACGCCGCAGGACCTGCGGGCCGAACACAACCTCGGCCCGCTGCTGTCCGGTTCGGGCTGGGACATGACCTCGTACGCCGACGAGGACGCCCGCTTCCTCGCGCTGGCGGTACGTCAGCCCTGACCTGGACGGGTAGGTCCGAAGTGGCGCCTAAGGGCGGACGACGCCGCCTCGGACCTACCCGTCCAGGAGATCACGTCGGGGGCTGGGCATCGGCTCCGGCGGGGCGGCGCGGGTGCGGGACGGGGCAGCCGCCCGCACCGGGCACGGGGAAGGTGCCGAGCTCACCCACGTCGTAGCCGCCGGGGTAGCTCTTGATCTCCGGGTTCTGGCGCGCGTAGTGCGGGTGCTTGCGCGGGGGCAGCAGCCGTACCGCGCGGCCGCGCAGCCGCAGGGCGCCCCGGACCAGCCGCCGGACCCGGGGGGCGGGGCGTTCGAACCGGAAGGCGTCCAGCAGCGGCTCGTCGAGCAGGGCGAGGCTCGCGCCGCGCACGGCCGGGGCGAGCGGCGCCGGGTACCAGGAGGCCATCAGGTCGAGGGTGGAGTCCGCGACCTCGCGCGCGCCCCCGTCCCAGCCGAAATGGGCTTCCTCGTAGGCGTTCAGGATGGTTTCGAACTCCTCGAAGGAGCCCGGAACCTCCGTGATGCCCATATGGCGGCCGAGGGTGGCGTAGTAGTTCGCGGAGGCCCGGCGCTCGTGGTGGGTCAACGGGCGCCAGCCGTACGCGTCGAGCCAGCGGGCCGGAATCACCACGAAGGTGCACAGGACGTACCGCATGTCCTCGTTGGAGATGTCGTAGCTGCGGTGCATCTGGTTGACGCGGCGGATGGCCGTGCGCGCGGTCTCGCTCTCGAAGCCGTGCTCCACCACCGCGTCGAGCAGCAGCGCCGTGTCGTCGTAGCGCTTCTGGGCCCGGCGGGTGAACTCCGCCGTCTCGGCCAGCAGGCCGCCGATGGCGGGCACGGCGTAGGTGCGGAACAGGGCGAGTTCCAGGGCCCGGGTGAAGTCCCATGGGAACTCGTACGTGGCGGTGAGCCGGTAGATGGCGAGGAAATCCTTGTCGGGATCGAGCCGGAGGATCTCCCTCAGCCGGTCGTAACGCTGCACCGGGTGTCCCTTTCTGTGGCGGGTCCCCAACTCTACGTGCAGGTAGCGGGCTTGGAAATCGTCACCCTCGGGCTCTCGACGGGCGGGTTACCCGCTGGTTAGGGTGCGCCGACGAGAGAGCTACCGGGAGGCCACGTGTCCGACGACGAGGGGGGCGGCTCGCTGTACGTGCTGACCGCCGTACTGCTGACCCCCGTGCAGTTCCCGGGCATCCTGGGTGACGACTACCCCGAGGCCTGCTCGCTCCTCGGCGTGCGGCCGGCCCGGGAGGGGTACGGGCTGGTACTGGGCCAGGACGAGGAGGGCGCGCGCTGGACGGTCGTCGTGGACGACGTCTCGCTCGTGGCCACCGCGATCGCCTCCTGGGACTGCGGGATGGACTACGACCTGTCCCCGGACGAGCGGACGATCGTGGCCTCGCTGGCGGGCTGGCCGCTCGAACTGACGGTGGCTGCCCCCGGGATCCCGGAACCGCACGATCCGGAGCAGGGCGCGGACGGTACGGGGCGCGTGCCGCTGGCTCCGCCCTCGGCCGAGACCTGGGGTCCGGTACAGCGGCGCATGGGTGCGGACCAGATCGCCCGGGAGTGGGCAGACTGGTGCGAGCGGGTGGCGACGGACGGCGGGGCGGCGGCCGCCGCGCATCCCGGGCTCGCGCGGGCACTCGACGAGGCCCTGCAATACACCCGGACCCCGCCGCCGCCCGGGCGGGTGCGGTCCTCCTTCGCGGGTGAAGGGGCGCGGACGCTGCGGGCCGACGGCCCGGGCTGGTCACTGGTGGCCCGTACCGACGGCGCCGCCTTCGTCCTGCTGGACGAGGAGCCGAGCGAGGTACTCCAGGTCCCCCACGACGGGGATCCGGAGCTTGCTCAGCTGCTGGCGGCGCTGGACCGCGTCGCGGTCCGCCCGGCCTGAACCCGTACGCGGACAGGCGGACATACGGCACGGGCACACGGGTACAGGACACAAGGGGAGAGTGGGAAGTGGAGTTCGAGCCGGTCGGCATGGTGGTGGGCGGGCGCACGGAGGTGGTCGACGACGACTGGGGGCGGGAGACAGCGGTGATCCGCCTGGACGGCCTCCGGTTCGGCCCCGAGGCGCTGTACGGACTTGAGGACTTCTCGCACGTCGAGGTGGTCTACCACTTCGACCGGGTGCCGGTGGAGAAGATCGAGACGGGCGCCCGGCACCCCCGGGGCAACCCGGACTGGCCGCTGGTCGGCATCTTCGCCCAGCGGGGCAAGAACCGGCCGAACCGGATGGGCGTCTCGCGCTGCCGTGTGGTGCGGGTGGACGGCCTGGACGTCCACGTGGAGGGTCTCGACGCGGTGGACGGTACGCCCGTACTCGACCTCAAGCCGTACATGGCCGAGTTCGGACCGCGGGGCGAGCTGCGCCAGCCCGAGTGGGCGACTGCGCTGATGGGCGACTACTACGCACCGGGCGCGTCGAACACATCGAGCCACGGCCCGAAATCGCTCTAGATCCCCTCCATTCGGAATGATCGAATCGGCGGCGTAATGCGACACAAACTGGGCACAAACCCCGTGATTCATTTCAAGACGGAGGTCACCACGTGAATTCGA
This sequence comes from Streptomyces sp. NBC_01408, assembly GCF_026340255.1. Taxonomy (GTDB): domain Bacteria; phylum Actinomycetota; class Actinomycetes; order Streptomycetales; family Streptomycetaceae; genus Streptomyces. Next base: position 4,575,123 of record NZ_JAPEPJ010000001.1, on the reverse strand, counting down.
TGTCATACCTGGACGTGCACCGGAACTTATCCGAGGAAATCGACATGGAGGTGGCTGCCGCCGTTTCGCAGCTGAGCACGTCCTCCTGGGCGACCAGGAACGCGGTCGCCGCACTCCTGCGGCACCGGCAGCTGAAACATCCCCTGTCGGTGCTCCCACTCCTCGTCCACGCGGCCGAGACCGGACACCCAAGACCGGCTCTGCCGCTGTCCGCCGTACATCTGCTGTGGTGGACGTCGGCGTGCTATCTGGACGACCTGGCCGACGGACACAGCACGGACTTATCCGGCGAACTCAGCGAGAACGAAGCCCTGATCTCGTCCGTCGTCGCCGGTAACACGCTGCCGATCCAGATCATCCAGTCGCAGCGGATACCCGAGTCGGTACGCGGCGCCCTGACCAGCGAGCTCGCGAACAGCTGGATCATCGCCGCCGACGGCCAGATGGCGGACATGCGCGGAGACATCGGCAACGCGACGCGGAACTCGGTCGTCGCGACCTATCGCGGCAAATCCGGAGCACCCTTCGGCATGATAACGGCCATGGCCGCGATACTTTCCGGGGCGCCGGCCGAGAGAATCGCGCTGTGGCGTGAGTTCGGCTATGTCTTCGGCATCCTGTGGCAGCTGTTCAACGACCAGGAGGACATTCTGTCCGGTCGCAACGAAGACCTGCTGAACGGGACCGTGACCTATCTCCTCGCCTGCGCCGCCGAGGACGCCCCGCCTCCGGCCCGCGCCCACATCCTGAGCCTGTGCGCCGCCGCGGGAGGCTCCCGTCCGGCGAGGGCCGAACTGGCCGAGATCCTGCGGGGCCCGGCCCTCCTGCACCGGTACCGCGAGGACATCGACGGCTTCCGCGACGAGGCGCACCGCATCCTGCGTCAGCTGGGCGGCGACGCGACCTATCTGCCGGTACTGCGGCACCTCGTGGACCACGCGGCCCAGATGCTGCTGCAGGCGGAGCTGGTCCCCGCCGGTGCGGCCTCGGGCACGTTCTGACCTGAGGCCCGCACCAGCCGGGCGACCCCGGCCCCACCCGGGTCGGGGTCCGCCGTCGTGCGTCAGACCCGTTCGAGCGGGGTGTGCGGGACGGCGGGCAGCGTCACCGTGATCGAGTCGCCGGGGCGGATCGTGCCGCCCTGCCGGACCACGCCCATGATGCCCGCCTTGAGGACCAGCCGCCCCTCCTCGTCCCGGCTCACGACCTCCTTGAGCAGCCCGTGCTGGAAGGCGTCGATCTGGAGGCAAGGGTTGCGCAGCCCGGTCACCTCCACCACCGCTTCCTCGCCGAACCGCAGCAGGGCGCCGGTGGGGAGGCCGAGGAGGTCTATGCCCTCGGTGGTCACGTTCTCCCCGAGCTGGCCGGGCTCCACGCTGAAGCCGGAGCCGGCCACCTCGTCGAACAGCTCCCGGTGGATCAGGTGCACCTGCCGCAGGTTCGGCCGCGTCGGGTCCTGCGCCACGCGGGAGCGGTGCTTGACCGTCACCCCGCAGTGCACGTCCCCCTCGACACCGAGCCCCGCGAGCAGCGTGATGCTCGCACGCGTGGGCTTGGTGAACGAGTACACGCCGTTGCTGCTGACCGCAGCCACCTGCGCAGTCTGTGCCGTCTGTGCCGTACTCATGAACGTCCCCCCTGCCGCCGTCAGCGGCCGATCTGCTTCCTGGATATACCCCGCAGTCGACGGCGCTGGGAGGAATCCAGCAGCAGGTAGGCAGCCGCAGGCACTCCGATCAGGACCAGCAGCCCCGCCCAGAACCCGACCGTCCAGAACAAGACAATGGCTGCCACGACCCCGGCAACCGCGACCTTTCCGCTGGTGGACATCCGCGGACACCTCCTCCTGATCGTCGACTACTACCTTCCTCAACGCGCCGCCGCATCCGCGCGTTCCCGAGCTCACGGACGGCCTGCGAAGTGACTGGTTTCACGGCCCGGCTCCGGCCGTCGGACGGTCGCCGTGGGTTACTCTCGGCCGCCCGTACCCAGTGGTCAAATTTGAGGAATACGTGCTGCCCGAGATCTCCGGCCTCGTCCGCTGCTCCACCGTCTTCCTTCCCGCCGACCCCGCCCGGGGCGGCCGGATCGCCTTCTGGCCGACCGGCACCCTCACCGGCTCCGACATCCTGACCGGCCCCGGCGCCGCCCCCGGCACCGTCGAAGAGATCACCGTCGTCACCCCCGACCTGCGCCGGGCCACCACGACCGCGCTCGTGCTCGCGGTCGACGAGGCCCTGCCGCTGCTCACCCGCGCCCGGGCCCACGCCGCCGACACTGAAGGAGCGGATACGGAGGCGGATACGGAGGCGGAAACAGGAACAGGAACGGGAACAGGAACGGGAACAGGAAAAGGAGCGGACCGTTCCGCCGCCTTCTGGGGCGCCGCCGCGCTCCTGGCCCTGCGCTTCGCGGCCCGCGGGCAGCTCCTGCCCGGCCTGAGCCCCGCCGGCCACGACGCCTGGCGGATCGGACCGCTCGACGCCGCCGACCTGGCCGAGGTCCGGGACCTGGCGGCCGCGATGCCGCCCGCGGCCCACTGCGTGCCCCTGGACCAGCCCGGCCCGCCCCGGCTGCCCGCCCCCGAGCCGCTGCTGCGCGCCTTCCTCGACGCCGTCGCCGACGTCCTGCCCCGTTCCCCCGCCGCGCCCGCCGCCGCGGGCGGGCCCGCGTATGCCGCGCGCCCGCCCCGGCTGCACCCCGAACTGCGCGACTGGGCCGAGGAGGTGGCCGCCGGACACGACGCCGGCGTACGGATCTCCCTGCGGATCGAGCTCGACCGCGCCCCCGAAGCCTCCCCCGCCTTCCGAGCCGTCCTCCAGATGCACAGCCCCGCCGACGCGGGCCCGGTCGCCGACGCCGTGGACGTCTGGGCAGGTTCCGGAGCCGCGGCGGCCGCCTTCGGGCCCCGGGCCCGGATGGACGCCCTCCGGGCCCTGCGCCGCGCCGCCCGGCTCTGGCCGCCGCTGGCCCCGCTGCTCGGCGCGGCGGTCCCCGACTCCGTCGAGCTCGCCGACGAAGAGGTCACGGAGCTGCTCGGGGAGGCCGCCGCCACCCTGGCCGCCGACGGGGTACAGGTGCACTGGCCGCGCGAGTTCGCCCGTACCCTCAGTGCCCGCGCCGTCGTGCGCTCACCCGACTCCCGCTCCCCCGACTCCCGCTCACCCGATCCCCGCTCCCCCGACTCCGGCCCCTCCGGCCTCCTCGCCCCCGGCGCCCTGCTCTCCTTCAGCTGGCGCCACGCGCTCGGCGGCCAGGACGACCTCACCCGCGCCGAACTGGACCACCTCGCCGAGGCCAACCGCCCCCTGGTGCGGCTGCGCGACCAGTGGGTGCTGATCGACCCGGCCGAGGTCCGCCGGGCCCGCGCGCGGCAGGACCGCGAGGTCCCGGCCGTGGACGCGCTGGCCGCCGTACTCACCGGGTCGGCGGAGATCGACGGCAAGCGGGTCGCCGTGGAGGCCACCGGTCCGCTGGAGCGGCTGCGGGCGCAGCTCGCCGCCGGTCCCGAGCAGGCCGACGGCCCCGCCGCCCCACCCGGGCTCCGGGCCGACCTGCGCGCATACCAGCTGCACGGCATGCGCTGGCTGGCTCGGATGACCTCGCTCGGCCTCGGCGCCTGCCTCGCCGACGACATGGGCCTCGGCAAGACCGTCACGCTCATCGCGCTCCACCTCCACCGCGCCCAGGACCCCGCCACCGCCGGACCCACCCTGGTGGTGTGCCCCGCCTCGCTGCTCGGCAACTGGCAGCAGGAGATCGAGAAGTTCGCGCCCGGTACCCCCGTACGCCGGTTCCACAGCGCCGGCCGCAGCCTCGCGGGCCTCACCGACGGCTTCGTCCTCACCACGTACGGCACGATGCGCCTGGACGCGTCCGCGCTCGCCGCCACCCCCTGGGGCATGGTCGTCGCCGACGAGGCCCAGCACGTCAAGAACCCGCACTCCTCCACCGCGAAGGCCCTGCGCACCATCCCCGCCGCGGCGCGCGTGGCCCTCACCGGCACGCCCGTCGAGAACAACCTCTCCGAGCTCTGGGCCGTCCTCGACTGGACCACGCCCGGGCTGCTCGGCCGTCTCGGCACCTTCCGCACCCGTTACGCCGAACCCGTCGAGAGCGGCCGCGACCCGCAGGCCGCGGCCCGGCTGGCGGCGCTCGTCCGGCCGTTCCTGCTCCGCCGCAAGAAGTCCGACCCGGGCATCGCGCCCGAGCTGCCGCCCAAGACCGAGACCGACCACACCGTCACGCTGAGCCGTGAACAGGCCGGGCTGTACGAGGCCGTCGTACGCGAGACCCTCGCCGCGATCTCGGAGGCGGACGGGATGGAGCGGCGCGGCCTGGTGGTCAAGCTGCTGACCTCCCTCAAGCAGATCTGCAACCATCCCGCGCAGTTCCTGAAGGAGTCCGGTGCGCGGGACACGGCCGCCGGCCCCCGCTCCGGCAAGCTGGAACTGCTGGACGAACTGCTCGACACGATCCTCGCCGAGGGCGGCTCCGTCCTCGTCTTCACCCAGTACGTGGCGATGGCCAGGATCCTGGAGAAGCACCTCGCCGCACGCGGGATCCCCTCCCAGCTGCTGCACGGCGGGACCCCGGTCCCGCGCCGCGAGGAGCTCGTGGAGGGCTTCCAGTCCGGCCGGGTGCCCGTCTTCCTGCTCTCCTTGAAGGCCGCGGGCACGGGGCTCAACCTCACCCGTGCCGGCCACGTCGTCCACTACGACCGCTGGTGGAACCCCGCCGTCGAGGAGCAGGCCACCGACCGGGCCTACCGCATCGGGCAGACCCAGCCCGTCCAGGTCCACCGCCTGATCGCCGAGGGCACGGTGGAGGAGCGCATCGCCCGGCTCCTGGAGCGCAAACGGGCGCTCGCCGACGCCATCCTGGCGGGCGGCGAGGGCGCGTTGACCGAACTGACCGATGCCGAGCTGGCGGAGCTCGTGGCGCTGCGCCGGACCGTGGGGAGTGACGGATGAGCAACCGCGACCGCCGGCAGGAGAAGACCTTCCCGGCGCTCCCGCCCGCCCCCGGACGCGGTTTCGCGGCCACCTGGTGGGGCCACGCCTGGCTGCGTGCGCTGGAGGACAGCGCGCTCGACGGGGAGCAGGTCAGGCAGGGCCGCCGGTACGCGCGCGCGGGCGCCGTGGGCGCGGTGTCGGTGCGCCCGGGCGGGCTCACCGCGGTGGTGCGCGACCGGGACGGCACGGCGCACCGTACGGACGTGCTGGTGCAGGAGTTCACGGAGGCCCAGTGGGACCGGCTGCTGGGGCTGGCGGCCGCGGAGTCCGGGTACATCGCGGCGCTGCTGGACCGGGAGGTGCCGCCGGAGCTGGCCGAGGACGCGGCGGCAGCCGGGGTGGAGCTGCTGCCGGGCATCGGCGACCTCGACCCGCGCTGCGACTGCGGCGAGTGGGACCACTGCCCGCACACGGCCGCGCTCTGCTACCAGGTGGCGCGGCTGCTGGACCAGGACGCCTTCGTGCTGCTGCTCCTGCGCGGGCGGGGCGAGCGGGAGCTGGTGGACGAGCTGGAGGAGCGCAGTACGGCGGAGGCGTCCGCTCCGCAGGAGGCCGTGCCGGCGGGGGTCGCGGCGGCGGATGTGTACGCGGCGTGGGACGCGCCGTCGACGCGGCCGACGCTGCCCGCGCTGCCCGCGCTGCCGGACGCGCCCGGCCAGCCGCCGACGCTGGACACCGAGGCCGAGCCGGAACTGGACGTGGACGCGGTGGAGTTCCTGGCGCAGGCGGCCGCGTCCGAGGCGTACCGGCTGCTGGCGCAGGCCCTGGCTCCGGGCCACGCCGATCGCGCCCTTCCGGCCCCGCCGAGTGCTGCCGAGGACGCCGTACGGCTCACGGCCGAGGCCGACGACTTCCGGGTCCGCTCCCGCCTGGCGGCGGCTACCGGAAGGAACCGGGCCGAGATGGAACTGGCCGTACTGGCCTGGGGCTTCGGCGGGACCGGGGCCCTCGCGGCGCTGGAGGACGACTGGACGCCGGACCGGGCGACACTGGCCCGCGCCCGGGCGGCGCTCGCCGGGGCCTGGGCGGACGGGGCAGCGCCGGAGCTCCGCCGGGTCCGCGCCCGCTGGACTGAGGCGGGCTCCGACCGCCAGCTCCGGCTCGGCCGGGAGGGACGCTGGTGGCCGTACCGCCGCGAGGCGGGCCGGTGGATCCCGGCGGGCCCGTCGGCCCCGGACCCTGCGTCGGCCCTGACGGCGCTGGACCCGGCGGAGCCGCTGGATCCGGCGTAGCCCGAGGCCACGTTGCGGCCAGGACGCCGGTCGGCTCGGCCCGCGGCCTCGTTCCGGCCTGGGACACCTGTCGGCACAGCCCGAGGCAGCGCTCCGGCCGGGGGCCCCAGTCGACACAGCCCGCGGCAGGCCTCCGGCCGGGGCGGACCAACCCGCGTAGCCCACGGACCCGTTCCGGCCCGGGACACCAGTCGGCACGGCCCGCAGCCTCGTACCAGGCGGGGACACCGATCGGCACAGCCCGCGGCAGCGTCGGCACCGGTCGGCGTGCCCGTCGGGCCCCGTCGGCATACCAACCGGGTACCAGTCGGCGTACCGGCCACAGTGCCGGCCGACGTACCGGCCACAGTGCCGGCCGACGTACCGGCCACAGTGCCGGCCGACGTACCGGCCACAGTGCCGGCCGACGTACCGGCCACAGTGCTGGCCGACGTACCGGCCACGGTGCTGGCCGACGTACCGCTTGTCGGAGCCCCGGACCGGGACGACGATGGGGGGCGTCGCTCTGGGTAGCGCGGCACCACGGGAGGGTGACATGGACGATCCTGCGGTGGCGCTGCCGGGCGGCGCGGATCCCGCCGCGCGCACGCGCGAACTGCGGCGGGCCCACGCCGTGTTCACCCGGGACGGGCGCGTCGAGGCCCCCGTCCGGGCGGTCATCGCGAGGTCCTGGCGGCGGTGCGCCCGGGCCAGGGTCAGCCCGGAGTGCGCCCCTCGGGTGGAGCTGACGGAGGCGGAGCTGCGGGGCTACCGGGAGGAGCACCCGCTGGCCCGGGTGATGCCGCTGTTCCGGGACCTCGTCGGGGCCTTCGCCGCGCAGGGCGCGCACCTGCTGGCGGTGTGCGACGCGCGGGGCAGCCTGCTCTGGGTGGAGGGCGAACCGGGCACGCTGCGGCGGGCGGAGCGGCTCGGCTTCGTGCCGGGGGCGCACTGGGCGGAGACGGCGATGGGCACCAACGCGCCCGGCACGGCGGTCGCGGTCGGCGAACCCGTGCAGGTCTTCGGAGCCGAGCACTTCAGCCGCCGGGTGCACCCGTGGACCTGTGCGGCGGCCCCGGTGCGCGACCCCCGGACGGGGCGGCTGCTGGGCGCGGTGGACATCACCGGCGGCGACGGCCTCGCCCACCCGCACTCCCTCGCCTTCGTCCAGGCGGTGGCCCGGGCGGCGGAGGCCCAGCTGGCCCTGCTCGACCCGGCCCCTGCCCCGCCGATACCGCAGCCGGCGTCCCCGACGGCGCCGCGGGACACGCTCGCGGCCCTCGGCCAGGACGAGGCGCTGCTGATCGGCGGTGGCCGGGTGACCCGGCTGGGCCGGCGGCACAGCGAGATCATGGCGCTGCTCGCGCACCATCCGCAGGGATTGTCGGGCGAGGAGCTCGCGATCGACCTGTACGAGGACGAGTCGGTCTCACCGGTCACCCTGCGCGCCGAAGTATCGCGGCTGCGCGGGCTGTTGGGACCCGGGGCTCCGCTCTCGCGCCCGTACCGTACGGCCGGTCCGCTGGAGGCGGACTTCACCGTCCTGACCCGGCAACTGGCCTCGGGCGCCGTCTCCGCGGCCCTCGCCCGCTACCCGGGCCCGCTGCTGCCCGCCTCCACCGCCCCCGGCATCGTCCGGCTGCGCCGCCGGATCGAGGACCAGGCACGGGCGGCCGTGATCGCCCGGGCGGACGCCGGGCTGCTGACCGACTGGGTGTGCAGCCCGTGGGGCGCGGACGACCCGGAGGCGTGGGGCGCCCTGGCGGCCGCGCTGCCGCCGGAGGGCCGCTCGGCCGCGCTGGCCCGCGTACACGCCCTGGACCGCGAACTGGGCACCTACCGCGACGACTCGGCGGAGCGGCCGGGTGGCCCGAGGCCGCTTGCAACGTATCCGCAACCTGTCCGCTCCTAACCTCCTGCCGAGCGCCGTCCGGCAGTGGCCGGCGCCCGGCAAGGGGAGGACACCATGGCCCGTTACGCTGCGCCCGGTACCGAGGGGGCGCTCATGTCGTACGCGTCCCGCTACGACCACTTCATCGGCGGTGAGTACGTCGAGCCCGCCCGCGGCCAGTACTTCGACAACCCCTCCCCGGTCAACGGCCAGACCTTCACCGAGGTCGCGCGCGGCAGCGCCGAGGACGTCGAGCGGGCCCTTGACGCGGCCCACGCCGCCGCCCCCGCGTGGGGCAGGACCTCCGTCGCCGAGCGGTCGGGCATCCTGCTGCGCATCGCGGACCGGATGGAGCAGAACCTGGAGGCCCTCGCGGTCGCGGAGACCTGGGAGAACGGCAAGCCGGTACGGGAGACCCTGGCGGCCGACCTGCCGCTGGCCATCGACCAGTTCCGCTACTTCGCGGGCGCGCTGCGCGCCCAGGAGGGGGCGCTCAGCCAGATCGACGACGACACCGTCGCCTACCACTTCCACGAACCGCTGGGCGTGGTCGGCCAGATCATCCCGTGGAACTTCCCGATCCTGATGGCGGTGTGGAAGCTCGCCCCCGCGCTGGCGGCCGGGAACACGGTCGTCCTGAAGCCGGCCGAGCAGACCCCGGCCTCGGTGCACTACTGGCTGAGCCTGGTGGCTGACCTGCTGCCGCCGGGCGTGGTGAACATCGTCAACGGATTCGGGGAGGAGGCCGGCAAGCCGCTGGCCTCCAGCCCGCGCGTGGCGAAGATCGCCTTCACCGGGGAGACCGCCACAGGCCGCCTGATCATGCAGTACGCGGCCGAGCACCTGAAGCCGGTCACCCTGGAACTCGGCGGCAAGAGCCCGAACCTGTTCTTCGACGACATCTGGTCGACCGACGACGACCTGCGCGACAAGGCCCTGGAAGGCTTCACCATGTTCGCCCTCAACCAGGGCGAGGTGTGCACGAGCCCCTCGCGGGCACTGATCGAGCGGGGCCGCTACGGCGACTTCCTCGACGCGGCGGTGGCGCGCACCGAACTGATCGTGCCGGGGCATCCGCTGGACACGGACACGATGATCGGCGCCCAGGCCTCCGAGGAGCAGCTGCGCAAGGTCCTGTCGTACGTGGAGATCGCCCAGCGGGAGGGAGCGAAGGTCCTCACCGGCGGCCGCCGCCAGGAGCTGGACGGCGAACTGGCGGGCGGCTTCTACGTCCAGCCCACCATCTTCGAGGGTGACAACCGCATGCGGATCTTCCAGGAGGAGATCTTCGGTCCGGTGGTGTCCGTGACCTCGTTCGAGGACTTCGAGGACGCGGTCCGCATCGCGAACGACACGGCGTACGGCCTGGGCGCCGGCGTCTGGACCCGCGACATCAACACGGCATACCGCGCGGGCCGCGCGATCCAGGCGGGCCGCGTCTGGACGAACTGCTACCACGCCTACCCGGCACACGCCGCCTTCGGCGGCTACAAGCAGTCGGGCATCGGCCGCGAGACCCACAAGATGATGCTGGAGCACTACCAGCAGACGAAGAATCTCCTGGTCTCGTACTCGCCGAAGCGTCTCGGCTTCTTCTAGAGGCACGAGAAAAGGCGCCTGACCTGGGCTTTTACCCGTCAGGCGCCTTCGGCTCGACTCGCTCGAAGCGAGAAGCGATTTACTCTATTCCTCCCAGTTCCTCCCACCCCTATCCCGCTCCTGACCAGCGCTTCCGGACCAGTCACGGACCAAACCGGTCTCACCTCGCAGGTCCCGCGCCCCGGCTGACGCGGTTCCACTCCTCCATCGATTGCTCGATGAGACGGTTGGCCTGCTCCTGCACACCGTCCAGGAATTTGGCGTAGTGCTTGAACAGGACATGGATGGTGTGCCCGGCCCGCCGTGCACACTCGGCGGGGTCAACCCCGGAGTGCAGCCGGAACGAGATCCCGGCATGCCGGAGGTCGTAGGGCCGCTTGGCCAGACCCATGGCGAGTTCCGTCCGGGTCAGGACGTACTTCCTTGCCCTCGACCACGTGATGCCGTACCCCCTGCCTCTACGTAGTTGCCCGCCTGATTCCGGAACAGACGCCCGTCCGGGGCAACGCCGAAACGGTCGATGTGCGCGCGAAGCATGCTCACGAACTGGGGCGGGATGGGCACAGGGCGCGTCGCCGTAGCGGCACGGCGCTTGAGCGAGTGCACTTCATACACCTCGCCGTCGTCCGTCCAGTCTTTGCCCGCGGCGACGACACCGCCGGACAGGTTGAGCAGCCCCCATCCCGTCTGGGGCAGATGGCATTGCTCGATGCGGAGGTGAATCACCTCTGCCGGCCGCATCGCGGCGTAGTACATGCAACCGAAGAACGCCTCGAGGTGCGGGCCGCGCCCGCGCTGCTGCCCAACTGCGGCCAGCAGCCGTGCCACCTGGAGGGGGTTGGGCACGGCGGCCGGGTCCACCTCGTCGTTGACAGTCGGCGGGTTCCACCTGATCCCGTTCAGCGGGTTGTCAGCGAAGTACCCTTTCTCCACCGCCGTGTTCAAGGCCTCGTTGAACGCTGCCCGCTTACGCCGCGCGGTCTTCGCCGAAGCCTGCTTGCCGTCGAGCTTGCGACACAATGCGTCCAGCGCGCCGCAATACATCCGCCTCCGCCAGGGAGCTGACGGGGAGGGAATTGCGTTTGATCCAGTCGAGTGCGTGCTGCCAGTCATCGGCAGGCTCTTGCTCCCAGGCATTCTTGTTGAAGGCCCACGAGTGCAGAGCCCGTCGCAGGACACGCGGCTCCGCATACGTTGCACCTGGCCGAACCAACGCGGGGGTGATGGTGGCAAACGCATCAGCGAGGGTGCGGCGCGTATTGCCCGGCGTGCGCGCCCATCGATCATCAATATATTCGTGGGCCAGGTCGTACCATGTCGTTCCTGCTTCAGGGACCGCAACTCGGATGCCGGAAGACCCGTCTCCTCGTCAAACGGCTCCCCGTCCCGGGCCGCGGTCATCAGCTTGGAACGTCGACTGTCCGCGAGACCGACGGTCATGAACGATTCCGACTTTTCGAGCCCACTGACCGTCCAGCGGACCATAAATGGCTTTCGCCGCCCAGCACGCTCGCGTATTTCCCAGAAGCGAACGTTGTAACTCAGCGCCAAGTGTCAAAGTCCTTCTCGCAAGCATCCCACCAGGCATCCAGATCGGAACGACGGCACCTGAGTTCGCCGTTTGGCAGTTTGGTCATCCGGGGCGCCTGCCCTCGCGCGCGCATACGGTAGAACGCCGACGGACTCATGCGGATCTCCGCCAGAACCTCCGCAAGCTTCAAGGCAGGCGGTCGAGCCATTTCCTTCTCCTCACATAGATGCACAACGTGCCGCGCAAGTGGGACAGACGTTGCTTGCCACTCCGCGCAGCAAATGGACTTTTGCGTTCGTATCGCTCCACCGCCAAGCACAGCGACATGTGAACGAAGACAATGGTCCGGACGATCCCCGGTTTCGGAAACCGGGGATCGCCCGCTATATTGCGCGCCGCCGATGGCTGCGGATCACAGGAAAGCCTGCAGATGCGGACCGTTGCGTCGCGCCCGGCGTGCACCATGAGCCGTCGGCTACAAAGCGCTCCAGGCTTGGTTCGACCCTGCGCGAGGAAACCTCAAGGCCTCGGGCAACGCCCACCGCGGAGGCCTTCGGGTGCGCGGCCATGTTCGCGAGGACGTACCGATCGCCGCGCAGTTCACGCTGGAACCGGTCCCCAACGAAGAGATCCGGATAGAGCGCTCACGCCACTGCACCCGCAACCTCACGGCTTCGCTGGAGCTGGTCCCCGGCGAAGAGGCCGGCGGCGCACACGTAGAGACAGATGGCGGTAGCCAGGGCTCCTCGAACTCCCCCATCTGGGCTGTGGCGGCGTTCAGGACGCCGAGGATGAAAAGGACCGGGGCCGTGAAGCGGAGCGAGCGAACCAGCATCTTGGACAGGTGTTCTCCTCGGGTAGCGCCGGGGCGGCATGGAACGCGGATCCCACGGAACCCTGTCTGATCAGGGAAGTTGTACGTTGACATGCCCCTGCGAGCTACTCCAGTCGTGTCAGGGGTTTTCCTGTCTGCCGTGAGCGATCCCGGCCCGGAGGTGCCTCTCGGAGCTCCCCCCAGTGAATGAGCAGAAGGGCATCGGACACCCTCTCCGCAGCAGCCGGCACCCAGCACCTCAGCGACGCCGAGGCCCGCCCCGGCGCAGCGGTGGAGATGTTCACTCCGCACCGCCAGAGCGTGATCAGCTTCGTGCGGTGATCATTGCTCATCAGGAACGCTTGCCCGCTCAGCTCCCGCCAGGAGGCAACCAGTGACGACCGTGACTCTCTTGCATCCAGGCGCCATGGGCGCGGCCGTCGCCGCCCAGGCCGTCGCGGCAGGCCACGAGGTCCTGTGGGTGCCAGATGGCCGCAGCGTGACAACCCACCGGCGCGCGAAGGCAGCTGGCGCCACCGCGTGTGACTCGCTCGGCGAGGCGCTGGCACGTAGCGAGAGCTCGTGCTTCTTCTGCCCATTTCACACCGCCGACGAATGGCGGAGGCAGCGCCAAACTGAGCCTGCGCTCTTCAGTAAGTCGGAAGAGCTGGAGAGGTTCATTAACTCTCGTCGCGCCGCACTGGGCCGCGATGACGTCTACCTCACGAGATATGGGATCCCTCTGGGAAGCGCCATCCCGAGAGCACACGATGACGACCCTGGCGACGGAAACTGCGATTCCGGCTGGTGCATGACGTAGGGCTCCGCAGTCGAGCGCGAGGTGGTTTCCCCGGCGGGCGCGTGGAAACCACCTCGACTCAGGGCAGGTCCTTCAGTGTCGAGCGAGGAAAGTGCCCGAGCGCCGGGCTGCACCGCCAACTCGGCATGCTCGAGGAGACCGACATACTCAGCGACGGTCTTCCCGGTGGCGACAGGGTCCAGCGCGCCGTCGGAGTAAGCGCTTCACCGGGGTTCTCGAGGGCCTGTGGGTGGCTCCATCGACGTGATGATGTTCGGCTTCCGCGAGGGCGCCTACCAGCACTGGATACAGCAGCAGCTCAAGTCAGCCTTGTAGGAGCTCGCTGACCCAGCCAAAGTCACCGATCTGGCCGGACCCCTGGTCGATTGGCGAAACCGAAGGACGCGGTCGTCACCGCGCCGCCCAACCGCTACCTGAACTGCACGGCCACCGAGCCCAATCTGGAGTAGCCCGCCAGAGGGATCAGCGCGCCACAGGCGGAGCCGGGGATTGCAATTCGAGATCCGTTCTGATCAGATTTCGACGTGACTAGACCGGTTCGAGTCCTGTCCATCGACGGTGGTGGCGTGCGCGGGTATCTTCCGGCATTACTTCTGGCGGAGATCGAGCGGCGCGCTTCCGTGCCCGCCGCGAAGCTCTTCGATCTCGTCGTCGGAACGTCAACTGGCGGCATCATCGGCATTGGATTGGCAGCAGGGCTGAGCGCGCAGAGTCTGGCCGACTTCTATCCGACATACGGTCGTCGCATCTTTGGCGGCACCGAGGAGCCAGCGTGGAAGACCCGCCTCCTAGGCTCCGGAGGCACTTTCAGCGAGCGCATGGGAGGCGCAGCTCGGCGGATAGGCAGTCCGTTCGGTGGAAACCCCGCATACGGCGGGAATGCGCGACACCGTCCTGACGGACTCGAAGGAGTCCTCCGCGATGTCCTGGGGGATGTGAGGCTTTCGCAAGCAGCGATGGACCTCGCAATCACTAGTTTCGACGGACTTGTTGCTATGCCAGTCGTGTTCAGCCGCCGCGACGCACTCGCCGACGCGAATTGTGATCTGCCGCTACGCGACGTCGCCCGCGCAACGTCCGCCGCGCCGACTTACTTCCCGCCTCTCGAGACCGACTGGGCAGGAAGGAGGTGCCTTTTCGTCGACGGCGGCGTGTGGGCAAACAACCCGTCCGGCGTTGCTGTCTCAGAATCACTCATTCTGACCAGCGAAAAGAATCTGACCGGCCAGTCTGTATTCCTCGTCTCCCTCGGCACCGGCATGGCGCCAGCGGGTGCGGCCTTCGAAGGCACCAACTCGTGGATCGGATCGGCCGGCGACATCGTGAAAACCGCCACGAGCGTAGTCGCAGGCGAACTGCTCGCTAGCCGGGCAGTCCCGGTACAGAACTATCGACGACTGCAGGTCGTCGACAATCGCGTCGCGGGCGCAATGGACGATCCGTCAAGCCAGCGACTGGGGGTGCTCAAAGCAGCGGCGGACGATCTCATCCGCAGCAAGAACGCGGACCTAGACGAGATCGTAGCCCGCCTTGCGGTTTGACGACCCACGATGGGGCAGGATGATCGTCAGCGTTTAACGCGGTAGCGGACGGCGAGCATGGCCAGGCCGATGGGGGACAGACCATGGGACTTGAACCCACCGCGTGAGACCTCGGGCACCGACTGCCCAATCAAGATTCAGTAGCCGTTGTCGGGAAGGCGACAGCCGAACTTCCCGAGAGCCGCTTCCACTCCGTGCGCCCACTCATCGATGCGTAGCAGGCGATGGTCTGAGAGCAGCGAGGGCTCGCCCGCCAAGCGATCCCCGCGCTCCTCCGTCTATCTCGTACCGTCCCCAGCGGAGGAGTCACCCGAGCGATGCTGGTACCTCATGCTGTGCCGACAACAAGGAGGTGTGCCGAAGCCTCGGCAAAGACGCCGTGCTCGTCCGCAAGGCGGGCCGTCGCGATCGCGTCTGTGACTAGCCCTCCCGCCTCTTCCTGGCCGGCACAACGGCCGGCCGCCACTACGTACGCCCACCCCGGTCCCTCGATTCCGTGCAGCCGCACACCGTTGAGCCCTGCTTCGCCCGCCTCCTGCACGAGCTCGGCAGCAGTGTGGAAATGCACCACTGTGAAGCCCCTACTGCCGTCGTAGGAGCCGGTACGGACTACCTCCGTGACCTCGCGCCGGCGAGCAGCTCCGGGGACAGGCCGGCGCTCACGGTGTAGTCCTGCACCAGGGAGTATCGGGAGATGCCCGCGGCCGCCACCACGCCGCCTGGTACTGCGACCCGGCGGGCCTCCCTCAGCGCCGCGAGCCGGTCTGCGCGCTCCGCCAGGTGGTACAGCGGGCCCAGCAGCAGCACCGCGTCGAAGGTGCCGGCCGCCACGTCCAGGTCGCGGGCATCCCCCAGCTGAGCAACACATCGCGGCGCGCGCTCACGTGCCTGCTCCACGTGCTTTGGCACGGGGTCCAGGAGGAGCACCTCGTATCCCTCTTCAGTGAGCCAAGCGGCATGCGTACCCGGACCACCGCCCACGTCCAGCACCCGAGCTGGTGCTGGAGGCAGGTAGCGACGTAACAGCTCCTGGGTCCGCTCGAACTCCAGACGGCCCGTGGCTGTGGAATGCAGCCGGGACGCCTCGTCGTACTCCGTGTAGAAGCCCGCGATCCGTGGGTCAATGGTCGTCATACCCGGCGAGAGTAGGGTCGAGCGAAGCAGCCCGTCACCCGGATACCCGGCGCTGGCGCCGCTGTAGGTCCGCCTGGACGGCGAAGGGCAGAAGAGCGCACAGGCTCCACCCCATTGGGTCTAACCGGAGTGGCCGGGCGCATGCTCCCGTGACCAAACTGGATCGTGCTGATCGACTACTGGCCACTGCTCGGTCTGCGGCTGACGACGCCCCGCCTGGAGCTGCGCCTGCCGCAATCGGACGAGCTGGCAGCACTGGCCGATCTCGCACGCGACGGCGTTCACGACCCGTCCCAGATGCCGTTCAGCAGTGGCTGGACCGACCTGCCCGAGACCGAACGGGCTCGCGCCGTGGTCCAGCATCACTGGCTGCGGCTCGGAAACTGGAGGCCGGAGGACTGGTCCGTCAATCTGGCCGTCTTCCTCGGTGGCCGGCCTGTGGGCATGCAGGCCATGGCGGCCAAGCGCTTCGCGCTGGTGCGAGAGGTCAACACAGCTTCTTGGCTCGGGCTGTCGTATCAGAGTCAGGGCATAGGCACAGAGATGCGGGCTGCCGTGCTCCACCTGGCATTTGCCGGGCTGGGCGCCGAGGAGGCAACGACAGGGGCGTTCGCCGACAACGCGCAGTCTTTGGCCGTATCCCGCAAGCTCGGATATGTCCCGGACGGAATCGAACGGCGGGTGGTGCGCGGGGAGGTCGTGATCTTGCAGCGGCTTCGCCTCCCCCGGGGTCTATGGCGGCCAGCTCTCGCGAAAGGGACCGCGATCACGGGGCTGGTCCCGTGCCTGCCGCTGTTCGGATTGGTGGCCGGGGAGGCCGCAGACCCGTCCTGACGGTCTGGACACGGATTCCACCCCGCGCTCATCAGATAGTCACACATGGCCTGAACTCGACTACATAGTAAGGGAATTACCACACCACCAAGGCCGATACCATCTACCGTCATGACGACCGCATCTCCTCGCCAGGGCGTACCCGACAAGCCCACACTCGACGGCCTTGAGGCCAAATGGGCTCCGACCTGGGACGAGCAGGGCGTATACGTATTCGACCGCACCGCGCCACGGGAGCGGGTGTACTCGATTGACACGCCGCCGCCCACCGTGAGCGGCTCCCTCCATGTCGGACACGTGTTCTCATACACCCAGACGGATGCACTCGCCCGCTTCCACCGGATGCGCGGCAAGGCCGTCTTCTACCCGATGGGCTGGGACGACAACGGCCTGCCTACCGAACGTAGGGTGCAGAACTACTTCGGCGTCCGGTGTGACCCCTCGCTGCCGTACGACCCGGACTTCACTCCCCCCTCGTCCCCGGGCAAGCAGCAGATCCCCGTGTCCCGCCGCAACTTCATCGAGCTGTGCGAGCGGCTCACGGTGGAGGACGAGAAGGTCTTCGAGAGCCTGTGGCGCCGGCTGGGGCTGTCCGTCGACTGGAACCACACCTACCAGACCATCGACAGCCGGGCCCGCGCCATCTCGCAGCGAGCCTTCCTGGCCAACCTCGCCCGGGGCGAGGCGTACCAGGCCGAGGCCCCGACGCTGTGGGACGTGACGTTCCAGACCGCTGTAGCCCAGGCCGAGCTGGAGGACCGCGAGCGGCCCAGCGCCTACCACCACCTGCTGTTCCGGTCGGATGCGGGGGCGGCGCTGGAGATCGCCACCACGCGGCCCGAGCTGCTGCCCGCGTGCGTGGCCGTCGTGGCGCACCCGGACGACGAGCGCTATCAGAAGCTCTTCGGTACCACCGTGCGCACTCCGGTCTTCGGCGTCGACGTGCCGGTGGTGGCTCACCGCCTGGCCGACCCCGAGAAGGGCACCGGGGCGGCCATGATCTGTACGTTCGGCGATACCACCGACGTGGTGTGGTGGCGCGAGCTCGACCTTCCCACCCGCTCGGTGATCGGACGCGACGGCCGCTTCGTGCGCGAAGCGCCGGCCGCGCTGGAGTCCGAGGCCGCGAAGACGGCGTACGCGCAGCTCGCCGGCGCGACCCCGCACACCGCCCGGGAGCGCCTGGTGGAGATGGTGCGCGCGGAGGGCAGTCTGGTCGGTGATCCGCGGCCCTTCAACCACATGGTCAAGTTCTACGAGAAGGGCGACAAGCCGCTCGAGATCGTCACCAGCCGCCAGTGGTACCTGCGCAACGGCGGACGAGACGTGGAGCTCCGGCAGAAGCTGCTGGAGCGCGGCCATGAGCTGAACTGGCACCCCGACCACATGCGCAACCGGTACCAGTCCTGGGTGGAGGGACTTGCCGGGGACTGGTTGATCAGCCGTCAGCGCTACTTCGGCGTACCGGTACCGGTGTGGTACCAGCTGGACGCCGACGGCATCCCCACCGACGAACTGATCGTTCCCTCGCGGGAGTCGCTGCCCGTAGACCCCAGCAGCGACACCCCGCCCGGCTTCACCCCGGACCAGCGGGACGTCCCGGGCGGCTTCACCGGAGACCCGGACGTGATGGACACCTGGGCGACGTCCTCGCTGACACCGCAGATCGCCGGCGGCTGGGGCCACGACGACGACCTCTTCCAGCGCGTCTTCCCGATGGACCTGCGTCCGCAGGCCCACGAGATCATCCGCACCTGGCTGTTCTCCACCGTCGCCCGCGCCGAGCTGGAGCACGACGCGCTCCCCTGGGCCCATGCCGCAATCAGTGGCTGGATCCTCGACCCCGACCGCAAGAAGATGTCCAAGTCGAAGGGCAACGTCGTCACCCCGCTGGACCTTCTGGACCAGCACGGGTCGGACGCAGTGCGGTACTGGGCCGTATCAGCCCGGCCGGGAACGGACACCGCCTTCGAAATCGGCCAGATGAAGATCGGCCGACGTCTCGCTATCAAGATCCTCAATGTGTCGAAGTTCGTGCTCGGTCTGGGTGCGGCCGAGCGGCGGTCCGCCGTGACCAACCCGCTCGACCAGGCGCTCCTCGCGCGACTCGCGGACGTCGTGGACGAGGCGACGGCCCAGCTGGAGGGGTACGACTACGCCCGCGCACTGGAGACCATCGAGCGGTGCTTCTGGGCGTTCTGCGACGACTACGTCGAGCTGGTGAAGACGCGTGCCTACGGCGGCGGAGGCGAGGAGGCTGCCGCGTCTGCTCAGGCCACGCTGTCGACTGCCCTCTCCGTGTTGTTGCGGCTCCTCGCTCCCTTCGTTCCGTTCGCCACCGAGGAGGCGTGGAGCTGGTGGCAGCCGGGCTCCGTGCACCGGGCGCCGTGGCCCAGCGGAACGGAGCTGCGGGAGCAGTCCCTCAAGGGGGATCCCCAGCTCCTGGACGTCGCCGCAGACGCCATCGCCGCCATCCGGAAGGCCAAGAGCGCAGCCCAAGTCTCCATGCGGGCCGAGGTCGCCCGAGTCACGGCGCGCGGGCCGGCTCCGCTGGTTGCGACACTTCGCCAGGTGAGCGGGGACGTGCAGTCCGCGGGAAACATCGGCGACGTGGAACTCGAAGTGGCTGAGAGTGAACTCCTCACCTACGAGATCACCATGTAGCTCGCATCAAACGGATGACGGCGTTGCCGCCCCTCGCACACTACGTCGGCTCCGGACACGGCGACGATGTCGTCCATCAGCGACGCCAGGGCTGGCGACCAGCGGTCGAACTGCCGAATCCCGAGGGTGACTCCGTTCACCAAGCTGTTCATCTCTGCCGGCACTACCAGCGTCACCGGCTGGCACTCGGACCGCCAGGACGTCATCGCTCTGATGCTCTGGGGCAGCAAACGCTTCCAGCTGGGCGGCTGGGACACCCCTGAAGGAGGCCCGGCTTCCAGCATCGTCCTCGATGAGGTGCTCAAGCCCGGGGACTGCCTGCTCTTCCCTGAGGGCCACCCCCACCAGGCAATCCCGCTCGGCGACGACAGCGGGCTCCTCTCGATCGCCCTCCTCCGGCATCACAACTGGATCTCCCGGGACCAGGTGCCCACCCATCTCGGTGTTTCCGAGTTTCCGCCGAGCGAGGTCACCTACCGTCGGCTACTCCGCTCAAGGCTGCCGCTCGCCGCGGAGTTGCCGTACCTCGCCGACAGCACGCAACTCCGCACGCGGATACCGGGAGGCGCCGAGCTTCTCGGCTCCACCCCCGACGGGCAAGTCGCGTTTGCCGCGGCGGGCGGCGTCTTCGCCGCGAGCCCGGACACCACGGCCCTGCTCGCCGCTGTGCACACATCGTTCCCGGTCACGCTGGGCGAGGTGTCCCTGTCCGGGGACCGTGAGGCAGCGGCCCAACAGACTCGCTCCCTCGCCGAGATGGGGCTGGTGATCACCACGCCGTAGCTTGATACGCACAGCCTGTGGCTCCCCGTTCGAGTACCGCGCGGGTGTAGGTTTCGCGACTTCGTGAGCACCGGCTCCTGCGGAAACGCCGAAATCCGGGGGCCGTGAGCAGTGAGCGTGTTGGTGGATGGTGAGCAATCGGCGGTTCCTTCTCGATCGAGCTGGTGACGGGGAGTGAGGCACCATGGTCTTAGTGATCGCCTGTTTCGGTAACTGAGCTTCTACGGCAGGGCTTCGGCGTTACCTGCCGTCTTCTGCTCGGACAGGTCGCAAAGGGCGTCGAAGCGAGTCTGGATCAACCATGAAGGTCGAGCCGGAGGATGGTGCCCCGGCATCGCCGCGCCCGCCCGCGGTCACCGAGCACGCGGTCGCAAGTCGGGCGTGACTTGGTCACGGCTGGGCTCGGATCACCGTGACGCAGCACAACGCCATGAGGGCCAGAGTCGCCGCCGCCGGCCCCGCGAGCGCCTCGGCGGCGGTGGCAGGAAGGATCCGGTCGGTCGGCGGGACGGCGTCGCTCGGGTCGAAGACCATCGTGAGGTGGTGGCCCTGGCGCGCGGTGGCGCCGCAAGTGCGCCAGGCTTCGGTCGGGACCGGGGTGCCGTCAAGGCGGCGTACCGAGCAGGAGTTCTTGACGTAGTCGCGTCCCTCGTAGCGGTGGACGTGGACCTCGGTCACCACCACAGTACGGCTCTCGCCGCGCGCCGCGAGGACGGCCTGTGCGGTCTGGCCCGGTATCCACCAGGCGAGGGCCCCGCCGAGCAGGGCGACTGCGCCGACCAGGACGCGTCCCGCGTTCGTCGCGAAGAGATACCAGGCGGCGGCCAGACCCACGATGACACCGACCACCGAGCCCATCGTGTCGAAACCGGTCAGCGTGCCCGTCACCACGACACCTGCGATCAGGCCGGCAGTCACGACGCCCACAGCTACACCCTCTATGACCAGCCGGGTGGGCGGTCGGCCGGAGAAGTTCGCCGCACCCCACAGGAACGCGCCGTCGTAGGACATGCTGCTCCATTCGTCGTTCATAAACTTGCGGATGGGAAGCCGCCCGGGGTGCGGCTGCCGGGCACGCCGCACCCGCACCCCGGGCGGCCGGAATCATGTCACCATCCGCTGTCCCTGTAGACCGTCGTGAAGCTGGGTGAGGCAGGGACAGGCACAACCCTTCTTCGGTGGACGGCTGTCTACGGCCGGCGCTGCTCCGCCGCGCGCCTGTTGGTGTCGATGACCGTGAAGAGCACGAGAGCGAGAGCGGCGGGAATCGCGACCACCAGGAAGGCCACCTTGACGGGATGGTTTGCCTCGAATTCCAGCAGAAGGACCCAGAGCAGCGCGCCCGTGCCGATCGCGAAGGCCGTCCTGCCCAGCACGAAGGCTTGCCGCCGCGCCGCTTCGGCGGACCAGTCGATCCTGGGGTATGCGTTCAGCTGCCGGAAAGCCGCGTCGCCGAGCCCCAGGGGATTGATCATGTAGAGCAGCCCGAGGAATGTGAACAGGACGGGGCCGAGATAGATCTCCATACGGTGTGCCTCGAAGAGCCGAAGTGGGGGACTGCTACCTGACGCAACCATTGCTCGTGATCACCCGGATTTGCTCGGACTGCCGTCACTTCATTCCCAGTAGTCCACGAGCATCTCGGCCGGCCAGCTCGGCTCCCGTACCTCCCCGCGCGGTCCCATCTCTCGGAAGTAGGGCGCGACATCGTAGATGGGTGTGCCGTCAATCGCGTCGAGGTCTACGACGTGAAGGTCCAGGCCCTCGACCTTCACGAGTCGCGGGAAGGACTGCGCGAGCTGGTTCGGTCGACGGTGGTTGCGGTGGACGAAGGTTCCGGTGGGCGGCCAGTCCGGGTTGTTACGGGGGCTTCGCGCGTGGAGGGCGACGTCGGTCGGGGATGCCTTGTGGAAGTGCCACACCACCACAAGATGTGAGAATTCCTCCAGGCCTTTGACGACGTCCGCCGGGAAGTCGGGGTTCAGCCGGATGATCGCGGGACCACCCCAGTGATCGTCCGTGGGCTCGGTCCGGCCTCCGACGACAATGCCGATCGGTTCGATTTCCAGCGACTGTGCCATGCGCTTCCCCTCGTGCCTCGTCGTGACCCGGTCAATGTACTTGGACGAGGTATGCGGCGGCCCGGGCGTCCAGGCTGGCAACGGCCGGAATGCCTCGGCGTCGGTACGGGGAGAGCAGGCGGCGCATGTCGACTACGGCCTGGCGGGCCCGTCCCGAGTAGATCCCTTCTTCCATGGCGTCAAGGACTGTGCTCCATGTGGCGCATGCCTCCTCGACGTGCCCGTCGGCGACCTGCACGGAGCCGAGGTATCCCAGTGTCACGGCATGCGTGCGACGGAATGCCGAACCCCTGGTCCGTACGCTCCGCTTGAACTGGTGGATCGCGCCCTGCCTGTCACCGGAGTCACGCAGTGTGCATGCAGTTTCATGGGCGAGGGACGCTTCCGCGAAGAAGAACGTCCTGTTCGGCTCCGGGATGTCCTCACTGGCCGCGGAGAGATCATCCTCCGCGCGAAGAAGTGCCTTGGCTGCGGCTTGTCGCTGCCCTGTGGCTGCGAGGCCTCGGGCGTGGACCACGCCGAGCAGAGCGCGCTCCCGTGGCGTAGCGCTCGCGTAACGCTGGCCTTGGATCGATGCGGTCGAGAGCCGCAGACCTTCGTTGACGAAGCCCAGATCGATGGCCTGGTGGGCCATCGCCCGCAGAATATGGCCGGTGAGCGGGGCATCGTCCGCACGGGCTGCGAGCTTGAGGCCGAGGTGGAAGTAGTTCTGCGCAAGGGCGTGTTTCCCATTGTCGAAGGCCATCCACCCGGACAGATACGACAGTTCACCTGCCGCGGCAAGCATGCCGCGGCGGATCTCATCGTTAGGGAAGGCCGCATGCAGGAAGCCACGCACGTCCGAGTGGAGGTACTGGACCAGCGCTTGGCGTCCGTGGCCGCCACCGCGGCTCTGGTCCATGCGGGAGAAGGCTGCCGTCATCTCCCTGACGGCTGCTACGTCCGATCGCCCGGCTCTTCGCGCTCCCGCCGCCGATTCTGCCGGGGCCGCCGCGGCCATCTCCTCCCACCACGACTCCCCCGGCAGGGCGAGGCCGGCGATCGAGTACACCGCGCCGGTTAGCAGCTTGCGCCGCTCGACGTCCAAATCGCTTCTCCCCAGGTCTGTGAGGGTCAGTATCGGATCGACGGTCCAGTCCAGCGCCCCTTGCCCCGATGACGAAGCGGCTGCGAAGCCAAGTTCGTCTGGCGTGATGACTCGCCCTAAGCGACGCGTCAGCGCCTGGCTCAAGATTACGGGCGACGCACCCGACGCTTCCGTCCCACCGACCCACATGCTGATGTGGGAACGGCCAATCGCCGTGTAACCGACGAGGTTGTTCTCCTGGGCAACGCGATTGAACGCACTGGCCGCTTGTGCCCGGGACCAGCCAGCTTCCTCCAGGATGGCGGCGAGCCGTTCATTCCGCTTGTGAGTCACGAGGCACTCCAGCGAGCAAGACGATCTTTGATCACTTTGATCGGGTCATCCGCGGGGGTGCCCGCTGACCCATCCAACACGGTAGGGCCCAATGACCCCTCCCCCACCGGCAATTGGCACGATTCGATCCCCAGGGACACACTCAGAAACGATCTTTGACCACTTTGACCACGCAGGGCAGGTTGACGGCGTACCGGAACAGCGCCCCAAGGGGTTTCCTCGATGTGACCGCGACAGGACCGACTCGTCGAAGGAGATGCCCATGCGCCAGACCGCACTCAGCGTGCTCCACACCGAGACGGTCCGCCTTCACGATCAGACGGACCCCGAAGTCGATCAGGTGACTCTGACCTTTCAGCGTCATGGCGACCCCCGTCGCGCCGCGGCCGACGTCAGTCACGAGGACGCCCGCCTCGTCGGAGAGATCCGAAGCGTCGTTCACAGGTGGCTGGCTCACCGCGGGCTTCTCCGCCTTATCGATTCGGCGTGCCTCTTGACCAGCGAGGTCGTTACCAATGCGCTGGTCCACGGAAGCGGAAGCAGCCTCAGATTTGCCATGGAGCGCCAGCTGGCGACCGTCGGCATCAGGGTTGCTGACGGGTCCCCAGGGAGACCTCGGGTTCGGAAGCCGGCAACCGACGAGGAGTGCGGCAGGGGCATGCTGATCGTCGAAGCCCTCGCGGACGAGTGGGGTGTCAGCGAGGACGGCACGGAGACCTGGTTCACGCTCACTTCGCCTGCGGACGACGGATAGCCCCGGGATCATCCCTCGCGGGGGCCAGCTCGACAGGGTCAACTGCCCTCCACGCGGTCGTGATATCACCGCCGCGATATGCGCGAACAGCACCTGTAACTCAGACTCTGAAGATCCCCGACGTCCAGTCGGTTGCGGGCCACCAATTACGACAAATCGCAGGCGAATCAGCCGACATGTCGGCATCGCCACGAACGAATCCCAGAGAGGCACGGGAGATGACGATCATCAAGCGGAATGCCAGGGCCATCCTGTTGGACGGCGACGACCTCGTGCTGATCAAGCGCACCAAGCCGGGTCGGGACCCGTACTGGGTGACGGTGGGCGGCGGTGTCGAGGCCGAGGACGCGAGCATCGAGGACGCGCTGCACCGCGAGGTGTTCGAGGAGCTCGGGGGCAAGCTGAGCAAGGCAGAGCTCGTGCACCTGATCACCGACATGCTGGATGGCGGCCTGGGTGTCCAGCACATCTTCGCCGCGCGTTTGGAGCAGATGGACCTCGCTGCACGCACGGGCACCGAGTTCGACAAGCCCGAGCGGGGCGGCTACGAGGTCGTCCGCGTGCCGTTCACGGCGGAGGCGGTCCGGCAGCTCAACCTGATGCCGCCGGAGCTGGCCGACTTCGCGGCCGGCAACGTCGAGGCGATCAAGGCCGTGCTCGACACCCAGATCCGCGCGTCCTGACCACCGCCATGTTCATCAGCCTCAACGGCCCGGACAACGTCGGCAAGACCACGCACCTACGACGGCTCGCCGCTCGCTTCTCCAACATCCAGCTGCTCGGTTCAGTTCACGAGCACAATGCTGCCGCCTGGGAACGAGTCGCCGGCGAGGATTACGCCGCATGGTGGTTCGAGCGGTCCACCACCGCCGAGCTGACGGGGCTGCTCCTCGACAGCTACGACAAGCGGTCGGCCGCGCTCGAACCCGGCCGCTTCGGCCTCCTCGACCGCGGGATGCCGATGCTGATCGCCGTCAGCGCGGCGACGGCCTCGGTCAAGGAAGCCTCCTCCCCAGCTGAGGCACTCGGCGCGGTGGAGCGGATCGCCGACTCCCGCACCCCGGCTCGGGAGATGTCCGTCCTCCTTCTCCCATCACTCGACGCCGACCGCAGCTACGCGATCACCAGCGCTCGTGAGGGCCGGCCCTGGACCGGTTTCTATCCGGCGTACCAGCGGGCCCTGCACGGGGTCTTACTCCACCAGGTGGAGCAGGGGGCGTACGCCGAGGTCGTCGACTGCGAGGGCAAGTCCATCGAGCAGGTCCAAGCCGAGGTGTTGTCCGTCGCCGGCTCGGTCCTGTCCCCTTCCACGTACGCGGAGGACTCCAGATGACAACGCCCGTCCCTTCTCTCGTCCTTCCGCCGGGCCTGATGCTGGCCGCGGCAGCGCTTCCGCCCAAGGACCAGCAGCGGCTGGACGACACCCTCACACGCTTGCACGCGACCAACTCCCGTCTGTGGCTCGCCGAGGACCGCGTGCGCGGCGGACTGAGCGAATCCCAGGTCGCCGACTGCAAGCGCGAGATCGACCAGCTCAACGCCGAACGCAACCACCTGGCCGAGCGGGCGGACGAAGTGTTGGCCGCCTTGGCCGGCCCTCCTCTGCTCGGTGCCGTTCGCCACACCGAGACGCTCTCCTCCGCGTTGGACCGCCTCTCCGTGCTCACCCTGCGCATCTGGCGCAGCGAGGAAGCCGCGGCGTTCGACCCGGCCGTGGCTCAGCGAATACGCCTGCTGCACAAGCAGCGTGCGGCGCTGTCGGACGCGCTGGACAGCCTTGCCGCGGACGTGCTCGCTGGCATCGGCGGAACGCAGGCCGTCCTGGTCGTCGAGACGGGCATCGGCACCTCCAACGCGGAGCAGGTCCTCGCCTTCGCGTCCGAGGTGGCGAAGGACCGCCGGCTGTACCTGACCACGACGCACTTCCACCCCGAGCACGCCTTCGGCGCCCAGGCGTTCGCCGGCCAGGCCACGTACCTGGTCAACCGCGCGCAGGCGGACGACCTGGCAGCGAAGGGACCCAACTACCTGGAGATGTTCCGGGGCTTCGGCGGGCCGATCGCCGCCCGCCTCGACGGCGTCCGCGTTCCCACCCCCGATGTGGTCTACGACGACGGCCACGACCTGGATCTCGGCGGCCGGACGGTACGGCTGCGGGCCACCGGCCGGGGCCACACCAGGGGCGACCAAGTGGTCGAGGTCCCGGACGCCGGCGTGCTGTTCACCGGGGACCTTGCCGAGACCGGGCAGTTCGCCATCTTCCCGTGGTTCCCCCCGTACGACACGGACGTCTCGGGCGTGCGCTGGCTGGCGGTCATGGACCAACCTGGCCGCCACGCGGCCCCGGCTCGTGGTTCCCGGTCACGGAAACCACGGCGGCCCGCACGTGCTCACGGACGTCCGCGACTACCTCCGCGAGCTGCGCGACGAGACCTGGCGTCGGCGCGACTCCGCGGTGGGCGAGGGCGAGATCGTCGCCGAGGTCCGTGCGCTGCTGATCGAGCGGCATCCCGAGTGGGCCGGCCGGGAGTGGATCGAGCGGGGCGTGGGGTGCCTCTGCGCCGAACACGCCGCATGAACCCTGGGGCCCACCTCACCTCACGTCCACCTCCCCGCAGTTCAGACCTGGTGGCGGATGCCGAGTGCATGCTCACCGTCGGGTGACGTTCGTCGTGATGAGGCGGAGCAGGTGTTTGGCGGCGGCGTCCTGTTCCGGGGTCAGATTCATGGCGTCGCCGATGGCGAGCGGCACGGTGCGGGCCTTCTCGCGAAGGCCCGCACCCGCCCCGGTGAGGCGGACGGCGACGGAGCGCTCGTCGTCCGCTCGCCGCTCGCGCTGGACCAGCCCGTTCGCTTCGAGGCGCTTGAGCAGCGGGGAGAGCGTGCTGGACTCCAGGTGCAGCGTGGCGCCCAGGTCGCGCACGGAGAGGGCGTCCCGCTCCCAGAGGGCGAGCATCACCAGGTACTGCGGGTAGGTCAGCCCGAGCGCGTCCAGCAGTGGCCGGTAGCGCACCGTGACCGCGCGCGAGGCGGCATAAAGGGCGAAGCAGAGCTGGTCCTCCAGTAGGAGCGACCCGTGTTCCGGGTTCCCGGTCGTCGCCTTCTCCATGTGCCCGTGTCCCTTGCTTCCTCTTGGTCCGCTGCCGTCGCCTGCCGACGGGTTTCTCCGGTTCCGATCCTACCTTTCAGGGCGTGCGCGACCATAGCGTCCACGATTAAATTGTGCACGACTTAATCGTGCGCTACTTTCTAGTTGCGTGCCTGCCGGACGGCGGGTACGACGACCGCTGAGGGATACCCACCCTCGGCGCTCTACGCCCTGGGGAGCCCAACATGACTGAGAAGACTGCACGTCCGGTTCTGGAGCCGGCCGCGGCGGCGTTCGCGGAGGCTACGGCGAACCCGCCGTTCCTGTTCCAGATCGCGCCGGCCGAGGGGCGTAAGGCGGTGGACGAGGTCCAGTCCGGTGACATCGCCAAGTCGGCCGTCGACGAGGAGTGGGTGAGCGTTCCCGGCGGTCCCACCGGCGAGGTCAGGGCGCGGATCGTCCGCCCGGCGGGGGTGGCCGGCCCGCTGCCGGTGATCGTCTACATCCACGGCGCCGGCTGGGTGTTCGGCAATGCCCACACCCACGACCGCCTCGTCCGCGAACTCGCCGTCGGCGCCGGCGCGGCCGTCGTCTTCCCCGAGTACGACCTCTCGCCCGAACACCGCTACCCCGTCGCGATCGAGCAGAACTGGACCGTCGCCCGCTGGATCGTCACCGACGGCACCGCCAACGACCTCGACCCGACGCGGATCGCCGTGGCCGGCGACTCCGTCGGCGGCAACATGAGCATCGCCCTGACCCTCATGGCCAAGGAACGCGGCGGGCTGGACCTGTGCCAGCAGGTGCTCTTCTACCCGGTCACCGACGCCGCCTTCGACACCGGCTCCTACCACCAGTTCGCGGAAGGGTACTTTCTGCGCCGCGATGGCATGCAGTGGTTCTGGGACCAGTACACCACCGACGCCGCCGAGCGCGCGCAGATCACCGCCTCCCCGTTGCGCGCCACCACCGAGCAGCTCACCGGACTGCCCCCGGCCCTGGTCATCACCGCCGAGGCCGACGTCCTGCGCGACGAGGGCGAGGCGTACGCCAACAAGCTCCGCGCCGCCGGCGTCCCCGTCACCGCCGTCCGCTACCAGGGCATCATCCACGACTTCGTCATGCTCAACGCCCTGCGCGACACCTACGCAGCCCAGGCCGCCATCAGCCAGGCCATCGCCACGCTGCGCACCGCGCTCCACACGGACTGAGTGACTCGGACCACCACCGCCACACCACTCCACGTGTCCGGGCGGCCTTCGGGCGATCGTGATGCTGATGTCCGCCCGGGGCGGACGGTCAAGGACACCACCGCGCTGATGCAGGAGCGTTGAGCTGTCAGTTGCTTGAACGGGGCTGTCGTCGGGTGGCTGCCCTCCTCATCCGAGTTCAAAGACGTGTGGCAACGCGGATCAGGTCGGCAACCGCGCGAAGGCGGCTGTGCGGCAGCCAGGCGATCACCGTTGT
Organism: Streptomyces sp. NBC_01408; assembly: GCF_026340255.1. Classification (GTDB taxonomy): domain Bacteria; phylum Actinomycetota; class Actinomycetes; order Streptomycetales; family Streptomycetaceae; genus Streptomyces. Next base: position 4,546,476 of record NZ_JAPEPJ010000001.1, on the reverse strand, counting down.
CACGGGCGGAGCGTCCATGACCAGCACGGGCGGCGAGGTCCCGGCGCAGGTCGGCGCCGGCCGACTGCGGGCGCCTTCCCATCGCACTGCTCATGCTCGTCAATCCGAAGCGCTACACGATCGTCACGGAAATCCACCAGCCGTCCTAGCCCGCCCCGTCCGCGGTGGACGCCCGCACCGATCCGCCGTCGGCACCCGCCTTCAAGGGGGCGTCACACCGGAACTCACGAGGACTGCTGAGCGGGCCCCGCATCGTCGCAGCGCTCCGTGTCAGCGTCGCACGGCTCGGGGTCGCCGAGGCTGCGAGCGACTCGTCGTAGCAGATTCCGGAACAGCTCGCGGTCGTCCTCGCCGATCGCGGAAAGGAGCCCGCTCTCCGCCTCTCGCACCCGTCGTTGCAGCTCCCGGACGGTGTCGATGCCGTGACTGGTCGCGACGATCTTGCGTCGACGCCGGTCAGCAGGGTCGAGCCGGCGCTCGATCAGCCCGGCAGCCACGAGCTCGTCGATCAGGTACGTCATCACGGTGCGGTCGATCCGCAGATAGCCGGCCAGGGCGAGCTGATTGGGCTCGTCGCCCTCGACCACAGCGGCGAGCGTCTGGTAACCGCGCGCACCCTGCGGCACGCTCCCGAGCACCGAGGAGACAACGGCGCGGTACGCGTGCGCCACCGCCATCAGCGAGAACCCGAAGTCCTCGGTGAGGTCCCCGCACCCGCCGACCGGCGCGGTCGGCATCTCACCGTCCATGACAGGAATGATATCAATCGACCCGATGTTGAGTAGATCGTCTGCCTCGCAGACCATCTGCCCGGCGGCACACTTCCGCAGGTGCCGCGCAACCAGCACCACGACGAGGAAGGCCCGGCCCGTCATGCTCAAGATCGGCATCATCCTCGGTAGTACCCGTCCCAACCGCAACGGTGAGCAGGTCGCCCGCTGGGTGCTCGACATCGCATCACGCCGCGCTGACGCCGAATTCGAACTCCTCGACCTCCGCGACCACCCGCTGCCGCACCTCGACGAGCCCATGCCGCCGTCGCTCGGCCAGTACCAGAACGAGCACACCCGGCAGTGGGCGGACAAGATCGCATCGTTCGACGGGTTCGTCATCGTGACGCCGGAGTACAACCACGGCATCCCGGGCGTGCTGAAGAACGCCCTTGACTTCCTCTACGCCGAGTGGAACAACAAGGCCGTCGGCTACGTGTCCTACGGCGGCGTGGGCGGGGTCCGCTCGGTCGAGCAGCTGCGCCTGGTCGCCGGCGAGCTCCAGATGGCCGACGTACGCCAGCAGGTCGCACTGTCGCTGCACACCGAGTTCGAGAACTACCGGGTCTTCAAGCCCGGCGACCACAACCTGCCCACCCTGAACACGATGCTCGACCAGGTCATCGCCTGGACCACCGCACTCGCGCCCCTGCGTACAGCCGCGACCGTCGCAGCCTGACCGAGCCCGGCCGTTGTCGAGGACGACGTGGATCCTTGCCGCGTCCCGGGCATGGGCATGGGGGCTGCTCGACATCGCCTACCTGGTCGGCTTCAGCGTACTCTCCGTCGCTGTCGCGCTGATCGCCGTCGTGGTCGGCTTCGGCGCCTGGCCGCGATGGCTACGGCCATGGTCAGTCTCGTCGAGCACGCCCACGCGTCACGCACAGCCGTTGCCACCTCCTGGGCACTCTGCGGCGGCGCGGCAGTCGTGCTGCTGAGCACGATGCTCGTGGCGGCCGGCCTCGTAGCCCGGGGCAGCGAACGCGAGCTGTACCGCCCACTGTCTCGGACCTGCACCCTCGTGGTGCTGCTCGGTATCCCCTGGTGCCTCGCCGTCACCTACCGCCTCCGCCAAGAGGAGACGCTCCCTGAGAAAGTCGGTCGGCTGCAGTAGCGGCAAGGACTGACCGCCTTGGCGCGAGCGGCTCAGTCGCCGTCCCGCTGTACAGTCCCGGTCAGCTGTGCTGCGGGCTGTGATGCCGCCGGCGGCGGTGCGGCCGGCTGGGTTTCGGGCACCGCACCGATGCGTTCCTGGAGGTTGCTGCCATCCACGCCGAGAGGTGCCGGCGGGCTGCCTGAAACCAACCGGCCACCGAGTCCTGTCCGCCCGGCTCCGCCAGACTCACTCCTCGAGTAGCGGGCTAGCATGAAATGCGGAGGTTCTTCTCCAGGCCCGCGCCGCAGCGGCAGGGAGGCCGGCATGGCGTTCGACACGACTGGTTTCGAGCAGGCCGACAGCAGCCGCTACATACCAATCTCCGAACACGGCCTGATCGGCGATCTTCGAACGACCGCCCTGGTCGGCACGAACGGCACCATCGACTGGTACTGCTGCCCGCGCTTCGACGCGCCCAGCGTGTTCGGGGCCATCCTCGACGCCGACCGGGGCGGCTCGTTCGAGCTGGCCGCCGAGGTCCCGACACGCACCAGGCAGTTCTACTTCCCCGACACGAACGTCCTGATCACGCGGTTCTTCGCCGCAGACGGCGTGGCCGAGATACAGGACTTCATGCCCGTGGTCGACGAGTCGCGGGAGACGGCCCGACACCGGCTGATCCGGCGGGTGATCTGCGTCCGTGGAACCCTCCCCTTCAGGGCGCGGATCGCCCCCCGCTTCGGCTACGGCGCCGAAGCGCACACCACGCAACTCGAAGGCAACCACGCGGTGTTCCGATCCCTGTCACTGACGCTCGCGCTGACCGCCACCGCACCCCTGGAGAGCGACGGCCTGGACGTGTGGTCGCACTTCAAGCTCCTCGAGGGCGAGTCGCACGTGTTCGCCCTCGACCAGATCGGCGACGGCGTGGCCCCTCGGTCCTGTCCACGCGCCGAGGCGCAAGAGCAGGCCGAGGCGACGGTCAGGTTCTGGCGTCACTGGCTGGCCGGTTCGCGCTACCACGGGCGATGGCGGGAAACGGTGAACCGCTCCGCTCTGGTGCTCAAGCTGCTCACCTACGCGCCGACCGGTGCGATCGTCGCCGCACCGACCACCAGCCTGCCCGAGCAGATCGGCGGCGAGCGCAACTGGGACTACCGCTACGTCTGGGTCCGCGACGCCGCCTTCTGCGTCTACGCCATGCTGCGCCTAGGGTTCACCTCGGAGGCCGAGGCGTTCATGGGGTTCCTCGGCGAGCGCGGCATCATGTCCGGCACTGGTGCGACCGGCCCGTTGCAGATCATGTACGGCATCGACGGGCGCAGCGAGCTGCCCGAGTACGAGCTGCCGCACCTGGAGGGCTACCTCGGCTCCGCACCGGTCCGGGTGGGCAACGCCGCCACCGGCCAGCTCCAGCTGGACATCTACGGAGCCCTGATCGACTCGATCTACCTGTACGACAAGTGGGGACAGCCGATCAGCAGCGCCCGCTGGGACGAGGTCAGCGCAATGGCGGACTGGCTCTGCGAGCACTGGGACCAGCCAGACGAGGGAATCTGGGAGACCCGCTCGGGCCGGCGGAACTTCGTGTACTCGCGCCTGATGTGCTGGGTGGGACTGGAGCGGGCGATCCGCATGGCGAACCGCCGCGGCCTCCCGGCCGACCTGCCCCGCTGGCGGCAGTCCCGGGACGCGATCTACCGGCAGATCATGCAGCGCGGCTGGTCAGCCCAGCGGGGCGCATTCGTCCAGGCCCTGGACGACGATGTCCTGGACGCCTCACTGCTGATGATGCCGATGGCCAAGTTCATCTCGCCCACCGACCCCAAGTGGCTCTCCACGTTGGATGCCCTCACCGCAGACCTGGTCTCCGACTCCCTGGTCTACCGCTACGACCCGACCGCCAGCCCCGACGGCCTGCACGGCCCCGAGGGCACATTCTCGATCTGCTCCTTCTGGTACGTCGAGGCACTGGCCCGCGCAGGCCGACTGGATGAGGCCCAGCTCGCTTTCGAGAAAATGCTCACCTACGCCAACCACCTCGGTCTGTTCGCCGAGGAGATCGGCCCAACCGGCGAACAACTCGGCAATTTCCCCCAGGCCTTCACCCACCTCTCGCTGATCAGCGCCGCCTTCAACCTCGACCGCGCACTCGGCTGACGCAGCACCGCCACCCGGACGCAGTGCCCGACGCGCCCCTGGGTGGAGCAAGATCCGGGCCAGTTCCGGGCCAGCACTGCACGATCGACGACGGATCCCTCTATTTCACCTGGTCAGAAGCGGTGTGGCGCGTGTACCACCAGCACTCGAAGAACCTCCTGGTCTCCTACTCCCCCAAGAAGCTCGGCTTCTTCTAGAGCAGTGAAGTCCGTTTTCCGGGTTGGGTGTTGCCTGCTCCGGGCAACACCCACCCCGGGTACTCGGCGTGATCGATACGAAGCCTTGAGCGATCTCCGTTGCGTTTCAGGCGTAGCTTCCGGACCGGTCACGGACCAGGTTTCGGCTCCGTCGGCAGCCCGAGACGAGCACATCACGTCGCCTGCGCGCACCAGCCAGTCGCGGCCGACAGGACTGTCCCCCTCGTGATCACCAGCTACATGAGCGCACCCGATCGCGGTGCCGGAAGCAACGACTGAACCCACCCCCGTGCCGGGTTGGGTCCGGGCGGCGGTCAGGCCGGGCGCGGGAGGTACGCGAGGCCGTGCGCGCCGGGCTCGCCGAGCTTGGCGATGTCCAGCCGGGCCAGGCGCTCCAGCGTCTCCAGGTCGACGATGTCGACGGTGGAGGAGACGACGCAGGCCACATAGGCGAGCCGGCCGTCGGGGGACGAGGTGATGGTCAGCGGGAAGAGGCCGACCTCGAGGTCGCCCAGCTGCTTGCGGGTGTCGGCGCAGAACACGGTGAGGCGGCCCGGTGCGTGGCGCCCGAGTCGGGAGACTGCGTTGGGCGCCATGCGCACTTCGCCCGCGAGCAGCCTTCCCGTCGAGGTCAAGTGCACCGGCAGGACGATGTCCCCTGTGGGCAGAGTGTCGACGACGGCCGCTGTCCGGGTGTCGATGACCCGGATTCCGGTGGGCGGCCGTTCCTCGGCGGTGCCGGAGAAGTTGCCGTAGGGCGCGGCGACGAAGGCGTGCGTGCCGTCGGCGGAGACGGCGAGGCCCTCGCTGCCCGGTACCTCGACCTTCGCGGTGAGCGTGCCCCGGTCGAGGTCGACGACCGACACGAACGGCGCTTCCTTGTTGGTGGCGTAGCCTGTCCGCCCCGCCCGATCGATGGCGAACCAGTGTGGGCCGGGCGCGTCCGTGTCGATCCTGCCCACAGGCCGGCGGGTCTCCGTGTCGATCACCACGACACCGCCGGGCCGGTCGTCCGTACTCTCCACACTGACGTAGAGGCGACCGCGCACCGGGTCCAGCGCCAGTCCGTGCGGCCCGTGTTCCGGGGCGAGGTCGACGACCTCGACGATGCGGCGGGTGTCAGGGTCGATGACGGCCAGTTCGGTGCGCCGGCCGCCGTTCACGTGGTAGTAGCCCGAGTGGTACGTCAGGGTGCACCACAGCAGTCGTTGCGTCGGGTCGAAGCACAACTCGTGTGGCTCTGCAGGGACTTGCACATCGCCGAGGTGCCGGTCGGAGGCGGCGTCGAAGAACGAGACCGTCGGTCCGCTCTGACTGACGACGGCCAGGACGTCACCTTCCCGACCGGCACGGGGGGACTGCTGCACAGCTGCTCCTTGAAAGGGGTGAAGGGAATGCCGCGCGTCTTCGCGGGCATCTCCACTCTCCGCGCCGGAGGATGCCACAGCAATGCAAAGATTGGCACGCAATCATTGACACAGGTGTAAAAATGCAGCTCAGGAGGTATCGATGGATCTCAACCTGCTGCGAGCCCTGGACGCCCTGCTCCAAGAGAACAGCGTGACCCGCGCAGCGGAGCGCCTGGGCACCTCGCCCGCGGCGGTCAGCCGTACCCTGGCCCGGCTCCGCCGTGCCGTCGGCGACCCGCTGCTGGTCCGGGCCGGCCAGGAGATGGTCCCGACCCCGCGTGCCATGGAACTCCGGGAGGAGATCGGCGCGTTGCTGCGCCGCTGCGACAACGTCTTGCGGCCCGGTCCCGGTTTCGATGCCGTGCATCTCCAGCGCACCTTCACGGTGCAGGCCACTGACCTGCTGCTGGTCGGACTGGCGGGGAGCCTGACCGAGCGGATCCACGCGGAGGCCCCGCAGGTTGACGTCGTCTTCCTGCCGGAGGCGGTGGAGGGCGGCCCTGGGCTGCGGCAGGGCTGGGTGGACGTCGAACTGGGCGTCCTGGGACACCTGGACCCGGAGATCCGGACCCGGCAGCTCACGCGAATGCCGCTGGTCGGCATCGCCCGCAGCGGTCATCCCCTCTTCGACGGGCGAATCGACGCCCGCCGTTTCGCCGCGGCCGACCACATCGGCATCTCCCGGCTCGGCAAGCGCCTCGGGCCCATCGACAGCGCGCTCGCGGAACTCGGGCTGCAACGCCGGACCGCGGTCGTGGTGCCCAGCCACACGAGCGCGATGATGCTCGCCCGTGACACCGACCTCGTCGCGCTCAGCCTGGCCGACTGGCTCCCCGACACCGTCACCGCCATGGGACTGCGGACGTTTCCCATCCCCCTCGACCTAGCACCCCTGGACCTCGGGATGGCCTGGCACCCCCGCAACTCGACCGATCCGGGGCACCGCTGGTTCCGCGAGCACCTGGCGGCCGTCGTCCTGGCCCCGGCGGGACCAGGGGCGGCAGCCGCCCGCACTGCCAACTGACTTCGTCCTGCCCGACCGGTCGCACCTAACACCGTTCCTGCGCGGCTGGAGTCCGTGCGGCCCTGACCTCCGCCGACCACCCCGCTCCCGATCGCCCCCACAACACCCCACCGCTCCCGCAGCCTGCCTCTCCCGAGCGCCAGAACACCAAGATCCGGACCAGCACCCTCCAAGGATTCGCAGACATCGCCGTTTTCGCTGGTCAGCATGGGTACAGATGCTGTACCACCAGGAGGCGAAGAACATCCTTTGCAGCTACTCCCCCAAGAAGCTGGGCCTCTTCTAAAGCTTGAGAACGGCACCTGACCTGCGCAAACGCCCCGTCAGGCACCGTTCCCGGGTCTCGGGACAGCTACCGAAGTCGGGTGATTCCAGAGTTCATTCGCCTCCGATATCCCGCTTCATGGAGAAGATCCGGGCCATGGACGGGCCAGCGCGATCGCCGGTCCACCGCACATACCAGCAGACCCTGGCCGTCTTCGCCGCCCGTAACCGGAATGAGAGCCCGCGACCGAGTCGTCCTCAATCCCGATGCCCGGCAGCGCGTGGAGGATGGCCGGGTCCTCCACAACATGACCGCCTGCGCGCCGCTTCCACGCTCGGTGCCCCATCCCTTGTGCCGTCTGCGTCCTTAGTGGACCGACGGGCTGCCGAGCTGCGGTGGGCTGGGCGCCAGGAAGCGGCTCAAGGCGTCACCGAGCTCGCGCGGGAAAGGGCCAGCGGGCGGCTCGAAGCCCAGGTTCTGGGCCAGTTCCCGGGCGTACAGCCGGGTGGCTGCTTCCAGCAGGGTGGCGTACACGTCAGCGGCGGAACGGACGCGGTGTCGGCCGGCAAGGATAAGCACGACGGTGATGACGACGGCGGGCCACCACCAGATGGTGAGGGGCAGGTACAACAGGGCCCACGCGGACAGGACGGCGCCACGACTTAGGTCCTGGCGGGCTATGGTGATCTCCGCGCGCGCGGGGTCGGGCAGCATCAACCAGATGTGAGGCCAGACGGCTGCCAGGTCGAGATGCCCGTCCCGTTCCAGACGGACATGCGCGGCGTGGATGCGGTCGCCACTCCATGTCGGGCGATCGGGGAGTTCGAGGGAGATGCGTGTCATCGCCCCGTACGCCGCGTGCCGCTCGGCGGGTTCGGTCCTCACTCCGCGAGTCAGGGCCCGGGCGGCTTCCTGCTGCCGCCGATGCCAGGCAGTGGCTGCCGCGGTCCAGCGGCGCTGTCGATGAGTGGTACGCCAGTGGGCGACGTGCCGGACACCCAGTGGCCACGCAGGCCAGTCCGGGGCGAGATGGAGACGTTCGGCCAGAGAGCCGATGGCTTGCGCGGTCACTCCGACCGCCGCTGCCCCGGCCAGCACCGCGGCGAGCACAACCACTTGGCCGCCGACTGTGCCGGCGGCGGGAGCGCCGGCCCATGCGGTGACGCGGTCGGTGAGGTGGACGACGTCGAAGGGATCGGCGTGGCCGAGGGTGCGGGCAGCGACGACGACAGCGAGGTAGAGGGCGCCAGGAAGGACCAGGAGGGACAACCATCGCTCGGCGACCTTCTTGCCGAGTTCCGACAGCAGGCTGCCCACCATCTAAAGCCGGGCCCGGAGCAGAGGATCGCTGCTGACCACGCAGCGTGGCACCGGGGACGGGCCTTGCGGCCACCAGAAGCGTGCGCATCTGTTTGTCGGGCAGATGTAGACGGTCTCGGCCGGGCGGGCGCGGTGCACCCCTGCCGCGTGGACCCTGCGGTCGGTCAGGCCGCGGTCGTCGTAGCCGTGCAGCCCCTGAGCGTCTCCCTCGGCCTGCAGGACGGCATGCAGTTGATCAAGACGGTCGGTGATATCCCGCCGTTCGCGTGCCGCGGTCAGGACCTCTTCCAACAGGTCGTCATTCCCGAGGGCGCCGTTGCGCAGATCATCGCGGATCTCCTCCGCCTTCGCACAAACGATGCCCAGTCTCTCCTTCGTGCGCTGCGCCTCTCCGAGAGGTACCGGTCCAGCAGGTTCCGGTCCAGCAGGTTCCGGCATCGTCGTCCCCCGAGTGTCGTCGCTCCCGCCTGCACTACCTGGGAGCGTATCCAAGCAACACCCGTCCTACCCACAGATTGTGCGACTACCATCACATGATGTGAGCGGACTGGGGGGCTCGAGGCGCGAGAAGTCGCTCGTGGCGGTCAGGGCGTTGTTGCAGCGGATCAATGAGACACGCGACCTGTCTCCCGTTCTGGAACCGCGGGCGGTGCGCGAAGCGCGGAAGCTCGCTCAGGCGATCGAGGGCGAAAGCGACCTGGAGCCCCAGTACTTGCTGGGCTGGTTCCACTGGTTCCGCTATCAAGCGCTGCCCGCTGGTGAAGGGCAGGCAGACCTGGCTGTCGCTGTCCAGGCGTTGACCGCCTGTTTCATGGTCGGCATCGATGATCTGCCCGATCCGTTACTGCCCCACCTCGCGACTGCGGCAGCGCCCTACGCTCTCCGGGCTCTCCACGAGGCGCGTACCTCTCCCCGGCGGGAACTGGTTCAGAACACCGCGGAACTGTGGGAGCGCATGGTGCGGGCCACTCCGGCCGACGACCCGTATCACGCACGCCGTCTGACCAACCTGGGCGCTGCACTCCAGGTCAGGTTCGAGTGCGACGGCGCACCGGGGGATCTCGACGACGCGATCGGTCACCTGCGCGAGGCGGTGCGAAACACTCCCGTCGCCCATCCGGAACGCGCAGTGACGCTGTCCAACCTGGGAGCCGCGCTGCAAGCCCGGTACGGACGGACCGGAGCCCCCTCCGACCTCGATGCTGCCATCGACCACCTGAGCGAAGCGGTACGAGCCACACCCGCCGGCGAGGCCACCCGTACGACGATGCTGTCCAACCTCGGCGGGGCGCTGCAACTCCGGTTCGGGCGGACCGGGGACATCGCGGACCTGGACGCTGCGATCGACACGGGAGGGGAAGCGGTGCGGTCCACCCCCGCCCACCACCCCGACCGAGCCATGTGCCTGTCGAACCTGGCAGTCTCACTCCAGACCCGGTTCGAACGCCTTGGAGCTGGGGCCGACCTCGACACCGCCATCCGCCATCTGCGGGAGGCGGTGAGCTCCACGCCCTTCGAACACCCTCGGCTCGCCAAGTATCTGGCGAATCTGGGGCGCGCATTGGTGGAGCGGTTCAAGCAGACACAGAATATTGCGGACCTGAATACCGCGATCGCGGCGGAAGGAGCCGCGGTGCAGGCAGCCGCCGTCAGCAGCACCGACCGGGCGATGTGTCTGTCCAACCTGGCAGTAGCCCTGCGAACCCGATACGAATACACGGGAGAGGTAACCGACCTCGACGCCGCCATCGGCCCTCTGCGGGATGCCGTGCACGCCACCCCGACGGACGATCCACAATGGGGGAGCAGGCTGTCCACCCTGGCCGCCGGGCTACAGGCCCGGTCCTCGTTGCCGGGCGGCTCGGCAGATCTGGACAGCGCCGTTGACATGCTGCACGAGGCTGTAAGGACAACGACCGCCTTTCGCTCTGACGGCGGGACGATGCTGGGCGCCGTGGGCGGCGTGCTATGGGCCCGATTTGGACGAGGCGGTGCTCCGGCCGACGTCGACGCCACCGTCGAGGTGATGCTGGAGGCGCTGCGGGCCACTCCCGTGAGCCACCCGAAGCGCGGAGCTCGCCTGTCCAACCTGGGGGCGGCGTTGCAGGCCAGGTTCGAGCGAACTGGCAACCTGGCCGACCTGAACACCGCCATCGACACGCTGTATGACGCGGTACGGGCCACACCGGCCGACCGCACCGAGCACGGTGCCTGCCTGTCCAACCTGGGCAGCGCGCTGCGGGCCAGATTCGAAAGAACGGGCGCACTGACCGACCTAGACGGCGCAATCGGCGTCCTGCACGAGGCGGCGCGGGCCCTGCCTCCCCATCCCGAACACGCCGGCTACTACCTGTCGAACCTCAGCACCGCGCTGCGGGCCAGATTCGACAGAACCGGTGAGATGGCCGATCTCGACGCCGCCGTCGACGCGGGACGTGACGCGGTGCGAGCCACCCCTCACAGCCATCTCAACCGGGCCGGCCGCCTGTCCAACCTGGGCACCGCCCTGCACGCTCGCTTCGAGCACACAGGCGTTCTCATGGATCTGGACGACGCCATCGCAGCGGGGCGCGAGGCGGTGGACACCACCCCCGCGGACCATCCCAACCGCGCGATGTACCTGTCCAATTCGGGTAACGCGCTGAGAGCCCGGTTCGGGGCTAGTCAGACCCTTGCCGATGCGAACGGCGCCATCGACCACCTGCGAGAAGCGGTGCGAACCGTCCCTTCCGGGCATCCCCACCGCACCCCCATATTGTCCGGCCTGGCTAACGCCCTGCACCTCCGGTTTGAGCGCACCGGGACGAAGACGGACCTGGACGCGGCGGTGCTCGCCTGGGCAGAGGCGTCGAAGATCGAGACGGCGGTGCCGGCACACCGCATCCGCTCGGCATGGGCAAGAGCCACTCTTCTGGCCGAGGCGGACGCCGGGCGGGCGTCGGAGGCGGCGGAGGCGGCGGAGGCGGCGGAGGCGGCGGAGGCGGCGGAGGCGGCGGAGGCGGCGGTACGGCTGTTGCCCCGGCTGACGCCGCTTCATCTGGAGCGAACCGATCAGCAACATGTGCTCGGAGGTTTCGCGGGACTGGCCGCCGACGCCGCCGCACTGGCCCTCGCCTCGCCTCAGGGGACCGCGTGCGACCGCGCGGCCAGGGCACTGCAGCTGCTTGAGGCAGGACGCTCCATCCTGATCAGTCAGGCGCTGGACGTCCGTAGCGATCTCACCGACCTGAGCCGGCACCACCCCCGGCTCGCCCGCCGGTTCGCCCAGCTGCGCGACCGGCTCAACCATCCCCCGGACCCCGTCGGCGAAGGGCCGTTCCACGGGAACGGAGACCGACACCGGCTCGCGGAAGACTTCAACGCAACGCTGGACGAGATCCGCGGACTCGATGGCTTCACCTCCTTCGCACTGCCACCCACCACCGCGGAACTCCTCAAGGAAGCCTCCCAAGGGCCGGTGGTCGTGTTCAACGTCAGCGACCATCGCAGCGACGCCCTGCTGCTCACGAGCGACGGTATTGCCCATCGGGAGCTCCCCGACCTTGCGGCGGCCACGGTGCGGGAACGAGCCGATTCTTTCCGCCAAGCACAGGACATGGCTGCGGTGGGCAAGGACAAAGCGCAGCGGCGCCTGGCTCAGAGCATCATGGTCGAGCACCTGGAGTGGCTTTGGGACGCCGCTGCCGGTCCGGTCCTGGCCGAACTCGAACAGCGGGCTGCACTCCGCACGGCAGCGGTCGGTGACAAGCACCTGCCTCGTGTCTGGTGGGCGCCCGGCGGGCTGCTGGGGCTGCTACCCCTCCATGCTGCCGGCTACCACACGGACTACCCCAACGCACCACACCCCCGTACGGTCATGGACCGTGTGATCTCCTCCTACACCCCCACCGTGCGCGCGCTGCGCCACGCCCGAGAGAATTCCTCCCGGACGGGGGCTGACCGCCACCGCCCCGAACGCGCCTTGATCGTCTCCATGCCCACCACGCCTGGCCTGCCCGACGACGGCCGCTTGGAATTCGCCGACGCCGAAGCGGCCATGCTCCATTCCCTCCTGCCGCACTCCGTGCTGCTGCAAGAGCCCGCCCCCTCCTCCCCCCTTCGGGAGCCGACCGTCAGCACACCGACCAAGGCGAACGTGCTGACGCACCTGCCCGAGTGCGAGATCGTGCACTTCGCATGCCACGGCGACAGCGACGCCTCCGACCCGTCGAAAAGCCGGATGCTGCTCCACGACCACGCCGACGACCCGTTCACCGTCGCCAGCCTCGCTCCCATCGCCCTGCAGCACGCCCAACTGGCCTACCTCTCCGCCTGCCGCACTGCGGCCATCGACCGAACCGAGCTGCTCGATGAAGCCATCCACCTCACTTCCGCCTTCCAGCTCGCCGGGTTCCCCCACGTGATCGGCACTCTGTGGGAGATCGACGACCAGATCGCCGTCAGCACAGCTGAGGCCTTCTACACCGCCTTGAGCACCACAACCAAAACCATGGACCCGAATCGCTCTGCGGAGGCTTTGCACCGGGCCGTACGCAGCATGCGTGACGGCCAGGACCTGCCCGCTGGATGCGACCGGACGAGGACGCCGCTCCTATGGGCGGCCTACCTCCACGCTGGAGCGTGACCGCGCCTCCAATGGCGCAGGAGGTCGCGGTGGGCTTTGGAACGCGGGGCGCTGACCGCAGGCGGGCACGAGCCGACCGAACGGCTCGAGCGCGATGGCGTCGGTCGGCCAAGCCCCAGCCTGAGAACCGCTTCTCCGATCCGCCGCATGGCGCCGTCTGGAGGACGAACTCGGCCGGGGGCTTCCTGCCGGCTACGAGGCGATGCCCCGATCCGCATGAACGGGCACATCTACTTGAACCACCCCACGGCCGCGCACAGTGCCGCTCCGCGTTCCCCGCAGAACCGAGATCCGGGCCAGTCACGGCCCCCCTCCCCGAAGAAGCTCGGCTTCTTCTAAGACTTCCCTTCTCATGGCGTGATCGTTCGTTGAACCGTCCATGGCGGATCTCATGGAGCAGTAGATCAGCGAACCGCTGGCCTCACCGATCAACGGACTGCTCGACCAGGGCGAGGTGTCCTCGTCGTCCTCGGCGAGATCGCACCGATGTAGCGGTCGTACGTTCTCGGTAGCGTGACCATCTACTGCATGGAGTGACCATGCGCCCGGCTGGTCCGTACGAGGGATTCCGGTGGAGAGTAATGAGGCTGCGATGAGTGAACTGACGAAGCCCGAGATCGAACTTCCGGAGGGTGATGCTCCGCAGGAGCTGACAATCCGGGACATCGTCGTCGGGGACGGGCCTGAGGCGAAGCCGGGCAGGGTTGTCCGGGTTCACTACGTCGGGGTCACCTTCGAGTCCGGAACGGAGTTCGACGCCTCCTGGGACCGGGGCCAGCCGTTCAAGTTCGCCGTGGGTGGCGGCAGGGTCATCAAGGGCTGGGACCGGGGACTCAGGGGGATGAAGGTCGGCGGTCGGCGCGAGATCATCGTTCCCCCGCGCCTCGGCTACGGCAACCAGTCCCCCTCGCCGTTGATCCCGGCGGGTTCCACGCTCGTCTTCGTGGTGGACCTGCTCTCCGTAGTCTGAGGAAGGCCTGCTTCTCCTGATCCGCGGGAGTGGTGGTGCCCGGGCCGGGAGGTCTCCCGGCCCGGGCACCGGCGTGGTCAGTGCTCCACGCCGTAGTACTGCGCGAGGAAGCCGGTGACGTGGTCCGCGTGCGGGGTCAGTTCCGGCAAGTGGGTGGCGAGGGCGGTGCGCACGGCCCCGGAGAGCTCGGGCAGTGATGTGGCCGCACCCTTGACGTACGGGTCGAGGCGGCGGACCAGCTCGTAGTTGCTCTCCACGTCCAGGCGGTGCATCGCCCGCTCCAGCGGTGCGGCCCCGGCGGCCGGGACCGGCGGCAGGAGCCGGCTGACGAAGGTGACGCGGTGCATGACCCGCCAGCACGGCGGCTTGCGGTCCGACTGGCGGGCCTGGCGCAGGGCTGCCGCGTTGGGGTCGGTGCCGTTCTCCAGCCAGGCCGGGTCGACGACCTTGTGGAAGAAGGTGTCGAAGTGCTCGGTGTCCTCGCCGAGGTAGAAGCTGAGGAACCGGTACGCGTCGACCTTCCCCGGCGCGTTGACCGGCCGCCCCTGGGCGTCGAAGACGGGCTTGCGGCCCGCGTCGTACTGCTGGAGGTTGCCGGACGGCGAGCAGACGACGTTCAGCCCGAAGGAGCGCGTCGCCTCCTTGCCACGCGCCCGCGTCACGGACATCCCGCCGCCGGCTGACGCGTCGAGCTGGGCGCTCACGCCCACGCCCATCACGTCGAACGAGGTGCCGACGGAGGTCCCCGCCGACCCGGAGAGCGAGTACGAGCCGGCGGTCGTCTCGGTGACGGCGTCGGTCGTCTCCGTCGTCTCGGCGAAGAACCCGCCGTCCGCCGTCCAGACGTAGGTGTTGACCAGGTCACGGCGGGAGAAGCCGGCACCGGTCGAGCCTGCGGCGGTGTCGGCACTCCCCCGCCCCGTGCCCGGTGTGGTGTCGCCGCCGATCGCGTTGCCCAGCACCCGGCCCGCCCGTTCGGCGGTGGGGTCGGGGGTGTGGGTGTCGGTGGAGACCGACTCGTAGTAGCCGCGCAGCCGCTGCTGTTCGCGCTGGATGCGCCGTTTGACGGCGTACGCCTCGCGGGGCTTGTAGTAGCTGTACTCGCCGTGGTCCCGGGCGCCGGTGTAGTCGGGGTCGAGGACCTTGCCGCGCTCGTCGTAGCCGACGGTGCCGTCGAGGGTGCCCTGCTTGGTGTAGCGGGGGTTGAGGGGGAAGGGGACGACGTTCCAGTCCTTGGGGATGTCCGGGTTGGGCTGGATGCGGTACGCGACGAGGGCACCGGAGTGCGCGAGGCGCAGCGCGAAGACGTCGGCGGTCTGCGACTGCACGACGGCGAATCCGGTGTTCACGGGGATGTAGCGGCGGCCGAGCGCGGGGTTGAGGGGCTGGAGCGGGTCCTCCCAGCTGCCGGACAGGTCGACCTTCATCGCGCGTGCGGTGTTCTCGCCCTGGGAGACGGCCGTTTCGTCGGCCCAGCTGTTGGAGAACTCCAGGCTGCCGCGCACGCCCGCCGACACCCTGGCCTTGGCGAGGGACTTGGCGACGCCGAAGCCGAGCGGAGCGGTGATCATCCACATGTCGACGTCGACCTCGTTGGAGAGGGCGAAGGAGAAGGCGGCGTCGACGCTGCGCTCCTTGGCCGATGACAGTGAGTGGACGACGTCCTCGGCCTCCTTGAACTCCACCGACGCAACACCGTCGTAGGTCGCGCGGTCGGGGTCGACCGTTCCCGGCGTGAGGTTCTCCGACGGCACGGGCGGGGCGCCCTCCACGTAGCCGACCAGCTGCGGGTCGAACTGCACCTGGCTGACCCACTCGCTGACCAGGTCACCCACCTTGTAGCCGGTGACCAGGTGCCAGCGGCCGCCGTTCAGGTATCCGTACGCCCGCTTGAGCACCCCGAAGGCCTCGCCCTTGGTGGTGTACTGCATGTCGGCGTACTCGGTGACGGCCGGTGCGCCGGTGACCGTCTCGTGGAATGGGGTGCGCATGGCGGCCAGGGCGGAGCGGACCTGGGCGGTGTCGCTGGAGACGGGGGCTGTGGACAGGACGGTGGCGGGGCGGGCGGGTCCCTCCCCCAGCGTCAGATGGTTGCCGCGCAGGCCCTCGTCCCGGACGAGCGGCGACGTCCCGTCGGTGGAGGCCCGGTCGAACGACCAGTAGGCGATCAGGTCCTCCTTCTCGCCCCTGAGCCGGGTGAAGAGGTTGTCCAGGATCTGCTCCTGGGTGCGGGCGGTGCGCCAGATCCGCACCTCCTCGAGGACACCGTGGAAGGCCTGGTCGGCCGTGCCGCCCTTGCGCCGGGCGCCGAGAGAGAACTGGACGTCGCCGTAGTCGGCGAGGTCCGCCGAGTCGAGCGGGTCGCAGGCCACGGAGACGCCGTTGCGGTACAGGCGCAGGGCGCTGCCGCGCGGGTCGGGATTGCGGGTCCATCGGGCGCCGCGCAGCCGGGCCGCGTGCGAACCAGTGGCGTCCGCCGCGGTGTTGCCCGCGTTCTCTTCGAACCGCCAGTGCGCGCTCAGCCCGCGGTCGCGCGCGGACACCGGAGTGCCGAGCCGGGCGGCGTCGCGTGCCGTGCCCCACAGCCGTACCTCGGAGACCACTCCGGTGAAGGTGTGCGTCCGCAGGCCGTCCCGGGCCCGGCCGATGTCGAGAGTGCCGGTGGTGCCCTGGGCGCCGGGGCCCTCGTAGCGGGCGGTTCCGGCTTCGCGGCCGTCGATGAAGAAGCGGATGTCCTGCCACTCCTGGACGTCGACGGACTCCACGAGCTCCACGGTCTGCGTGACGGGCTTGCCGTCCGCGCCGGTGGCCTGGATCTCCTTGCTGCCCTTGTGCTCCTGCATGGACCGGCCACCCTTGCGGACGACGGCGAGGCGGTGGAAGGCCCCGGCTCGGACGGCCTCGGTGGAGGTGGAGCGCACGAGCCGGCCGTCGGGCTCCTCGAAGGCGAACTCCAGCTTTCCGTCGGGCAGGACGAGCAGCCGGTACGGGACGCTGCCGCCGGACCCGTCCGCCGCCCGGCCCTTGGAAAGCAGACCCTGGGTGGCGCCGAGGGCGTCCACGCGGCAGAACACCTCGACGGTCAGGTCGTCGGCGATGTCGAGGCCGTCGTCGTCGGGCACCTCCAGGTACGCGCCGTCGGCCAGCTCGACGGCCCACGACTGCTCGTAGGCGGCGGCCAGGTGGGACCACTCGTGCGGAGCGAAGGCGGCCCGGGTGGCGACGAGGGTACTGCCGACGCCCGCGACGACGCGGTAGCCGGTGTCCTCGGGCTGCTCCAGGGCGGGGGGCGCGGCCGTGGTGGTGACGCCGGCTTGGAGGTGGACGTGCCGCCCGTTGCCGGAACGGTCCAGGACGCCCGGTTTGCCGGCCACCTGGACGTCCTGGCCGGCGTAGGGCCAGTAGCCCTTCAGGCCCGGTTCCTTGCCCGTCAGTCGGCGGTTCTTCAGCTCCCGGATCTCGGCCGCGCTGCGGGCGGTGCCCCACAGCCGGACCTCGTCCATCTCCCCGTCCACGCTGCGACCGAAGGTGAACTGGCCGTTGCCCTGGTAGTGGCCCCCCGCGACGCGCCTGGCCTCCTCGACCCCGTCACGGTAGATCACCTGCTCGCGGGTGGCCGTGTCGTAGACGCAGGCCCAGTGGTGCCAGTCGGTGTCCCGGTAGCCGTAGTTGGTGTTGGCGTCGTCGTGCCAGAACCCGAACGTGAAGGCGCCGGAGTCGCGGAAGCCGATGTGCAGGAAGGTGCCCGGGGCGGACCCCGATCCGTGACCGATGAAGAACTGGTGGCGGTTCTGATCGCCCTTCGGGCGCCTCGCCCAGAACTCCACCGTGAAGTCCTGGCCGGCGAGGCTGAAGCCGTGCTCGGTCCTGGCCCCGTCGCTCACGGCGTCGAAGGCCAGCGCGGGGACCGTCGCGGCGGCCGGGGCGAGCAGCGCGAGGGAGTACGGTACGTCGCCGGTGCGGGCATGGACCACGCGGGCCGCGCCCGCCACCCGTTCGGGGCTGACCCAGGCTTCCACGGTCAGGTCGTGGGTCACCGCGGCCCGCTCCAGCTGGTCTTCGGGCAAGGACGCGAAGGTGCCCCGGCCGTCGAAGGCGTACGCCCGGCCGGGCTTGTCCGCGCGCCAGCGGGGACCGTGTCCGGCGGCGAGGTCGGGCACCAATCCGAGCGGTACCTCCCTGATCCGGCCCGGGTCGACGGCGAGGAGCCGGGAGCCGGCCGACAGCGGCACGCCGGGGCGGCTGCTCTCTGCCTGCCGCGCGTAGTCGTACGCCTGGCCTGCCGTGCCGTTGACGGCGGCGGCGAAGTCGGCGGCTCGGCGCGGCAACCGCCGCCAGATCTCGCTCTCGTCCCCGCGTTCGACGGTGAGCTCGCACAGACCGGCGTCCCCGACGTCCATGATCCGGATGGCCACACCGTCGAGGTCGGTGCCGGCGTCACGCGGGACGAAGGTGAGCGCCGTGCCCTCGGGGCCCGCGAGCTGTCGGCTGGAGCGGGTCACGTGGGTGTCGTAGTAGGTGGCGAAGAACTGCCCGTTGGCGCCCCGGAAGTAGAGCACGACGTTCCCGGTGGCGCTGTCCAGCAGGTACGGCCGGTCCGCGGAGCGGGCGAAGGCCAGCAGGGCGCCGGAGCAGCTCAGCCCGGTGCGGTCGAGGAAGAGCCGCGGCATGGGCAGCGCGATGTCGTCGGCGCCCTTCAGGCCGCCGGTCAGCCGTGCGAGCTCCTCGCGCGCGGCCGTCAGCCCGGCTTGCAGGGCGGCGATCTCGCGCTGCCGGGTGACGAGCAGCTCCCGCTGGGGGCGCAGCTCGGCGAGCTGGGCGTCGAGGGCCTCTACGCGCTTGCCGGCGTCCCGGATGTCGGGGTGCCCGCCGTCGTGGAGGGCGACCCGCTCCAGGGTGATCAGCCCCGCGCCACCGGCGGCCACGGCGGCGGAGTCGTACTGGACGACGCCGTCGCCGAGCCGGTCGGGGGCGCAGACCGTCTTCTCGCTGTGCCGGTTGATCAGGATGACGTGGCCGTCGGGCTGCTCGTAGATGCCGAACAGGGTGTTCCAGGCTCCGGGCTGGCGGGGGTAGACGATGAGCGGGGTGTCGTTGTCCTGGCTATCGCCCAAGACGTTGAGGTCCTTGCCGGTGTGCACGTTGCTCAGGTGGTGGAGCATGGAGCCGTTCCAGCCGGAACCGGGCGGCATCACGATGGTCCACAGCGCCGACTTCGCGTTCTTGTCGGAGGTCCGGATCACCGGCGGGTAGTCGCCGTGCCCGTCGCCCTTGACCGCGAGGTACTGCGGCTTGCCGTCGCGGGTCTGCTTGAGGCGCAGTCGCATCGTCCAGCCCGTCCAGTCCTGGGAGCGGGTGTGGAACTGCCCGCGGAGTCGCTCCAGTTCCGCTACGTCTGCGGTCTGCCGGGTGAGCGCGGCGGCCTCGGTCTCCTTGGCCGCGATGTCCCGGACCACGTCGCGGACCTGGGTCTCCAGCTCGCTGATGGCCTCGACGTCCGTGCTGGCGTCGGGTGCGGCGAGCACCGGAAGTGCCAGCTCGTCCGGGACCTGCGCGAGGCGGCCGTCCCGGCCGACGGCGAAGTCGACGGTGGCTACGTACGCCTCCTCGCTCACGGCGCCGGTCTTCGGGTCGGGGCCCGAGGTGGCGCAGGACAGCAGGACGCGGGCCTGGCGCTTGCCGGGCTTGGGCTGCTGCCCGTAGCCGACGGCGGTTTCCTCCTGCTGGTGGTAGAGCACGGCGGACAGGCCGGAGACGACGGTACGGCCGGTGACGGCGAAGCTGTCGCGGCGTACCCCCGGGTGGTCGCCGAGCGGAGCCGACGAGGTCACCCAGGCCGGTCCGCCGAGGAGTTCTCCGTGGCGGGCGTGGTCGCTCTGGTCGTGCAGGCGGGTGCCGGAGCCCTCGTCGAAGCGGTAGTAGGCGGCGAGGCCGGGGTCGTTGCCGATGAGGCGGACGTGCCGGTCGCGCCTCAGTTCGTCGGCGGTGCGGGCCCGGCTCCAGACGCGGACCTCGTCGAGCTCGGTGCGGGCACTGGCGAACCACAGGGCCTTGCCCAGCAGTAGCGGCCCGGTGCCCGTGTAGTGGGCGGTGGCGGTGCGGCTGCCGATCTCCGCGCCGTCGCGGTAGGCCGTCTGCCTGCGCGTGGCACGCTCGTACACGCACGCCCAGTGGTGCCAGTCGGTGTCCGTGGTCGGTGTGGCCGTGACGAGGTCGTCGGCGTAGAACGCGAACGCGAAGGTGTCGTCGTCGCGGAAGCCGAGGTGCAGGGACCTGCGGTCGGCTCCCTTCGGATCGCCGTGGCCGACGAGGAACTCCTCGCGGCCCGTCGCGGTGCGCCTGGCCCAGAACTCGACGGTGAAGTCGCCGTCGGCGAGCTCCGGGACGTCGGGTACGCGGACGTGGGCGTCGCCCTCGCCGAAGGCCAGGGCCGTCTCCGCGTGGCCCTCGGTGCTGACGACGGGAACCAGCGGCTGTCCGGTGAACGGGCAGGTGCCCGGGCCGCTCTCGTACACCGCGTCGCGGTATGCGGCGTCGGGGCTGGTCCAGGCCTGGGTCCCCTGGAGGTTGAACAGGCCGCCCTGGCCCTGCTCGATGTTGAAGGAGTCGATGCGGTCCGTGGCGTCGTTGTGGGCGAAGAGCTGCCAGCGCTGCCGGCCGTGCACGGCGGTCGGTACGAGCAGGGCGGTGAAGCGCCCGCCGGAGAGGTTCCTCACGAAGGACAGTTCCTGGGTGGGCTCGCGGAAGGGGCGTCCCTCCATGTCCGCGGTGCCCAGGCTGTCCTTTGCCGAGTCGGGGCGGTCCTTGTGACGGCTGCGCCGGTAGCGGGCCTCCAGCACGGGCTTCAACTCACCGCCGACGAGGAGGAACCGGTCGCACAGCAGGGTGTCCGCGACGAGGGGGGTCTTCGCACCGTCACGGTCCAGTACGTAGTCCGTACGGGCGGCGTCCCCGGAGGAGGAACCGTCGGCCAGTTTGTGGACGGCATCGGGATGCCCGGCGTCGACCGACTGGCGCAGCACGACGATGTGGGTGCCGTCGGACAGGGCGTGGAAGGGTGCGAGGGCGGTCAGCCTCGCCGTGGTGGACAGGAACGGGTCCACCTCGTCCGCCTCCAGCCGCTCGCCCTCGGCGGCCTCGATCCTGCCTCCGCGTTTGACGGTCGGCAGGGCGGTGGCGCCGACGGCCGCGAACCCCACGTCGGTGATCTCGCCCGGGAATGGGAGCGGGAGGGGGTTGTCCGACCAGTAGGCGGCGTCGAGTTCGCCCTTGGTCTCGTCGTGCCGCGCCAGGTCCAGGACGGCGTAGAACAGGCGCCGCTGGTCGTCCATGGCCAGGGCAACGGTCGTGCCCTGGTGACGCACCGTGGTGGTGAGAACGTAAGAGCGGTCGCTGTAGACCTTTAACAGATGCTGCTCGACGGACAAGACGTCTCCTGGGTGATCGATGCGGTGGACGAGCCGATAAGGCCCCGCTGACCTGCGCCGCCTCCTTGCCCCCGGCGGGCGCAGTGATCACACGATTGACCGCGGTCCGTGCGACGTCAAGCAGCGGAATGCGCCAGGATGTCCGGAATTGCAACATCGACGGCCGCGTCGGCGCGCGGGCCGCAAACCCTGCACCGGCTCACCGACACCGGCCGGGGCCAGATCGAGGGCCTGGCCGGCCGACCGGCTGCCGAGCCGCGACCGCTACGGGGCCGGCTGCTGCTGAGTGACGCAGTGGATGCCGCCGCCTCCGGCACCGAGGTAGTCGGTGTTCAGCTGTACGACGGTCCGGCCGGGGAAGAGCCGGACGAGGGTGGCCTTGGACGCGGCGTCGGCGGAGGCGTCGCCGAACTGGGAGGAGATCACCGCCCCGTTGCACACGTAGTAGTTGACGTAGGCGGCGACGAACTTCGGGTCGCTCGACCGGATCTTGTAGTAGTCCGGGCCCTGGAGCTTGGTGACCGCCATCGGGGCGCCACCGGCGGTCGTGGACGTGGACAGGATCTGGTACTGCCGGCGCGCGTCCTTCGCGTACGCGTCGCTGTCCGTCGCCATCGGCATCTGGACCAGCGCGCGCCCCGGTGCGAGGAAGCGGGACGTGGCGTCGACGTGGTCGTCGGTGATGTCCTGGTTGTACACGCCGTCGAACCAGATGACCTTGGACGCGCCGTACGCGGTGCGCATCGCGGCCTCGATCCGCGTCTGCGACATCCCGGGGTTGCGGTTGCTGTTGATGATGCTGCTCCGGGTCGCCATCAGGGTCCCGGCGCCGTCCTGTTCGATCGCCCCGCCCTCTGCCACCAGGTCGGCGTACGTGATCGGCACTCCGGCGTAGGCGGCGATCCTCTCGGCGACGAGCTCGTCCCTGGAGTGGGTCTGCCTGTTGCCCCAGCCGTTGAAGTTCAGGCCGACCGCGTCCAGGCCTCCGGCCCCGTTGGTACGGAAGACGGGTCCCGTGTCGCGCATCCAGCAGTCGTCGACCGCGATGGACGTGATCACCGTGACCGTCGGCCCGCACATCGAACGGGCCTTGGACGCACTCGCGGGGTTGGCGCACATGACGACCGGCTCGTACTTCGCGATCGTCCTGGCGATCAGCGCGATGTTCGCCTGGACGCCGCCGAGCCTGCTCCGCCAGATGGTGGTGCTGTCCGGCCAGGCCATCCAGGTGCGGGTGTGCGGTACGTCCTCCGCGGGGACCGCGAAGGCGCCCGCGGGCGAGACCTGGCCGGTCCGGGACGCGGCTCGCGCCGGGCCTTCGGACGTCGCCAGTGTGGCGCCGGCCGCGGCGAGGGCCGCGGCCGTCAGGAATCCGCGTCGGCCGAGGGCTCCGCCGCCCGGCGGCCTGGCTGCTACTGGATCGCTCATCTGTGCCTCCTGTGTCAACTGCCAACGGTGTTACCGTGGTTGGCCGGAAAGGTATGACTGACTGCGGCGGGGCCTGAACGGGCCGCCGCCCCCGCTACGGCAGGGCCCGGCGCGCCGCCGCGATCCCCTCGGGGTCCCAGCCGGGCCGGGGAACGGACTCCAGCAGCAGCCGGGTGTAGGGGTGCTCCGGTGCCGCGAGCACCGAGGCGGTGGGTCCGGCCTCGACGATCCGGCCGTGGCGCATGACGATCACGTCGTCGGTGACGCAGCGGACCACGCCGAGGTCGTGCGTGATGAACAGGTAGCCGATCGCTGTCTGTTCCCGGATGTCGGCCAGCAGGTTGAGGATCTGTGCCTGCACCGACACGTCGAGGGCCGCCACCGCTTCGTCCAGGACGAGGACGGCCGGTTCCACGGCCAGCGCGCGGGCGATGGCGACGCGCTGGCGCTGTCCGCCGGAGAGCCGGCGGGGAAGGGCGTCGGCGGCGCGGGTGCCGAGGCCGACCTGGTCGAGCAGTTCGCGCATGCGCCGCGCGTGATCCGTGCCGGGGAAGTGCAGGCGCAGGGTTTCGCGCAGCACCGCCTCGACGCTGGTGCGTGGGTCCAGGGAGAGGTAGGGGTCCTGGAAGACCATCTGCACTGCGCGGGCGCGGGCCAGGCGTTGTGAGCGGCCGCGGCTGCGTCCCGTACGGTCGCGGCCGTGTACGAGGACCTGGCCGGCATCGGCCCGTTCGAGGCCCACGATGATCCGGGCCGTGGTGGTCTTGCCGGATCCGGATTCGCCCACGATGCCGAGGGAGCCGCCCTCGCGCAGGGTGAACGACACGTCGTCCACGGCTCGTACGTTTCCGTAGGCGCGGTGCAGACCCGCGACTTCCAGCACGTTGTCAGGCATCGACGGCGCTCCCTTCGAGCCGGTCGCTGTGGTGGCACGCCGCGCGGTGTCCGGGTACGCCGGGTGCGGGCAGCGGCTGGGGGGCCTGCGCGTCGCACACCTCGGTGGCGAGGGGGCATCGGGGGGCGAAGGGGCAGCCGTGCAGTTCCTGGCGCAGGTCGGGGGGCTGTCCGTCGATGGCGGCGAGCCTCCCCCGCGGCGCCTCCGGGCGGGGCGTGGAGGCGAGCAGGGCTGCCGTGTAGGGGTGGCGGGGGTACGCCAAGAGCGCTTCCGCCGGCCCGCTCTCGACGATGCGCCCCGCGTACATGACGTAGACCCGGTCGCTGATGGCTGCGGCGAGATCTAGGTCGTGGGTGACGAAGAGCAGGCCGGTGCCGAAGCGTCCGCGGATTTTGGCCAGGAGGGCGATGACCTCGGCCTGGGTCGTGACGTCCAGGGCCGTGGTGGGCTCGTCGGCGAGCAGCAGGGCCGGGTCGCCCATGAGGGCGGCCGCGATCATGACGCGCTGCAGCATGCCGCCCGAGACCTGGCTCGGGTACTTGTTCAGCGCGGAGGCGTCGAGGCCGACCTCGCCCAGCAGTTCGGTGGCCCAGGCGGTCGCGTCCGCCCGACTCGTCTTCTTGGTGAGCCGGACGGACTCGGTGAGGAAGTCGCCGATGCGGCGCAGTGGGTTGATGGCGGCCCGAGGGTCCTGGAAGATCATGGCCACCGTGCTGGTGCGCAGGGCGCTCAGCCGGCCGGCGTTCATGGTCAGGGCGTCCTGGCCGCACACGCGGACGGCGCCCTCGACCGTGGCCCCGGGCGGCAGCAGGCGCAGTGCGCTGCGGGCGGTGAGGGTCTTCCCGGAGCCGGATTCGCCGACGAGGGCGACGGTCTCGCCGGTGCCGACGGTGAGGTCGACACCGTCGAGGACGGGGCGGGCGGTGCCGGGCAGGGTGATCCGCAGCCCTTGGATGTCGAGTGTGTGCGTCGTTGTCATCGAGCCCTCCTGGCTATCCGGTCGGCCCAGCGTTCTCCGACCACGTTGAAGGCGACGACGGTCAGGACGATGACGGCGCAGGGCAGGATCGCGGACAGCGGGTAGCCGTGCTGGATCGCGGTCTGGCCGTCGAAGACCATGCGGCCCCAGTCGGGGGTGAGCGCGGGAACACCGAGTCCGAGGAAGGACAGGGCCGCGAGGTCCATGAGGGCGTAACCGAAGTTGATGGTGGACTGGGCGAGGACGACGGGGGCGATGTTGGGCAGGACGTGGCGCAGGCAGATCTGCGACGAGGAGTGTCCCTGCACCTGGTAGGCGCTGACGTAGGGGCGCTCGCGTTCGGCCAGGACCAGGGACCGGGTGAGGCGGCTGACGTAGGGGAGGTAGGCGATGGCGAGTGCGATGACCGGCGCGATCAGCCCTTCGCCGTGGACGGAGATGATCAGGATGGCCAGGAGCATGCCGGGGAAGGCGAAGACCAGTTCCGTACTGCGGGAGAGGACGGAGTCGAGCCAGCCGCCCTTCCAGGCCGCGGCCATGCCGACGGCGACCCCGGCGACGGTGGAGAAGGCGACTACGCCGAGCGGGCCCAGCAGGGAGGTGCGGGCACCGAGCAGCAGGCGGGACAGGGTGTCACGGCCGGCCGCGTCCACGCCGAGCGGATGTTCGGCGGAGGGGGCGGCGAGCGCGTTGCCGAGGTCGATGGCGTTGGGGTCGTACGGGACGACCCAGGGTGCGAGCAGTGCGGCCGCCACCACGAGGGCGACGAAGCCCAGGCAGATCGTGTAGAGCGGTGACCGGGCCGCCCGGATCCGGGACATGCCGGGCCGGCGGGTCAGGACGGCGGTCATGCGGAGGACCTCCTCGATCCGAGGGTGATCCGCGGGTCGACGAGCGGCAGCATCAGGTCGACGATGAGGTTCACGATCATGAACAGGGCAACGATGATCAGGGAGATGGCCTGGACGGTCGGGAAGTCCTTGGTCGTGGTGGACAGTTCGAGGAGCTGGCCGATGCCGCCGATGCTGAAGGCGGTTTCCACGAGGATCGTGCAGACCAGCAGGGTCGAGACGATGAGGCCGCTCGTGGTGAGTACGGTGCCCAGTGCGTTGCGGAACACGTGGCGGCGGACGACCTGACGCTCGGCAAGGCCCCGGCTGCGCGCCACGGTGACGTGTTCGCCGTCGAGGGCTTCGAGCATGGCGGAGCGGGTGACCCGGGCGAGCATGCCGATCAGGTACAGCGCGAGGGCGACGGCCGGGAGGGTGAGGTGCCAGAGCATGTCGCCGAAGCCGTCTCCCGCTCCGCTGCTGGGGAACCAGCCGAGCTGGACGGCGAACAGGCCCTGGAGCAGCACGGCCGCGACGAACGAAGGCGTGCCGACGGCGAACGTGGTGGTGACGAGGACGGCGGAGTCGGTGGCGCCGCCGCGGACCGAGCCGACCCAGCCGAGCACCAGGCCGACGACCACGACCACCACCAGGGCCATGGCGACCAGCATCAGGGTGCTGGGCAGACGGTCGGCCAGGAGCCGGGAGACGTCGGTGCGGTAGGTGATGGACCGCCCGAAGTCTCCCTGCACCACGTCACCGAGCCAGCGGAAGTACCGTACGAGGAACGGGTCGTCCAAGTGGTACTGGGCGTTGATCGCGGCCAGGGCCTCCGGGGACGCCGAGCGGCCCGCGAGCAGGAAGCTCGCCGGGCTGCCCGGTGCCAGGTACATGGCGCCGAAGACCACGAACGAGGCGGCGAACAGGGTGGCGGCCATCTCGGCCAGCCGTCGCGCCGCGAATCTCAGGAAGTTCACCGGGCCGCACCCACATCAGCGGCCCACGGGTAGTACATGTAGGAGATGGTGGTCGGGGCACCGGTGATCCTCTTGTTGAGGAAGAGCGCGGTGGGCCATTCCGCGACCGGGATCCACAGGAGCTGCTCGGCGGCGTGCTTCTGGAGCTCGGCCTCGATCTCGAGCCGCGGCCCCGTCTCGTAGACGGCTCCGGCCTGGTCGACGAGCGCGTCGTACTGCTCGTCGCTGTAGCCGGCGAAGTTCATGTAGGCGCCGGTCTTGAAGTTCGTCAGCAGGTCCAGCGGGTCGGTGATCGAGTCGTAGTAGGTGAGCGGGAACATGTCGATGCCCTCGCGCGCCGCGGGATCGGTGAACAGCGCGGTGAACGCGTTCGGAGCGATGGTCTTGAGCTGGATGTCCAGGCCGATCTGGGTGCCGGCCGCCTGGACGGCGGTGGCGAGGAGCGATACGTCCTGGCCGATGGAGCTGGTGGCCACGGTCAGGGTCTTGCCGGTGGCCCCGGACTCCTTGATCAGGGCCTTGGCCTGCTCGATGTCCCGGTCGGGGCGCGGCAGGCCGTCGAGTGCGACCTTCAGGGTGCTCTCGGGGGCGGCGGCCCAGGCGGCGCGGGCGGTGAGGGAGTGGGTGACGGTTCCGGCTCCGCCGAGTCCGGCCTCGACGAACCCGGCACGGTCCAGGGCCAGGGACAGCGCGCGGCGGACACGGACGTCGCCGAGCAGGCCCTGCATGTTGGTGATGTTGACGTTGACCGTGCTCAGGCCCTCACCGAAGTACAGGGTGCCCACGCCGCCGGCCCGCAGCCGGGCGTAGCTCTCGGTGGGGATCAGGTACCCGCCGTCGGCTTCCCCGCTGAGCAGGGCGTTGGTGCGGGCGGAGGGGTCGGTCAGGACCCGGAAGACGGCCTTCTCGGACTTGGCCCTGGTCCCCCAGTAGTCGTCGAACCGCTCCAGCTCGATCGACTGGCCCTTGGTCCAGGTGCCCAGCTTGAAGGGGCCGGTGCAGGCGAGGCCGCCGGTGGTGCCGTAGTCCTTGCCTGCGGCCTCGACCCCGGCCTTGGACGCCACCACGCCCGCGGCGGTCGCCATGTACTGGGGGAACTGGGAGTCGGGCTTCTTGAGCTTGACGGTGACCTGGAGCGGGCCGGTCTTGGTCACGGAGTCGACGTTCTGGAAATTCTGGGCCCAGGCCGCGGCATTGTCCGGATCCATCTGCCGGCCCAGGCTGTGGACGACGTCGTCGGCGCTCATCACGCCGCCGTCGTGGAAGCGCACGCCGGGGCGGAGGTCGTAGACCCAGGTGGTGGGGTTCGGGTTCGAGGCCTTCTGCGCCAGGCCGGGTTCCGTCGTGAGCCCCGGCGTCCAACGCATGAGGCTTTCGCAGACGTTGGAGAGGATCGTGTTCTGCGGGTAGTCGAACGCCATCGTGTAGTCGAGCGTGGGCGGCTCGGCGTAGACCGCCCAGGTGAAGGAGTCGATCTCGCCCTTGGCCTCTGGCGTCGTCTTCGACAGGGTGACCTCGGCGACGGGGCCCGCCGCGTTCTTGGGCGGGCCGGAGCAGGCCGCGAGCACGGCGAAGGAGGCCAGGACCGCGGTGGTGGCAGCGAGCCGACCGCGCGGAACGCAGGTACGTCTCGCGGTTCGGGGCGGGGGGGTGGTCATCGTCGCGCTCTCTTTCCGTACGTGATGCGGGTGGCTGACGGACCGCGGGGCCGGCCCGTCAGGGGCGGTCGGTCTCCGGTCAGCCGGTGGCGCCCACTGCGGGTATCTGCTGGGTGATGCAGTGGACGCCACCGCCGCCGAAGGCGATCGCGAGCGCCCGCACGCCGACGACCTTGCGGCCGGGGTAGGCAGCCGCGATCACGGCGAGGGCTTCCTCGTCCTGGGGCAGACCGGCCACGGGGACGACGACGCCGTCGTTGGCCACGTAGTAGTTCAGGTAGGACACCTCGATCTCACCGCCGGCCACGTCGGCGAACGCGGTCTGGGGGACGTCGACGATCTCCAGCTGCCGGCCCTGGGCGTCGGTGGTCGCCTCCAGCACCGCGCGGTTGGCCCGCATCCGGGCGTAATCGGGGTGCGCGGGGTCCTCGGGCAGGGAGACGACCACCTTGCCGGGGGCCGCGAACGCGCAGACACCGTCGACGTGGCCGTCGGTCTCCGTGTCCAGCAGACCGCCGTACGGAAGCCAGACGACCTTGCTGACGCCGAGCCGGGACTTCAGTTCGGCTTCGATCTCGTCCCGGTTCATCCCCGGGTTGCGGTTGGGGTGCAGCAGGCACTGCTCCGTGGTGATGAGCGTGCCCTCACCGTCGACGGTGATCGCCCCGCCCTCCAGGATCATGTCGGAGTGGATGCGCTCGACCCCGAGGTGCTCCAGCAACCGTCCGCTGACCCGGTCATCGGCGTCGTACGGGTGGTGCTTGCGGCCCCAGGCGTTGAAGCGGAAGTCCACACCCGCGCGGTGACCGTCTCCGTCGAGCACGAACAGCGGAGCGGAGTCACGGAACCACGAGTCGTCCAGCGGCAGTTCCACGACCGTGACCTCCGGTACGCACCACGAGCGGGCGTCGGCGCCGTGGCCCGGCGGGGCGACCATCGTCACCGGCTCGAACCCGGCGATGGCGCGGGCGACGTTCGCGTACTCCTCCTTGACGTCGTCCAGCACGCTGCCCCACAGGTCCGTGCGGGTGGGCCAGGCCATCAGACACCCGTCGTGCTCGGACCACTCGGCAGGCATACGGAAAGCAGTCATCACGTGTCTCTCTCATCTTTTCGCCAGAAGTACCGGTCGACGGCGGACAGTTCGGCGCTAGGCCAGATCCAGCCATGAGGCGGGTACGCGGTGGTTGGAATCTTCCACTCGACTGAAAATTCAGTCAAGAGCTTGAGCAGCGCATCCACCAGGATTCTGAAATTCCTGTCAGGCTGCTTGTTGGGGAGTGCGGGTCACAGGAAGTAGAGGCGGCTCAGGGAAACCTCCTGGGCCGGCTCCGAGCGCAGGGGCGTCCCGTCGAGAGTGACCAGGCCACTGCGTGCGTCCACCTGCACCTCACCCAGGCGGGCGTTGTGAACCATGTCCGCGGGCCCGATCCCCCGCGTGCCCCGCACAGCGACCCGTCGGCGGCGGGTCACCATCGCGTCGTGAGGGCTGCCGGACGACCCCGCCTCGGCCGCCGCACGGCTGACGAAAGCCACCGAAAGGTCCGCCGGCGCGGCTCCGTAGCCTCCGAACAGCGGACCGAGCACCAGCGGTTCGCAGGAATCGGTGGCGGCGTTGGGGTCGCCGGTGACCCCGTAGGCCGGGAAGCCGGACTTCAGGACCATCTGTGGCTTGGCGCCGAAGAACTGGGGGCGCCACAGCACGATGTCGGCGAGCTTGCCGACCTCGATGGAGCCGATCTCGTGGGCCAGGCCGTGGGCGATGGCGGGGTTGATGGTCAGCTTGGCCATGTAGCGCAGGACGCGGGCGTTGTCGTCGCCCTCGCCGTCGCCTTCCAGGGGGCCCAGTTCGCCCTTCATCTTGGCGGCCATGGCGAAGGTGCGGCGGATGGTCTCGCCGGCGCGGCCCATGCCCTGGGCGTCAGAGGAGGTGATGCCGATCGCGCCCAGGTCGTGCAGTACGTCCTCGGCGCCCATGGTGCCCGCGCGGATCCGGTCGCGGGCCATGGCCGCGTCGCCCGGGAGGTCCGGCTTGAGGGCATGGACGGAGACGATCATGCCGTAGTGCTCGGCGACCGCGTCCCGGCCGAAGGGCAGGGTGGGATTGGTGGAGGAGCCGATGACGTTCGGCACGCCCGCCATCTTCAGGACGTTGGGTACGTGTCCGCCGCCGCAGCCCTCGATGTGGAAGGCGTGGATGGTCCGGCCGTCCAGCACCCGCAGGGTGTCCTCGACCGTGAGGCACTCGTTGAGGCCGTCGCTGTGCAGGGCGACCTGGACGTCGTACTCCTCAGCCACCCGCAGGGCGGTGTCCAGGGCGCGGGTGTGCGCGCCCATGTCCTCATGAACCTTGAAGCCTGAGGCGCCGCCCTCGGCGAGCGCCTCGACCAGCGGCGCCTCGTGGGAAGAAGAACCGCGGGCCAGGAAGCCGATGTTGACCGGCCAGGCGTCGAAGGCGCTGAACCCGTGCTTCAGCGCCCACGGGGAGTTGACGCCGACACCCCAGCTCGGCCCGATCTCCTGACCGATGATCGTGGTCACGCCGGAGGCGAGGGACGCCTCCATGATCCGCGGGGAGAGCAGGTGGACATGGGTGTCCACAGCACCTGCGGTCGCGATCAGACCTTCACCGGAGATCATGGTCGTCCCGGTGCCGACGACCACGTCGACCCCTTCGAGGGTGTCGGGGTTGCCGGCCCGGCCGATCGCGTGGATCCGGCCCTCGCGGATCCCGACGGAGACCTTGCGGAGGCCGAGCACCGCGTCGATGACCAGCACGTTGCTGATGA
Source organism: Streptomyces sp. NBC_01408 (assembly GCF_026340255.1). GTDB lineage: Bacteria > Actinomycetota > Actinomycetes > Streptomycetales > Streptomycetaceae > Streptomyces. The sequence continues at coordinate 4,515,658 of NZ_JAPEPJ010000001.1, read as the reverse complement.
CGACGTCACAGGTCTCGCGGACGGCGGCGGCCTTCAGGTGCAGGCCGTCGCGGGCGGTCTTGCCGAAGCCGGCCAGGAACTCGTCACCGGGCAGCTGCGAATCGGACTCCACCCGCACGACGAGACCCGAGTCACCGAGGCGGACCCGGTCGCCCGCGCGAGGACCGTGCACAGTGGCGTACTCGTGCGGGTCGATGTGCCGGCTGCCCGGCGCGCAGTGATCGCTATGCCTGGTCTGCCTGCTCATGACTGTGCTCCTCGTGAGTCCTCGGCGCCCAGGTAGCCACCGGCGACGGCCCGGCGCAGGGCCTCCTCCTTCGCGCCGGGCGCGTCCAGCGGCCCGTCCACCAGACCGGCGAAGCCGATCGCGATCCGAGCACCGCCGATCGGCACCAGCTCGACTTCCACGGACTCGCCGGGCCCGAAGCGTGTGGAGGATCCCGCCGGTACGGCCAGACGCATCCCGTAGGCGGCGGCGCGGTCGAAACCGAGGCGGGGATTCGCCTCGAAGAAGTGGAAATGGGAAGTGACGCTGACCGGCACCGTGGCGGTGTTGCGCACCGTGAGGGCTGCGGACGGACGGGGTCCTTGCACGGTCTCCGAGACCGGGATGACCGCACCCGGGGCGCTGGGATCCCAGGGCCGGTCTCCGAACGGGGCGCTGACCACGGCCAGACGCGTACCGTCCTCGAAGACGGCCTCGACCTGGATCTCGGTCACCACGTCCGCCACTCCGGGCAGCACATCGTCCGGCCCCAGCACCGCACGACCGCGGGCGACGGCGGCAGCGAGACGCAGGCCGTCACGGGCCGCCTCGCAGACCGTGTCCGCGATGAGTGCGGTCGCTTCCGGGACATTCAGACGAAGCCCTCGGGCACGACGGGACCGCGCGAGTTCGGCAGCGGTGAACAGCAGTAGTCGGTCACGCTCAGTGGGGGTCAGAGCCATGAGTTCATTCCCTTCCTCCGGAAGGTGAGCAGGACGCCGGCGCGGGATCACTCTGACACTGACTGAAAAATCAGTCAATCCATGGGATGTGCGGAACTGCGCCCGAGCAGCTCTCGGATCTCAAGACGATCGACACGGCAGGAATCGCACGTACCCCCTCGCCGGGCGGCAGCCCTGGCGTGGGGCTACTTCTGGCGCAACCGCGCCAATTCGGCGTCGATCGCGCCTTCCATCAGCGCACGCGCGTGAGCCATCTGCAGTCCGCCGCTGAGCCAGCGCATGCTCAGCCCCTCCAGGAGGGCGGTGAGCCGCTCACCGGCTGCGGCCAGTGCCGCCGCCGGGGCCATCGGCTCCACCCGGCCCAGCAGAGCGGCCACCTCCTGAACCCACACCAGGGTCGCCCTGGCCAGGTCCTCCCGCAGCACCTCGTCGAAGACGGCGCTCGCCCGCAGCTCGCCCCAGGCGGAACTGTTCTCCCTGACCTCGGCGGTGTCCTGGAGCTCCAGGAGGAGGGTCTGAGCGAGTTCTTCACGGGGGCTGAGCGGTTCCGCGTCCACGTCACGGGTCGTGGTGTAGCGCTCGGCCCGGTCGTTGATGAACTCGAGCGTCTGCCGCAGGAGCCCGGTACGGTCCTTGAAGTGGTAGTAGAGCAGCGAGGTGGATACGCCTGCCTCGGCGGCCACTTCCTCCACGCGCAGGCCACGGACTCCGCTCCTGGCAATCACCCGGGCGGCCGCTTCGAGGATGTGTGTACGTCGGGCCATGCGGCGAACCTTACCCGGCCGCTCCTGACCACACGGAATCGGTCGCCGGGTCACGCTCCCCTCGCCGCCCGAGCCGAGCCGGCCGCCCGATCACCCATTAACTGAAGATTCAGTCAATGTGAGACGATGCCCGTCGAGACCACCAGGAGGGATCAGGCAGTGACGGACCGCAGAACGGCAATCTTGGAGGCGGCCGCCCGGCTCATAGCCCGGCGGGGGGTCCGCGGGCTGCGAGTGGAGGAGCTCGCGGCCGAAGCCGGGGTGTCCACAGCGCTCGTCTACTACCACTTCAAGGACCGGGCCGGCATTCTCCGTCGCACCCTGGAGTTCATCAACGACCGGGCAGAGCGGTACACGAGCGGTCTGGACGACGTGGACGCATCCCCGACCGACCCGCGCAAGACCTTGGAGCAGTCCCTCCTGCTCGAATTCCAGGACATGGCCGCGGTGCGCGAGAACAGCACGGCGTGGGGCGAACTCCGCGCCAGCGCGATCTTCGAGCCCGAGCTCCGGGAAGATCTCGCCAAAGCCGGACTGACCTGGGTCCAGGAAGTCGCCTTCCTCCTCGCGTGCACACAGCCGATGACACCCGCCCCCGCACTCACGGCCTCCGCCGAGCGGCTGACCGCGCTGCTCGAAGGGCTCAGCATGCGCTGGCTCAGCGGCGTGCTGCACGTGACGCACGCCCGCGAACTCATGCTGGAAGCCGTCGAAGTGGAACTGGGGCATCTGGGCCGACCGGGTCGGCACTGACGCCCCTGCCGACCCATGCCGCTCCACGCCTCCCCATGCCTCTCGCCGACAGGGCGCCCGCTTCCAGATCAACGCACCATCCAAATTGACTGAAACTTCAGTCAGTGCGAGAGTGGCGATATGGCGCCCCACCCGCCTTTGGCTGGTCCGGCCCCCCGCACACGGTGTACCGACGCCCTGTGCTCCAGCCAGGCCCAGGCTGCGATCCCTGCGCCATGCGTCCCCGCGATGCTCATCGCCGCCGGATAGCTTCGTCCCGCCAGTTCATGATCGGAGTCAACCGTGTCCGAACTTCCCCCCTCCCGCCGTACGGCCCTTCGCACGTTCGCCGGTTTCGGCATGCTCGCCCTCGGCGCCTCTGCGTGCGGCCCCGGTGGGGCCGGGCAGCCCGGGGCCTCCGCCACCGTCACCGCCACCGGCCAGGCCCCCAAGCCGGCCGGAGCCCGGAGGCTGGGCGCCGAGTGGGAAAGCCACACGCGCACGTTCATGTCCTGGCCCTCCCTGAAGTCCGTCTGGGAGGAAGACCTGCCCTACGTTCGGGAGGACATCGCCCGTGCGGCACGGGCGATCGCGGAGTACGAGCACGTCGTGCTGATGGCCAGGCCCGATCAGCAGGCCGCGGCCCAGAAGGCGTGCGGCTCCGAGGTCGAGGTCATCCCCGTGGAGGTCGACGACCTGTGGGCCCGTGACACCGTGCCGGTGTTCGTGGAGGAGGGCGGCAAGGTGATCGGCGTCGACTTCAACTTCAACGGCTGGGGAAACAAGCAGGAGCACAAGAACGACGCCCAGGTCGGCCGCACCCTGCTGCAGAAGTACGGGGTCCCCCGCACCCAGGCGCCGCTCGTGGCCGAGGGAGGCTCCTTCGAGACCGACGGCGAGGGCACCCTCCTGATCACGGAGAGCTCGATCGTCAACGACAACCGCAACCGCGGGAAGAACCGGGACCAGATCGAAGCCGAACTCAAGCAGACCCTGGGCGTCGAGAAGGTGATCTGGCTGGCCGGGGTGCGCGGCGAGGACATCACCGACGCCCACGTGGACAGCCTCGTGCGATTCACGGCGCCCGGTGTGGTCCTCCTGGACAAGGCGTCCCCCGGTATGCCCGCCGACTCCTGGTCCCGCTCGGCCGACCAGGCGAAATCCGTTCTCACCAAGGCGACCGACGCCAGGGGACGGCGCCTGGAGGTCATCGATCTGCCGCAGCCCGACCTGGACAAGATCACAGGCCACGGCGACGACTTCGTATCGACGTACGCCAACTTCTACGTCGCCAACGACGCCGTGTTCATGCCCCGCTTCGGCGACTCGAAGGCCGACGACCGTGCACGCGGGATCCTGCAGGAGCACTTCCCCAAGCGGGACATCGTGCTGGCCAAGATCGACACCATCGCCTCGGGCGGCGGCGGCATCCACTGCTCCACCCACGACCAGCCCGGCAGGCCCACCGCGTAACGGCGGAACTCACCTTCCGAGCCCCGTCGGCGGCGGGGAAGGCCACACGCACGGCTTGGTCCTCACCAGTGTCGTGATACCCGGCGGGGCGCGCACACGGTCAGTTCCCGTGGGCGGTGATCGCGTAGCCCTCGGGGCCGATGAAGGTGAACATCCGGCCGAACGGGCCGTCCTCCGGCTCCCTGACGATGGGGATCCCGGCAGCCTGGAGGCGGTCATGCAGGGCTTGGGCGTCGCTGGTCCCGAACCACAGGGCAACGCCGACGCCGGGGCGTTCCACGCCGTCGAGGTTCACGCCCGGCAGGGGTTCACGGACGGCGAATGCGACCGGCTCGGTGCTGAACACCACGGCGCCGGGGGGCGAGGCCGGCGCCCGGCGCAGTCCGAGGTGGGTCTCGTAGAAGGCGGCGGCCGCGTCGACGTCACGCACCTGCAGTGAGATGAAGTCCGGTCCGGTGACGGAAACGGTCGTGGTGGTGGTCATGGGAGCTCCTCAGGCGCGTTTCAATGTCAGGACTTTGACATAGGTGACGTTAGGCACTCCGGTCCATCTATGTCAAACTCCTGACATGACTGATCGGCCGACCTCCATCTCCGCCTCCGCCCCGACCGGCGACGTGACCGAGCGCTTGGGCTACCGCCTCAAGCGTGCCGCCGCCGCCCTGCGCGGCGCGATGGACAAGGCCTTGCGCGAGTACGGCCTGACCGTGCCGCAGTACGCCTGCCTCGAACTGCTCGACCAGCAGCCCGGGCTGTCCAACGCCGAACTCGCCCGCGGCACCTTCGTCACCCGGCAGTCCATGAACGTCGTCCTGCGCGGCCTGCAGGACACCGGCCTCATCACCCGCGCGGCCACCACCGAACGCGGCCGCGCCCTGCCCACCCATCTCACAGAGGAGGGCCACCGGCGCCTGGCCGCGGCGCGCTCCGCCGTCTACGCCATCGACCGGCGGATGACCGACGCCGTCCCGCCGAAACGCGTCGACGCCCTCCTCGAAGACCTGGACCGGATGGCGGAGGCCCTCGGCGAGTGAACGGTCCGCAGCGCCACGACCGCCCCTACTCGGCCATTACTCGGCCATGGCCTGGGTGCCGATGACGTGGAGGAGCCTCAGCCGGTCGGCGGTGTCGGTGCCGGGGGCGGCGGTGTAGGCGACGATGCGCAGATCGCTGCCGGGGACCATGAGGACGTCGCAGTCGAGGGTGAGTGTGCCGGCGTCGGGGTGGTGGACGGTCTTGGTGTCGGTGTCGTGGACGCCCACGATCCCGGTGTCCCAGAGGCGCGCGAAGTCGGTGCTGTGGCTCCGCAGGTCATTGATCAGGGAGCGCAGGCCGTTATCGGCGGGGTAGCGGGCGGTGGCTGCTCTGAGGTCGGCGACCGTGGCCGCCTCGAACCGGGCTTCCTGCCCGGGGGTGTGGCTGACCCGGCTGGGCAGGCCGTTGAAGTGGCGCCAGACGATGTTGCGTTCACGTCCGCGCTGAGCGGACGGGTCCCCGAACAGGGCGGCCCACAGCGGGTTCCACAGTGTCAGGTTCCAGGCCGCGTCGTAGACGCTGAGCGGTGTGCCGTCCAGCTGGTCGATCAGCCTTCGGACCCCTGCGGGGAGGTGGGCCGACAGCTGCCCGGGGGCCGGCGGAGCCTGGCCCGCGAGCAGGTACAGGTGCTCGCGCTCGGCCGGCGACAGCCGCAGGGCGCGCGCCAGCGCGGCCAGGACCTGCGGGGAGGGGGAGGTGGCCCGGCCTTGTTCCAGGCGGACGACGTAGTCCACCGACAGGCAGGCGAGCTGCGCCAGTTCCTCACGTCGCAGTCCGGCGGCGCGCCGCACCCCACCGGCGGGAAGTCCGACCGCGGCGGGGGCCACGCGGTCGCGCCAGCCGCGCAATGCCCTGCCGAGTTCCCTGGATTCACTCACTCCCCCAGTATCCGGCGGCCCCGCCCGGACAGCCTGGTACTGGCAGTCCACAGGCAACGGCGGGCACTGCCTGTCCGTCCCCGGTCCGACCAGAGTGGAGGCACCACCGACCCACTGACCCGCCGATCACCGGAGCGAGCACATGACCACCACACTGATCACCGGAGCGAACAAGGGACTCGGATACGAGACGGCCCGGCGCCTGATCGAGGCCGGGCACACCGTCTACGTCGGGGCACGCGATGCCCGGCGCGGTCAGGCGGCGGCCACGGAGCTCGGCGCCCGCTTCGTCCGGATCGACGTAACCGAGGAGGACTCCGTCAAGGCCGCCGCGGAATTCGTCCGCGAGGACGCCGGCCGCCTCGACGTCCTGGTCAACAACGCCGGGATCGGCGGCGCGGGCAAGCCGGTCGGCGAGGTCACCGGGGCAGACATGCGGACCACGTACGACACGAACGTCTTCGGCGTCGTGCGCGTCACGCACGCCTTCCTGCCGCTCCTGGAGGCAGGTGACGCCCCGGTCGTCGTCAACGTCGGCAGCGGCCTGGGCTCGCCGGCGGCTACCGCCGACCCGAGCCGCATCGAGTTCCACGTGGCTCTGCTGGACTACAACTCCTCCAAGACGGCCCTGGTCATGGTCACCTCGCAGTACGCCAAGGCGTACCCCGCCATCCGCTTCAACGCCGTCGACCCCGGTTACACCGCCACGGACCTCAACGACCACCAGGGCACCAACAGCGTCGAGGAGGGCGCGGAGATCATCGTCCGCATGGCCTCCATCGGAGCCCACGGCCCCACCGGCGGCTTCTTCGACAAGACCGGACCGGTCGCCTGGTGAAATCACCAGGGTGATGGCCTTACTGTCCGCCTCCGTGTGCTGTGAGGGCCGCACGGAGGTCGCTCTCTTGTGGTTACTCGGAAACCGTAGGAGAGTGGCCGCTGACATGGAAGAACGCACTCTTCGGTGACTGGGGAACCTGATGGTGACCAAGCAGTACAGCGGCTCGCCCGAGGACGCGGACCTCAGGCGCGCGGACTCCCTGGCGCGGGAGATCTTCTCGGACGTCGCCAACAAGTGGGCGCTCCTGATCATCGAGGCCCTGGGGGAACGCACCCTGCGTTTCAGCGAGGTGCGGGGCGAGATCGAGGGCATCAGCCACAAGATGCTCACCCAGAACCTGCGCATGCTGGAGCGCTACGGTCTGATCGAGCGGACGGTGCACCCCGTCGTACCGCCGCGGGTCGAATACACCCTCACCGAGCCGGGCCAGGCCCTGCGGGTGACGATCGACGGGCTGTGCGACTGGACCCACCGGTATCTCGGTCACATCGACGCCTCCCGCCAACGCTTCGACGCCTGAGGAAGAATCGCCGGCGTTCGGCTTCGGCAGAGCCGGCGCATCAGTGGTTCGGCGGCTCGCCGCTCACCTCATCCCGTACTCGTCGTGGCGGCGCAGCCAGTAGAACTGCTCGTCGTCCTCGTGGCGCCCCATCGGCGCGCGGTCCAGGAGGCCGTAGTAGGCCATGGCAGGCTCGAGGCCGCGCGCTGTGGTGACGTACGTCCGATAGACGGTGCCGTCCGAGAGCGCGTAAGAGCTCAGCCCGGGCGCCTCGGTGACGTACCCGAGCACGTCGGTGCCGGACAACTCCGCCATCTGACGCTCGATCGACGGCACCTCGCCCTCGAGGAACGGCCTCAACTCCTCCTCGGTGTTCAGGAAGCCGAGGTCCCGGTTGAAGTCTCCGCCGACGGTGGAGACCCAGTTGAAGCTCCAGCCCATCCGCTGCCGGTAGGCAAGGAGCTTGTCGATCGGCGCGCGCGAGCAGCAGATCAGGGTCACGTCGCGGGCCTTGAGGTGGACCACGTTGGGATCGAGGGTGTCCGCGATCGAGGAGCAGACCGTGCATCGGCCCTGTCCGCGCCCTGCGGATCGCCGGGTTCGTCAGCGGCTACCTCCTCACCTGGGCGGGATTCGGCCTCCTCGCGTACGGCGCCCTGGCCGTCACCGCTGCTGCCCGGCCTGGAGACGTCCGGTCCGCCCATGGACGAGATGGCCAGCTGGTCAGGCTGAGCAACGGCCGTGCGACCCCGAGGCTCCACAGCCGGTGGTGCCCGGCCGTGGACGACGCGCCATGCTGGGGCCATGGAGATCGAGATCCTCGTCGTACCCGACTGTCCGCACACCCGGCCCGCGGCCGAGCTGTTGCGGCAGGCGCTCGATGACGTCGGCCTGCACGGCGTCACGGTCACCACGCGCGTGGTCACCGGCCAGGGCGAGGCCGAACGGCTCGGCTTCACGGGGTCGCCGACCTTCCTGATCGGCGGACGTGACCCGTTCGCCGAGGCCGGGCGCCCGTCCGGGCTGGCGTGCCGGGTGTACCGGACACCGGATGGCCTGGCGGGCCTCCCCGGCCTCGACCAACTGCGCCAGGCACTGACCCGCGAGTGACCAGGATCCGCCGCGTGCCCCGTCCGGTTTCCGTCCCGCCGGGCCCGGGACCGGCGGGACGGAGGGCCGGGAGCGGCTACTCCCAGTCGTCCCAGGGCGGGTCCAGCTCGTCCAGGTCGAAGGGTGGCTCGTCGGCGGACGACGCCATGGGCCGCGCCGGGGGCGCCGCGGCCCGGGCGGGCTCGGTGGGCGCCGCGGCAGGGGCTGGCTCCGTGGGCTCGGTGGGTCCGGTCGCCTCGGCCGGGTCGCGTTCCGCCAGGGTGTCGAGGACGCCCTGGCCGTACTTGGTGAGCTTGGCCTCGCCGACTCCGCCGATGGCGGCCAGCTCCTCCACCGTGGCCGGCAGGCGTGTCGCGATCTCCCGCAGCGTCGCGTCGTGGAAGACGACGTACGCCGGTACGCCCTGCTCGCGCGCCGTCGCGGCCCGCCAGGCGCGCAGGGCCAGGAAGACCGGCTCGGCCCCGGCCGGCAGGTCGACGGGGACCCGGGCGCCCTTCCCGGAGCGGGATCCGGTCTCCTTCCGGGCCGGGGCGGCGGCCGCCTTCTCCTTGCGCATCAAGACGCTGCGGCGCCCTCCCAGCACCTCGCCGCTCTCGTCCGTCAGCACGAGCGTCCCGTACTCGCCCTCCACCGCCAGCAGCCGCAGCGCCAGCAGCTGCCGTACGACCCCGCGCCACTCCGCGGTGCCCAGGTCCGACCCGACGCCGAACACCGAGAGGGCGTCGTGGTCGAACTGGATGACCTTGGCCGTCTTCTTGCCCTGAAGGATGTCGATGATCTGACCGGCGCCGAACTTCTGGCGCCGTTCCTTCGCCAGCCTCCACACCGTGGACAGCAGTTTCTGCGCCGCGACCGTCCCGTCCCAGGACTCGCCCGGTGTCAGGCAGGTGTCGCAGTTGCCGCAGGGCTCGCCCGACTGCCCGAAGTAGGCCAGCAGCCGCACACGGCGGCAGTCGACCGTCTCGCACAGCGCGAGCATGGCGTCCAGGTGCATGCCCAGGGAGCGGCGGTGCGCCTCGTCGCCCTCGGAGCCCTCGATGAGCTTGCGCTGCTGGACCACGTCCTGCAGGCCGTACGCCAGCCACGCCGTGGCCGGCTCGCCGTCACGGCCGGCCCGGCCGGTCTCCTGGTAGTAGCCCTCGACCGACTTCGGCAGGTCGAGGTGTGCCACGAAGCGCACGTCCGGCTTGTCGATGCCCATGCCGAAGGCGATCGTGGCCACCACCACGACCCCGTCCTCCCGCAGGAAGCGCGCCTGGTTCGCGGCACGCGTCCGGGCGTCCATGCCGGCGTGGTACGCCACGGCGTCGATGCCGTGCTCCGCCAGGGAGGCCGCGGTCTTCTCCACCGAGGACCGCGAGAGGCAGTAGACGACTCCGGCGTCCCCGTCGTGCTCGGTCCGGATCAGCTCCAGCAGCTGCTTGAGCGGGTTGTTCTTCGCGGCGATGCGGTACTGGATGTTGGGCCGGTCGAAGCTGGCGACGAAGTGCCGGGCGTCCTCCAGGCCCAGCCGCGCCACGATCTCGGCGTGGGTGGCCTCGGTGGCCGTCGCGGTCAGGGCGATCCGCGGCACCTTCGGCCAGCGCTCGTGCAGCATGGACAGCGCGAGGTAGTCGGGCCGGAAGTCGTGGCCCCACTGGGCGACGCAGTGGGCTTCGTCGATCGCGAAGAGCGATACCTTGCCCCGGTCCAGCAGCCGCTGTGTGCTCTCGGTGCGCAGCCGCTCGGGAGCCAGGTAGAGCAGGTCCAACTCGTCGTCGAGGAAAGCCCGCTCGACGGCCTGCCGCTCGTACGAGTCCTGCGTCGAATTGAGGAATCCGGCCCGCACCCCGAGGGCGGTGAGCGCGTTCACCTGGTCCTGCATCAGCGCGATGAGCGGCGAGATCACGACGCCCGTGCCTTCTCTGACGAGCGCCGGGATCTGGTAGCAGAGCGACTTGCCGCCGCCGGTCGGCATCAGTACGAGGGCGTCGCCGCCGTCGACGACCTGCTCGATGATCTCCTGCTGCTCGCCGCGGAAGGAGCTGTAACCGAATACGCGGTGCAGCACCTGCAGAGCATCGGAGATCTCGGGGGAAGCGTCGGGAAGGGCCATCCACGAAGCCTAACGGCACCCGCCGACACCCCGGCTCCGTCCGCCCGAACCTGTGGACAACCTCCGCCCTGGCCGGCCGGGCCCGCGCCCGCGCTCACGGGCCCAGGCTTCCCGGTCCACCTCGCTCAGTCGCTGCGGGCCCAGCGGTCCGTGACCAGCGCGGCCTGTTCCAGCAGCGCCGCGACCAGCTCCTGGGCGCTGCCGGCCGCGGTGGAGCGCAGTACGGCCACGCTGATCTCACGGGCGAGGTCCGGCCCGGCCAGCGGGCGCACGACGAGGTCGGAGCGGGGAGCTCCGAGGGCGAGGCGCGGGATGAGGGCCACGCCCGTGCCGGCGGCCACCAGGCCCTGGACGACCGCGTAGTCGTCGGTGCGCATGGCATGGACGGGTTCGAAGCCCTGTTGGGCGCAGGCCCAGGCCAGCACCCGGTCGCAGGGGTCGTGCGGGTCGGCGGCGCCCACCCACGCGGTGTCGCGCAGCTCGGTGAGGGGGACCCGGTCCAGGGCCGCGCACGGGTGGTCCTCCGGCATGACCAGGAGGAGCGGATCGGCCAGCAGGGGGTGGAGCTCGAAATCTTCGTCCAGGTCGAGTCGGTCGCCGGGCTGGGAGAAGACGAGGGCGGCCTGGAGCACTCGGGCCCGCAGTCCCCTTAGGAGCAGCGGGAGTTCGCCTTCGGTGAGGGAGATGTGCACGCCCTGCTGGTGGAGTCGTTTGACGGCGGGTGCCAGCAGCAGGGCGCCCGCGGTGGGGAAGGTGCCGATGTGGACGGTGCGCGTGCCGCGCTCCGCGAGGTCGCGCACCTCCAGCTCGGCGTGGCGCAGGCGTTCGAGGACGGCCTCGGCGTGCGGCAGCAGGGCTTCCCCGAGCTCGGTGAGCGCGGCGCCGCGGGGTCCGCGCTGGACGAGACGGGCACCGAAGTGGCTTTCCAGGGCGGCCAGGTGGTGGGTGATCGTCGGCTGGCTGTAGTGCAGTGCGCGGGCGGCTCCGGCGAGCGAGCCCTCTTGGGCGATGGAGCGCAGCACCTGGAGATGGCGTACCTCAAGCATATAGACAGAGTATGGAGGGATGCAGAAAAGTGCACCGTTCCTCAATATGCGGCCGGGTGTCACGCTCCCTGGGTGAACAAGCGAACCGCCCCTCCCCCGACCCGGTCGCCGGCCCTCGATCAGCTGCGCGCCCCCTACGCCGAGGCCCTCCTGGCCCATGCGGGACGGGACTGGCTGAGGCTGAACGTCCCCGGCCACGCGGCCGCCCGCGGATCGGACCTCGCCGGCTGCTTCGGCTCCCGGGTCACGGATCTTGACTTCCCGCCGCTGCTCGACGGCATCGACCTCGGCCCCGGCAGCCCGCTGGACGAGGCGCTGGCTCTGGCCGCCCGCGCCTGGGGCGCGCGGCGCACCTGGTTCCTGACCAACGGCGCCTCCCAGGGCAACCAGATCGCCTCCATGGTCACCCCCGCCCTGGGCCGCACCCTGGTCGTGCAGCGCAGTGTGCACTCCAGCGTCGTCGACGGGCTGGTGCTGTCCGGCCTGGAGGCCGTCTTCGTCCAGCCTTCCGTCGACCCCGTGCAGGGCATCGCGCACGGGGTGACCGCCGAGGACGTGGCCGGGGCGCTCGGCCGGACACCGGACGCCGCGGCCGTCTGCATCGTCTCCCCGAGCTACTTCGGGGCGGTGGCCGACGTACGCGCCATCGCCGACGCCGCACACGCCGCCGGTGTGCCCCTGATCGTCGACGAGGCGTGGGGCTCGCACTTCGGCTTCCACCCCGCGCTGCCCGCGGGCGCGCTCGCACTGGGCGCGGACCTGGTCACCTCCAGTACGCACAAGCTCGCCGGCAGCCTGACGCAGTCGGCGATGCTGCACCTGGCCGACGGGCCGTTCGCGGACCGGCTCGAACCCCTGGTGGACCGGGCCTTCCGCCTCGTGCAGTCCACCAGTGCGAGCGCCTTGCTGACCGCCTCCCTGGACATCGCCCGCCGGGCTCTCGTCGCGGGCACCGACCGGATCACCGGCTCGGTCGAGGCTGCGGACAAGGTACGGGGCGTCGTCCGCGCGCTGGGCCGCTACCAGGTGGTCAGCGACCGTTTCCACGGCTTCCCCGACATCACCGCCGCCGATCCGCTGCGGATCGCCGTCGACACCCGGGTCGGCGGCATCACGGGGCATGAGGCCAGGCGGCTGCTCTCCCGCGACCACCAGATCATGGTGGAGGTCGCCACCGACTCGGCGATCGTGGCCGTGATCGGCGCCGGGGCGGCGCCGGACACCGACCGCTTCCTCGAAGCCCTGCACTGCCTGCCGTCCCCCCTCACCGGCTCCGCCGCCGACGCCGCCGGGCAGGCACCGCTGTCCCTGCCGCGGCCGGGCCCCGCACGGCTCACGGCCCGCGCAGCGTTCCTCAGCCCGGCCGTCGTGGTGCCCTCGGCACAGGCGGTCGGCAGGGTCAGCGCCGACACGCTGGCCGCGTACCCGCCCGGCATCCCCAACGTGCTGCCCGGCGAGGTCGTCACCGCCGAGACCGTCGACTTCCTGCGCCGCACCGCCGCCGCCCCCGGCGGCCACGTACGCGGGGCCCTCGACCCCGCCGTCTCCCACCTGCGGGTCGTCGCGCCCTGACGGCGCGCCCCGGCCCGACCCCGTTCGACGACGGTTTCCCGGGAACTCCCCGGGCGTTCGGGGCGACTACCTCGCAGGCGCCCCCCGGGTCGCCGGGGCCGCCCCCTGCGGCGGGCCTCCGTACCGAAGCACCGAACAGGCGAGGGGCGCCGGACAGGTGCCCGTTCATGGAGCGACGATGGCGCAGCGGCAGCAGTCCCCCGACGGCGTGTACTCCTCACCGGGGCGGCTGTGGCTGCCGCCCCCGGCGCTCACCGGGTTCCTGGTGCTGCTCGCCTTGATGTTCACCGCCTCGTACGGGGTCGGTTCCCTGGCGGGTCCGGTCGCGCCGGGCATGCACCCGGGCGGTGGCGGTCCCGGCCCGGTGGTCGGTGACCTCCCGGGCACCGGTCGGCACGGGCACGGCGGCGCGCCCGCCGCGCCCTCGGGGGGCGGGCGGTGACCGCGGACACGACGGCCGCCCCCGGGAGCACCGACCTGATCGTCGGCGGCATGACGTGCGCGGCCTGCGTGAACCGCGTGGAGAAGCGGCTCGGCAGGATCGACGGGGTCAGCGCCACGGTCAACCTCGCGACCGGCCGGGCGCGGGTGAGCCATCCGCCCGGCATCACCCCGCAGGAGCTGGTGGCCGCGGTCGAACGCGCGGGGTACACCGCCGAGCTCCCCCCGCCTCCCGGACCGCGGGCGGGGAGTGCGGAGCCGGGGGTCGAGAACGCCCGGAGCACGGAGAACGCCCGCAGCGCCGAGGACGCCCGGAGCGCCGAGGACGCGGCAGACGCCGAGGGCAGTCGCCGCGAGCGCGAGCGGCTGCTGATCACGGTGCTGCTCTGCGCCCCGGTGCTGGTCCTGTCGATGGTTCCCGCCCTGCAGTTCCGCAACTGGCAGTGGCTGTGCCTCATGTTCGCCGCGCCCGTGGTCGTCTGGAGCGCGTGGCCGTTCCACGTCCGCGCCCTGCGCGGCCTGCGGCACTCGGCGGCCACCATGGACACCCTCGTCTCCCTCGGCGTCACCGCGTCGTTCGCCTGGTCGGTGTACGCGTTGTTCCTCGGCGGCGCCGGCCGTCCGGACATGCGGATGCCCTTCACCCTCCTCCCGTCCGCCGGCGGCGAGGTCGCCCACGTCTACCTGGAAGCGGCGGTCGGCGTACCGCTCTTCGTCCTGGCCGGCCGCTTCCTGGAAGCGCGGGCGCGCCGCGGCACCGGGGCGGCGCTGCGGTCACTGTCCGCCCTCGCGGTGAAGGACGTCACCGTACGGGAGGGCGGGAAGGAGCGGAGGATCCCGGTCGACCGGCTGCTGGCCGGCCAGGAGTTCGTCGTCCGGCCGGGCGAACGCGTCGCCACAGACGGGGTGGTGGTCTCCGGGAGTTCCGCCCTGGACCTGTCGCTGGTGACCGGCGAGAGCGATCCCGTCGAAGTCGGCCCCGGCCGGCCGGTGACCGGAGCCGCGGTGAACGCCGGCGGGCTGCTCCTCGTACGGGCCACCGCCGTGGGCGCGGACACCCAGCTCGCCCGGATCACCCGTATGGTCACCGAGGCCCAGGCCGGGAAGGCCGCGGCGCAGCGTCTCGCCGACCGGGTGGCGGGGGTCTTCGTACCCGTGGTCCTGGCGCTGGCCGTCACCGTCCTCGGCTTCTGGCTGGGCGCGGGTGCGGATCCGCAGCCGGCGGTGACCGCGGCCGTGGCCGTCCTCGTCGTCGCCTGCCCGTGCGCACTGGGGCTCGCCACGCCCACCGCGCTGCTGGCCGCCACCGGCCGGGGCGCCCAACTGGGCATCCTGGTCAGCGGGCCGCGGGCGCTGGAGGCCCTGCGGCACGTCGACACGGTCGTCCTGGACAAGACCGGCACCCTGACCACCGGGCGGATGACCGTCGCCCGGCTGACCCCGGCACCCGGCGGACTCGGGCGGCAGGCCGTGCTCCGGCTGGCGGGAGCGGTGGAGCAGGGCTCGGAGCATCCGCTCGGCATCGCCCTGGCGGCCTACGCGCGGCGCGCCCGGCCGGATCACGAGCTGCCGCCGGTGACGGGGTTCCGGGCCAGGCCCGGTGCGGGGGTCAGCGGTGTGGTGGACGGTCACCTGGTCGAGGTGTCCGCCCCCGGGGCCGGTCTGCCCGATGCCCTGGCGAAGGCGCTGACCGCTGCCGAAGCGGCCGCGCTGACGCCCGTTCTCGTCCGGGTCGACGGCGTCGACGAGGCCCTCGTCGCACTCGGGGACCTCCTGCGGCCGGGGAGCTACCGGGCCGTCGACGGGCTGCGGCGGCTGGGCGTGGAGCCGGTCCTGGCCACCGGTGACCACGAGGCCACGGCCCGCGCCGTCGCGGCCGAACTCGGCATCGTACGGGTCCACGCCCGCTGCACCCCGGAGGAGAAGGCCGGCCTCATCCGGCAGTTCAAGGCGGAGGGCCGGCGGGTCGCGGTGATCGGCGACGGTGTGAACGATGCCGCGGCGCTGGCCGGTGCCGATCTCGGCATCGCGATGGGCACCGGCACCGATGTCGCGATCGGGGCCTCCGACGTGACCCTGGTGCGCGGCGACATCGAGGTCGTCGCCGACGCGGTCCGCCTGGCTCGGCGCACTCTCGGGACGATCCGGGTGAACCTCGTCTGGGCGTTCGGGTACAACCTCGTCACCGTTCCCCTGGCCGCCGTCGGCTGGCTCAACCCGATGGTGGCGGCGGCCGCGATGTCGGCCAGTTCGCTCCTGGTCGTGGGCAACAGCCTGCGGCTGCGGGGCTGGAAACCCGCGAGCCGCCCGGCCCGGTCCGGGGTCCGTCGTAGCCAAGGAGGCGTCGCACGATGACCGGTTCGGACCGATGGGCACCGGCGGAGGACTGGCGGCCCACGCGCCGGCGTCTGCGCGGGACGTTCCCGGCCGCGGCGGCGCCCGTCATCGCCTGCCTGGCCGCTCTGTGCGGGCTGACGGCCTGGGCCACGGCCGGGGCGGCCGGGACCCCGCCGCGCATCGAGATCGGCGCGGCACGGGTCTTCCTGCCCTTCGCGGACAAGGAGAACACCGCCGCGTTCTTCCAGATCCACAACCGGGGCGGTGCGGACGACGAGTTGGTGTCCGTGACCTCCCCGGCCGTGGAGCGGGCCATGCTGAGCCGGCATGCCGGCACCGGTACGGGGGCCGACACCATGGCGATGACCGGCCCGGTCACGGTCCCCGCCGGGGGCACGGTGGCCATGTCGCCGTTCGGACTCGACGTGATGGTGCGGGTCCGGGCCCGCTGGCAGCTGGGCGAGGCCGTCCCGTTCGTCCTGCACTTCCGTCGCAGCGGCCCGGTCGAGGTGGTCGCGTTCGTGGTCCGGCCCGTGAGCTGACCGCTGCCGCGGGAAGAAGATTCCGGCCGGCGGGAACCCAGGGCGTGCGGCGTCCGACTACTGCCGCGTGGGAGACGGTTGTACGCCGTTGCCCGCGCGGCAGCGAGCGACTGAGGGGTGTGTCATGGGCGGGCTGGATGTGCGCATGCGGGGGGTCGCCTGCCGGCACGGCCGGGTGGAGGCCGTCGCCGACGTGGATCTGGAGATCGCCGCCGGTGAGCGCGTGGCGCTGACCGGGACCAACGGCTCGGGCAAGACCACCCTGCTGCGCGCCGTTCTCGGCCTGCACCGCCAGGTGTCGGGCTCCATCCTCGTCGGAGGCCGGAGCACCCGCTCGCCCGCCGAGTGGGCCTGGCGGCGCCGGGCCTGCGCCTGGATCCCCCAGAAACCGGCCGCGGGCCGCTTCCCCCTGCTCGGCTCGGAACTGCTGGCCAGCAGTACGGCCCCGGCGGACGCGGCCGAAGCCGCCGGCCGGCTCGGGGTCGGGGCGCTGACCCAGCGGCCCCTGCACACCCTCTCCGGAGGGCAGTTGCAGCGGATGTACCTGGCCCGGGCGATCGGCTGCGTAGCCGCCGGGGCCCAGGTGCTGCTGGCCGACGAGCCCACGGCGGCCCTCGACTTCGACGGGCAGGAGGAGGCCGCGGACGTCCTCACGTCCCTGCCGGTCACGCTGGTCGTGGTGACGCACGACCGCGCGCTGGCCGAGCGGTGCGACCGGGTGCTGGAGATGGCCGCCGGGCGGCTGCGGGAGGTCCGGTGAACCTCGCCACCGCCGACCTCGGCACGCTCCTCCAGCTGCTGCCCGTGCAGCGGGCCGGCCTGGCCCTGCTGCTCGCGGCCGTCGGCCTGCCCGTCATCGGGGTGGTCATCGTCGGGCTCGACATCATGCCGGTGCGGTTCGCGATGATGCACGTGGCGCTGCTGGGCATCGCGGTCGGGCTGCTCACCGGCCTCGACCCCATGCTGTGCGCGCTCGTCGCCTGCGCCCTCGCCGGTGCGGGCGTCGCCCCGCTGGCCCGCACCCCGGACGGGCTGTCCGGGGCGATGGGCCTGCTGATGAGCCTCGCCATCGCCGGGGCGCTCCTGCTGCTCGCCGTGTCGGGGGTCAACGCCTCCGGCGCCTTCGCCCTGTTGTGGGGTTCGATCCTGTCGGTGGGCACCGCCGACCTGGTCGTCCTCGGCGTGCTCGCCGTCCTCGTACCGGGTCTGTTCTGGTGGCGGCGGCGCGAGATCGGCCTGCTGCTGTACGACCGTGAGCTCGCCCAGTGCTCGGGCGTCCCGGTCCGGATCCTGACCACGGCGCTGCTCGTGCTGGTCGCGATCGCCGTCGCCGGAGCGATCAAACTCACCGGGGCCCTGCTCGTCGACGCCCTGACCCTGCTGCCCGCGCTCGCCGCGCGCCGCCTGGGCAGTTCGCTGAAGTCCATCACCCTGTGGGCGGTCGGCATCGGAGTGGCCGTGAACCTGACGGGGTTCCTCCTGGCCCTGTGGCTGGACTGGCCGCCCGGGCCGGTCCTCGTCCTGACGGCGGGGGCGGTCGTCCTCGCCGTCCATTTCATACCCGAACGGAGAATCAACTCATGGCGCGCAACCGCGTCCGTACCTCTTCCCTCGTCGCACTGAGCGCGGCGCTCCTGCTGACCGCCGGCTGCGGCGGCGACGCGGACTCCGACTCCCCTGCCGGGAACGGCGGCCCGGACCCCAAGGCCAAGCCCGTGGTGGTCGTGACCACCACCTGGGAGGGCGCGTTCGCGAAGGCCGCCGGCGCCGAGAACGTCAAGGTCATCGTGCCCCAGTCCGTCCACCACGCGCCCGACTACGATCCCAAGCCCTCGGACCTCGCCGCCGTCGCCCAGGCCGACTTCGTGCTCTACGCGCCGTTCGAGCCGTACGCCGCGAAGATCAAGGAAGCCGCCGGCTCGAAGGCGAAGCTGGTCGAGGTGAACCTCGACAACGACCCCGACAAGGTCAAGGCCGAGGTCGACAGGCTGGGCGGACTCTTCGGGACGGCGGAGGCCGCCACGCGGTGGAAGGCCGGTTTCGACACCGAGTACGCGCGGCTGAACAAGGACCTCCAGACCGCCTGGCCCGGCGGGAAGAGCCCTTCGGCCGTCACCCAGGTCTTCACCGCCTGGTCGGCGAAGCTCGCGGGCGTCACCACGGTGGGCACGTACGGACCCGAGGCCGTGACCCCGGCGCAGCTGGCCGAGCTCTCCGCCAAGAAGCCGGCCCTGGTCCTGGACAACGCGCACATGTCGACCGGGACCGTCCTGCCCGACACGGGCGCCCAGCAGGTCAAGATCGTCAACTATCCCGGTGCGGACCTCGACCTGCTGGCGGTCTACCGCAACGCCGCGGCCGAGCTGAAGAAGGCCATGGGGACCTCCTGACCAACGGCACGGAAGGGGCCCGGCAGCAGGTGCTGCCGGGCCCCTTCCGTCATCCGGCCTGGGCGAGGGGCGCGGGGCCTCTCGTACCGTCGGCGGTCTGCGGCGCGCTGCGGGCCAGGCGCTCCCGCAGGGCCGCCCGGTCGGGCTTGCCGGCGGCCGTCAGCGGCAGCTCGCCCACCACCAGGAGCCGCTCCGGATGCTTGCGCCGCTCCAGTCCGCGGGCGGTCAGGTGCTCGCCGAGGGAGGCGAGCGTGGGCGCGATGGATCCCCGGGGCACGACGCAGACGGCCAGCCGCTCGCCCATGAGCGGGTCGGGGACGCCGACGCAGACCACGTCCCGGACCCGCGGGTGCGAGCGGAGTTCGCGTTCGACTTCGGCGGGGCTGATGTTGGCGCCGCCGCGGATGACGATGTCCTTGAGCCGTCCGACGACGTGGAGGACACTGTCGGCGTCGAGGTAGCCGAGGTCGCCGGTGCGGACCCAGCCGTCGGGCGTGCGGTAGCGGGCGTCGAGGTCGGGGGCGCCGACGTAGCACAACGGCGTCATGGGTCCCCGGGAGATGATCTCGCCGATGGCACCGTCGGACAGCGGTTCGTGCGTGTCGGGGTCGGCGATGCGGATCTCGGCGACCCGGGGGTCGGGGTGGCCCGCGACGACACCGGAGGCGTCGGTCGGGGGAACCGTGTTGCCCAGTCCCGTGTGGCAGTTGACCCCGTCCGCCGAGCCGTAGAGGTTGACCACCGGGCAGCCGAACGCCTTCGCTGCGGCGGCAGCGGTGGTCTCGTCGAGCGGGGCGCCGCCGAGGACCAGGGCCGTGGGGGCGGGCAGCCGCTCGGCGGTCGTGTCGAGGCGTTCGAGCATCATCCGGACCATGGTCGGCACGCCGAGGACATGGGTCGGCTCGTGCTCACGGACCGCCGCGAGGGCGGCCTCCGGGGTGAAGTGGTCGAGCAGGACCAGGGTGCCGCCGTGCCGGGCGAGGGTGACGGCCGTGCCGTTGGAACCGAAGGCGGAGGCCAGCGGGACGAGGAAGAGGCAGCGCGGCGGGGTCCCGTCGGGGATGAGGGAGGCGAGGAAGTTCCCGCGGCCGCCGGCGAGCGCGTTGTGCGAGTACGCGATCATCTTCGGCTCGGCCTCCGATCCGGACGAGACGAGGATGCGGGCGGCGCTGTCGGGATCGGGCCGGGCCGGGACGAATCCGCTGGGGTCGGACCGCATGAGCCCGGCCCACGCGGTCGTTCCCTCCGGCGCGGTGCCGGGGCCCACCGCGATGACGTGGCGGAGGGCGGGCAGGGCGCGGGAGAGCGCGTGCAGATCGGCCGCGTGGCGGAAGTCGCGGTGTTCGACCGCGGCGATGACGGCGACGGCCTCGGCACGCCGCAGCAGGCACTCGGCCTCCAGGGTGCCCCGGCCGACGGGGAACGGGAGTGCGACGGCGCCGAGGGCGGCCAGCGCCAGGTCGGCGATGACGGCGTTGCGGTGGTTG
The DNA here is from genome assembly GCF_026340255.1 of Streptomyces sp. NBC_01408. GTDB lineage: Bacteria > Actinomycetota > Actinomycetes > Streptomycetales > Streptomycetaceae > Streptomyces. The sequence continues at coordinate 4,495,468 of NZ_JAPEPJ010000001.1, read as the reverse complement.
GGCAGTTGTACGCCGACCACGTCGCCCGGGCGTATGCCGAGGTTCCTGAGGCCTGTGGCCAGACATCGCACCTTGCGGTCCAGGGCGGTGTAACAGAGTGCGCCCTTGGCGTCCAGGATGGCCGTGCGGTGCAGGTCCGCGATCTGGCGGGCCCGGAAGAGGCTGTAGAGGTCGAGGTCGGGGCAGGTGCCGTCGACCACCCAGGAGCGGCGGAGTTCGACGGGCAGCAGATCGCGCAGTTCGAGCCTGTCGGCGGTCATGCGAAGCTCCAGGGGTCGGGAACGGCGGGGGCACCGTGCGCATCACGGCTGATCGAGCCGGCGAAGCGCGCGTCGTGGTGCAGGTCGGAGAGGTCGGTGGTGACGGCGGTGGCGCTGAGGCCGTGAGCACTCAACTGGGCCAGGGCGTCGCACGTGGAGAGCTCGCGCAGGTCGTACGCGGCCGCGGCCGCGGCGCTCCCGTCGGAGGCCGCGATCCAGCCGTCGGCGGTCACCAGCGGGTGCCGGAACCCGGCGGGCCGTCTGGGGTCCTCCCCGCGCGCCGCCCGCCGCAGGGCGGGGGCGGTCAGGGTGTCGGCGGCGCCGAGGAGCGAGGAGTCCACCCGTACGCCGTGCCCCGTGTGCTCGCGCAGCAGCAGACCGGCCAGCACCGCCTCGGCGCCGTGCAGTCCGCCGAGTACGTCGAGCAGGGTCATCAACGAGGGTGCCGGGGCCTCGCCTCGGGGGCGGACGGCCTCGCCCACGCCGGTCCGCGCCTGGACCATGAAGTCGGTGCCCATGGGGGCGTCCCGGAGCCGGTCGGCCCAGCCGCTGGTGTACGCGTAGACGAGGGCGGGATTGACGCGCGCGAGGTCGTCGGCGTCGAGGCCGAGCTCGGCGGCCTTGCCCGGCGCCCAGTTGTGCAGGAAGACGTCGGCCCGCGCGGCCATGTCCCGCAGTCGGCGGCGGTCGGCGGCGGCCTTGATGTCGATCTCGACGGCCTTCTTGCCCCGGTTGAGGGCGAGCCAGCGTGCGGAGACGCCGGAGCAGGCGGGCGGCATGCCGCGCAGCGGATCCCCGCCCGGCGGCTCGATCCGGATGACCTCGGCGCCCAGCAGGCCGAGCAGGTGCGCGGCCAGCGGGGCCTGGATCCGGCGGCCCGCCTCCAGCACGGTCAGTCCGGCCAGCGGCCGGGCGGGCGAGGGGGCGAGCCGGGTGTCCGTGGGGCGCGCGGCAGGCAGGCCGGCGCCGGTTCCCCGGGGCTCCAGCGACCAGGGGGCGGCGCCGTCGGATTCCCCGGCGCGTTCGGCGAGGGTGCGCAGGACGCACACCTCGGCGCCGGAGAGCACCGCCGCCTGCCGGATCCGTACGAGGGGATGCGCCCGGGTCACCGTGTGGAGGACCGGCGGGAAGGGGGCGCAGGCGGTGGCGTAGCGGAACTGGAAGGGCCGCCAGCCCGCCCGTATCGCGTCGGTGGGGGCCTCCAGGGCCCGCCAGAACGCCGCCCAGGCGCCCGGATCGAGGGTCTCCAGCTCGAAGAGCACGCCTTCGGCCGAGGTGAAGGGCGGTCCGCCGGGGGCGAGTTCGGTGGCCTCGCCCTCGTCGGCCCCGGCCGCGGCGAGGTACTGGGACACGGCGAGCAGCCCGGCCCGGTCCGCGCCGGTGGTGACGTGGGAGGCCTCGGCTCCGCGGGCCTGGCCGACCAGGCCCGCGAGCAGCCCCTGGACGGTGAGGACGGCGGTGGCCGTCGCCGCGTAGTCGGCGGCGAGGCCGCGCGGGCCGCCGTCCCGTCGGCCGTGGACGGCCATGATGCCGGTGGCCGCCTGCACGGTCGCCTCGTCGACGAGCCCGCTCCCGGGGTTCCCCCAGGTGGTGGTCGCCTGCGCGGGCGTGAACCCGCCTCCGGTGAGCGTGATGCGGTCCGGCACTTCCTCGTGGCCGGGGGTGTCGCTCCGCGCGCCGAGCAGCCGCAGGTGTTCGGCGACGACGTCCGTGATCTGCGGGGGCCCCGAGGTGTCGAAGCGCAGTGTGTCGAGCGGCCGGACCGTCTGCGTGGTTGCGGGGGACGCCATGCCTCTCCTCTCCCGGCGCGGCGGTGGCCGGCGCCCAGGTCGTACGGGACTCGGGAACTCGGGAGCGTGCGCACCCGACCAGTTCCACGGACAGACAGTCGGACAGCCGTTCCCATGGGTTCCCGGGAATGAGGAGGAATGCAGTGACGGATTCAGGCGCCGCGTACGGCGGCCCCGCACAACCTGACATCGGCGGCGCGGAGTTGAGAGGACGGGTCGAACGGTTCGTGCGCGCGCGGGTGATCCCGTACGAGGCGGTGCTCGACGCGGGCGGGCCGGCCGCCGCTTCGGCCCTGGCGGAGCTGCGCGGCCGGGCCCGGGACGAGGGCCTGTGGGCGTTGCCGCTCCCGGCCGAACTGGGCGGCGGCGGACTGTCCTTCACCGCGTACGCGGAGCTGGCGGAGGCCGAGGGGGCCAGCGACCACGGCCCGGCCGCGCTGGGCTCCGCTCCGCTGCTCGACGTCACCATGCTGGGCCGCCACGGCGGTGCCCGGGTCCGCGAGGAGTACCTCAAGCCCCTCGTCGCCGGGGAGTCGCGGTCCTGCTACGCCATGACCGAACCGGAGGTTCCCGGCACCGACCCCTTCCGCACCACGACCCGCGCCGAGCGGCAGCCCGACGGAAGTTGGCTGGTCACCGGCCGCAAATGGTTCACCTCCGGCGCGGCGGGCGCCGATCTCGTGACCGTCATGGCCCGCACCGGCGGCGCACCCGGGGACCGCGGGGGACTCTCGCTGCTCCTCGTCCCCACCGGCTCGCCCGGCTTCCGTGTCGTCCGGGAACTCCCGGTACTCGGCGCGACGGGCCAGTACGAGATCGAGCTCGACCGCGTCCGCGTACCCGCCGACCACCTCCTGGGCGAACCGGGCGACGCACTGGCGATCGCGGGCGAACGCCTCGCGCTCGGCCGCACCCTGCGCTGCCTGCGCTGGCTCGGCCAGGCCCAGCGCGCCTTCGGCCTCATGTGCGAGCGGGCCGCCACCCACCGTGGGTCCCGGGGGCCGCTCGCCGACCACCAACTGGTCCAGCAGCACGTCTTCGACGCCCTGCTCGCGCTGCGCACCACCCGGCCCCTGGTCCACGAGGCCGTCGCCAGGATCGCCGCCGGGCAGGACGCCCGCACCGAGGTGGGGCTCGCCAAGGTCGCCGCCGCCCGGATGCTCCAGCAGGTGGCGGACTCGGCCATCCAGGTCCACGGAGCCGCCGGACTCGGTCCGGACACCGCACTGCCCGCGCTGTTCCGCACCGGGCGCGCCGCCCGCATCCTGGACGGCCCGGACGAACTCCACATCACCTCCGTGGCCCGCCGCGTCCTGCGCGACTACGGCGGCCGACGCGACTTCGACTAGACCCGGGTGATGTCGACGAGCCCGTCCAGCGATGCCAGTCCGAGGGCCAGGAAGTGGTCGCCCCAGATGAGTTCGTGCCGGATCGCCAGCCCCCTGCCGCTGTCGTAGCAGCCGTCCAGCAGCATCCCGGCCGGACGGCCGGTACCGGCGCCGTCGGTGACATGGGCTTCGGCAAGCCGCTTCAGGACGGCGACGGCCCGGTACGAGCACTCCTGCGCCCAGGGGCCGGGCACCCGGGCGAGTTTCAGCAGGGCGACCGCGGTGATCGCCGCGGCCGAGGTGTCGGGCGGCCCGTCCGGCCGGGCGGCCTCGGCCGGCGGGACGAGCCGCCCGGTGAGCACGTCGCCCTGTGCCAGCAGGAGCCGCGCCGCCCGCGCGAGCCGGTCGTCCGACCGGTGCGCGGCGACCTCGGGGCGGAGCAGCGCGTCGGCGACCGCAAGGAGGAGCCAGGCCCGGCCGCGGCTCCAGCCCGGCCGGGGTTCCGCGCAGGGCCGCCAGCCCGTCTCACCGGTGAACTCCCAGGCGGGGGGCGGCTCTTCGCCGCCGGTTCCGAGGCAGAGGTCGAGGTGCCGGTGGAGGTGGCCGGCCGCGGCAGCGGCCCCTTCAGGTCCGGCGCCCGCCAGCAGGGGCACCATGCCGGGCACGGCGTCCGCCCGGGCCAGCAGGCGGGGCCCGCCCAGCGCACTGCCCCAGGGCACGATCCCGAGCGCGGGGTCGTACGCCGCCAGGCAGGCCCGGGCCGCGTGCGCGCGCAGGGCCGCGGCTTCGCCCTCGTCGGCCGCCGAAGCGGTCCCGTACCAGAGGATCAGGCCACGGGTGGCGGTGTCCGCCTCCGCCCAGGACCCGAGCCGCGCCGTGCACGCGGCGGCGGCCCGCCGGTCGGCCTCGGCCCCGGTGGAGCGGGCCCGCAGCCACAGCAGTCCGGCCCAGAAGCCGCCGGTCCACGAGCCGCGGCCGGTCGTCGTCCACCGCCCGTCGCCGGGCTCGGCGTACAGCGGGAAGCGGGGGCCCACCTGCGCCGCGGTGACGGCGACCCGGTCGAGTACGGCCGCGAGTGCCCGGCCGGCCCACGCCTCGGAGGTCACGCGCCCGGCCCAGGCCCCGGAGGTCACGCGCCCGGCTCCTGACGGTCGCCCCGGCGGCCCCTGCCGTCCCGGCGGTCCCGTACGGACCAGAGGAAGGCCACGGCGGCCGCCACCGCGAACTCCGCCGCGACCAGCACCCAGCCGGACCCGTACCGGCCGCTCTGCGCGAACAGGCCGAACAGGGGCGGCCCCACCGCGAACCCGGCGAAGAAACCGGCCGCCACCAGCGCCGAGTCCTGCCCCGCCCGCCCCGGTGCGGCGCGCTGCATGACCAGCACCATGGACACGGCGTTGCCGGACACGGCGAACACCCCTACCGCCACGGCACCGACCCACACCAGGGGGCTCGCCAGCAGCGCGGCGGCCAGCAGGGCGGCCGCGCCGACCGCTCCTACGGCGAGCCGGCCGGGCAGCCGTTCGGCGAGCCCGGGGCGGGCCGCCTTCGACCACGCCACCCGGCCGCCGATCCCCGCCACGCCCAGCACGGCGACCAGCGCGGCGGCCTGGGTCGGTCCCATCCCCAGGCGCTGGACCCCGTACAGGGCGAGGTAGGTGTTGACCGAGGCGATCCCGGCCCCCAGGAAGAGCGAGAAGCCCGCGAGCCAGGCCACCATCCCGCGCGGAACGAACGAGGTACGGGCGGGGGCCGGGGGCGGCGGCGGGTCGGCGGGCAGGCCGCGCAGCGCCCACCCGCCGGCCAGCAGCGCCGCGCCCGACGCGGTCCACACCGCGCCCCGCCAGCCGATACCGGCGGCGAGCGCCGCGAGCGGCAACCCGGCGACGAACGCGCCCAGTTGCACCCCTGACTGCTTCAGCCCCGTCACGGCACCGCGCCGGGCGGGCGGTACGGCGGCCAGCACGGCCTTGTTGGTGGCGGGGTTGGCCAGGGCCTGCGGTATCCCGCCCAGCGCGACCGCGCCCAGCAGCAGACCGGCACCGGGCGCGGCGCCGATCAGGGCGAGCGCGGCGGCCGAGACCAGCAGCAGGGCGACGAGGGAGCGCCGCGGACCGATCCGGTCGACGATCCGGCCGCCCGCCGGGGACAGCACGGCGGCCGTGCCGAACCCGATCGTGGTCGTCAGGCCCAGCACCGCCGGCGATATGCCGATCCCGTCCACGAGTCGCGGGCCCAACGCGCCCAGCAGGAAGAGCTGGAGCATCGAGAACGCCATGGCGCAGGTGAGCAGTGCGGTCAGTTGCCGCTCGGCCCGGCTCCGCGGACCCGATGACGTGGCCGTCGCCGCCGCCGTCCCCTGTGACGCCACAGAAATCTCCCTTCCCCGGGTGCCGGAACACGTCGACCGACCGGGAAGGCAGTCGGACGGCGCCGCGGCCCGGTTCCCGCTCCCCCATGTGCGCTGCGCCACACCGGACGCACGGCCCAGGCGCGCCACGGACGGGCTCGAGAACTTGTCAGGAACCGCGCACCCAGGGGCGCAGCCCGCACAGCTGGTGCGAGGATGAACCCGCCATGACACCACCAGGCCACTGTTCACGAGCCGTTCGGGCTGCGATGTTCGCAGCCGTCTGCGTGCTGCTCGCGGCCACCGGCCACATCCTCATGTCCGGCTCGGCCGTGCCCTGGTGGGCGATGGCCGGCGCGTGCGTGGGGACCGCGGCCGCGGCATGGGTCCTCGCGGGCCGCGAACGCGGGCTGCTCACCGTCACCGCGGCGACCGTGGCCGTCCAGGGCGTACTGCACTGCGGGTTCTCCCTGGCCCAGTCGTTGATCCGCCCGTCCCTGCCGGCCGGGACCTCGTTCGCCCGCCAGTGGGCCGAGTACCTGACGTGCGGAGACGGCGCGGGAACCGCGCTGTCCGCCCGCGAGGCCCTGAGGGTGGTCGACGCGGCCGGGCTCGGCACACGCGTGTCCCAGCCACCGCCCGGTACCCCGATGCCGGGCACGCACTCCCACCACGCCGTGCACGACATGGCGGACACGGCCTCCGGTGCGACCGGCGCCGTACTGCCGGGTGGCGGCCACGACATGGGAGGCATGTCACCCGGCGAAATGCTCGCCGCCCACCTGCTCGCCGCCGTGCTGTGCGGCCTCTGGCTCGCCTACGGGGAGCAGGCGGCGTTCCGTGTCCTGCGCGCCCTGGCCGGGTGGTTCCGGACACCCCTGCGCGCGCTCTTCGGCCTCCGCGCCACGACACCGCACCGCCCGCGGATCCGCGTGCGCCGGGAGCGGCGCGGCCGCGCGCTGCGCCGGCTCCTGCTCGTCCACACCATCACCTCACGGGGTCCGCCCGCGGGAACCGCTGTCCTGTGACAGCTGGTTCCCCGAGCGCACGCTGACGGCTGTCTCCCGTCGCGCCTCGGGCATCGGCCGTGCCCTCCGGCAGGCCGCTACCCCTTCACCGGCCCCGCCGCGCGCGGCGCCGGACACCCCTTGCCCGTAAGGACCTTGTGGCGATGACTCCTGCCCTGACCACCCCGTACCGTCCCGCCGCCCGGCAGCCGGCCCGGCACACCCCCGGCTCCGACGCGGCCGTCACCCTCCTGGCGCTCGACGCCCGCGACGGCGACCCCGCGAAGGCCGACCGTTTCATCCGCGCCCTGCAGCGCGACGTGTGGCGCTACGTGGCCTACCTCAGCGCCGACCCCCAGTCGGCCGACGACCTCACCCAGGACGTGTTCCTCCGTGCGCTCGCCGCGCTCCCCCGTTTCGAAGGCCGCTCCTCCGCCCGCACCTGGCTGCTGTCCATCGCCCGCCGCACCGTCGTGGACAGCTTCCGGCACGCGGCCGCGCGGCCCCGGCTGTCGGACCGCGACGACTGGCAGGCGGCCGCCGAGCAGGCGCAGACGTACGACGTCCCCGGCTTCGAGGACGGCGTCGCGCTGGCGGAACTCCTGGCGGCCATCCCGGCCGAGCGCCGGGAGGCCTTCGTCCTCACCCAGCTCCTGGGCCTGCCCTACGCCGAGGCGGCGGAGGCCGTCGGCTGCCCCGTCGGCACCGTCCGCTCCCGCGTGGCCCGCGCCCGCACCTCCCTCATCGCCCTCCTGACGGACACCGGGCCGCAAGCCGCCGAACCGGCCGGCCCGGCCCCGCGCCCCGCCGGGCGCGGCGCCCCGCGGACCCGGGCGGCGGCCCTCGTACCGTCGGCGGCCTGATCCGGACGAGTAAGTCCGAAGGGCCGCCACCCGCCCGCTCCGCCGTCCAGGCCTGGGGACACCTCACCAGGCCTGGACCGGCCAGGGGTGATGCCCCATCAGGCCGGCCCAAGCGTGCCGCGTACGCTGGGGGTTCCGCTCCGCAAGGAAGGCTGATCGTGCAAACTCCCCTCTCATGGCTGGCCGGCAGGTACTCGCTCGACACCAGAGCCGTCAGGCTGGCCGCACTGGTCTCGGTGGTGGCGAGCATCGCGATCACCGTCACCGGTGGCATCGTGCGCGTCACCGGCTCCGGGCTCGGCTGTACCGACTGGCCCATGTGCACGGGAGAGACCCTGGCCCCGACGGCGGAGATGGGCCTGCACGGAGCGATCGAGTTCGGCAACAGGCTGCTCACCGGGGCACTGTGCGCCGTGGTGGGGTGGGTCATCATCACCGCCCGCCTCCAGAAGGAGCCGGCGCCCTCGGTGCTGCGCGGCGCCTGGGCGCAGTTCTGGATCGTCGTGCTGAACGCGATCGTCGGCGGAGTCACCGTGTGGATGCGGCTGAGCCCGTACATCGTGGCCGCGCACTTCCTGGCGGCCACGCTGCTGCTCACCGCCGCCGTGTACACCTGGCACGCGGCGTGCGCCGACGCAGGTGGAGAAGGGAACGTGGGTGGAGAAGGGGACGCGCCGACCCCGGACGGCCCGCGGCTGCCCGCGCGCTGCCGGTCCCTTTCGGTGGCCCTCGTCGCGGTGACGGCCGTGCTGGTCGTCGTGGGCACCCTCGCCACGGGGACCGGCCCGCACGCCGGCGACTCCTCCGATGTGGAGCGCATGCCCTTCAACTGGACGGCCGTGACCGTCGTGCACGGCGTGCTGGCCGCGACGGTCCTGGTCCTGGCCTGCTGTCTACTGGCCGCGCTGCCCCGGGAAGGCTTCGGCGACGCGCGCGCCAAGACGGTCCTCTTCCTCGCCGTGCTCCTGGCGCAGGGGGCGGTGGGGCTGGTGCAGTCGCTGACGGGCCTGCCTTCGCTCGCCGTCGTCCTCCATCTGCTGGGGTCGGCCCTCGTGTGGATCGGCGTACTCCAGGTGCACCTCACGCTCAAGCGGGCGGATCCCGGATTCCCGCGTCCGCTCGCCGCAGCGGCACCGCACGGCGCGCGGAGCGAGGCCGCGCACACCTGATCGCACGGACTGCACTGACTGCACTGACCGTACGGCCCCGGCTGAGAGCAGCCGGGGCCGTACGGGCTCAGTCGGACGCGGCAGGCGTACGGGCGAAGTGGCGGGCCGTCGGAACCAGCGCTGCGGCGGCCGGTACGAGGAAACAGGCGGCGGCGCACACGGCGAGGACCGGTGTGACGCCGAAGACGCTGACGCCGGGGGCGATCAGGGCCAGGCCGACCGGGGCCAGGCCGTAGGAGACCAGGAAGTCCAGCGAGGAGACCCGCGCCAGCTTGTCCGGGGCGACCTCGCGCTGCGTGGCCGTGAACCAGGGCACGTTGAACAGTTCGATCCCGATCCCGGCGACGGCGTACGCGACGACCACCACGGCGGGGTGCACGGGCAGCATGAGGCTCAGCGGCGCGAAGCCGTACGCGGCGAGCCCGGCGAACGCGGCCCAGCCCTGGGCGCGGGGCCGCCAGCGGGCGATGACCAGGGCCCCGCCGAGCGCGCCGACCGTGTACGCCGTCATGGCCGCGGCCAGCACCCACTCCGTGCCGTAGCGGTCCCGGCTGATCAGCGGCAGGGCGACGCTGGTCGCGGAGTAGCCCAGTGAGATGACCGCCGTCAGCGCGGCGAGGCCGGCGAGGAACCACGGGTGGCGGCGGGCTTCGCGTATGCCGTCCACGAATTCCGCACGGAAGGAGGCCCGGGGGGCCGGACCGACGGCGGCCGCGGAGACCGGGGCGTTCCCGGCGCCCCGGCCCGGCACGAGCGCGGCGACGAGCCACAGCAGGCCGATACCCATCAGCAGGGTCCGGATGTCGAGGAAGGCGGCGAGCAGCGCGGTCAGGGCGGGGCCGGCCAGCGTGGAGCTGCGGACGGCCAGGGTCATCGCGGCGTTGGCCTGCTGCCTGCGATCGGGGGCGACGGTCTCGGCGGTGAGCGCCTGGAAGGCGGGGCGGCAGGCTCCCTGACCGGCCCCCGCCAGGGCGGCGGCGCAGGTCATGAGCAGGACGGACCGGCCCAGTCCGGCGGCGAGCAGCGGCGCGGCGGCCGCGGCGGCGAGCCCCGACCAGAGGACGACCACCCGCCGGGAGTGGCGGTCGGCAAGGACCCCGCCCACGACGACGGCGGCCAGGAATCCGAGGGTCCGTGCGGCCAGGACCAGGCCGAGACCGGCCGGGCTGAGCTCCCGGTGGAGCACCGCGAGGCCGAGGACGAAGGGCAGCGCCCAGGTGGCGAGCCCGGAGGCGGTGGTACCCGACCACAGGCGCAGGAACGCCACGTCGCGCAGGACGGGAGGCGACGGGGGCGGATCGGTCTCGGTCGCGGTGGGCGCGGGTGAAGTCGCCACGGTGTGATGCTCCTTTGTTCACGGATCAGCGCGGACCACCCCGGTCGGGTCTCAACGACCTTCGCCATCAGGGCTGTTGGGGCCGGGCTTGTCGGCAGGTATCCCGGGGCGCGCGTCGGCGAGGCGCCCCCCGGAATGGATTAATGAAAACGATAACCATTACAGTACCCTTCGAACGCGGCACTCCTGCCCGGTGCACGACAACGCCCACGCCACGCCCCTCCAGACCGGAGAACCCATGCGCCACCCCGCCCGCTTCGGCATCGCCCTCACCGTCGTCCTCGCGACGGCGGGCTGCTCGGCAGCCACCGAGGGCTCCTCCTCGGCCGGCAGGCCCACTGCCGCGAACGCCGCCACGACGACCCTCACCAGCTGCGGACTGCAGCAGTCCTTCGACGCCCCGCCCCGGCGGGCCGTGGCCCTGGACCAGGCCTCGACCGAGATCCTGCTGGAGCTCGGACTCCAGGACCGGATGGCCGGAACGGCCAATCTGAAGACGAAGATCCCGCCGCAGTACCAGGACTCCTACGCCAAGATCCCGGTCCTCGCCCCGAAGATCGCCACCGGCGAGCAGCTGCGCGCCGCCACACCCGACTTCGTCGTCGCGGGATCCACCGACCTCTTCACCAAGGACCGGGCGGGCACCCGCGAGGAGCTGGGCGCGCTCAAGGTCCCCACCTTCGTCAGCGCCGTCGACTGCCCGCAGCAGAACGAGCCCGGCAGGACCCCCTTCGACCTGCTCTTCGCCGACTACGAGAACCTCGGCAAGGTCTTCGGCGCCGAAGAACGGGCCGGCAAGCTCGCCGCCGAGCAGCGCGCCGCTGTCGCGAAGGCCGGGGAGAAAGCCGGGGAGAAGGACGGAGAGAAGGCCGCGGGGAACGGTTCGCAGGCCGAGGACCAGCCGACCGTCGTCTACCTCTACTCCGTCTTCAACGGCATGCCGTACGTCGCGGGCGGGACCGGCCTGCCCAGCGAGATGAGCCGGATCGTCGGCGCGAAGAACGCCTTCGACGACGTGAACGAGGACTGGCCGGAGGTCTCCTGGGAGGAAGTCGCCCGGCGCGACCCGGACTTCATCGTCATCGGCGACCTGTCCGAGCGCGGCCGCCCGGGCGACAGCGCCGCCGAGAAGCGCGCAGCGATGGCCGGGCACCCGGTCGTCTCCCAGCTGGCCGCCGTACGCGACCGCAAGATCATCGAGGTGCCGGGGATCGAACTGGACCCGTCCGTCCGCTCCGTGCACGCGCTCGGCCTGCTGGCGGCGGGGATGAAGGACCTCGGGCATGTCCGCTGACACGGACACGGACACGGAGGCCGCCCGTCCCGGACCGGTGGACCTGCTGCACCCGGCGGCCCGCCGGGCGGCCGGGCAGGCCGTCACCGTGGCCTGCGCCGAGGCCCCTGCCCCGCCGGCTCCCGCCGGCCGGTCCGGGCCCGCGCAGGCCGGGCTGTTCGTCCTCGCCGCGGCCGCGCTGGCCGCCTCGGTGGCCGCGTCCGTACGGATCGGCACGGCGGACGTGGGATGGGCCGACCTCGGCAGGGTGCTCGGTGCCCGGCTCGGCCTGGACGTCGAACCCCTGCCACCGCTCGTCGACTCGCTCGTCTGGGACCTGCGGCTCCCGCGCGTCCTGATGGCGGCCCTGGTCGGCGCTTCGCTCGCCGTGTGCGGCACGGTGCTCCAGGCGGTCACCCGTAACGCCCTCGCGGACCCCTACCTGCTCGGCGTCTCCTCGGGAGCCTCGGCCGGCGCCGTCACCGTGGTCGTCCTCGGCGTCGGGGCGGGCACGCTCGGGATCACCGGTGGAGCGCTGGCCGGGGCACTGCTCTCGTTCGCCCTGCTGATGCTGCTGCTGCGCAGGACCGGCCTGGACTCGGTCCGGATCGTCCTGACCGGTGTGGTCGTGGGCCAGCTCTTCACCGCGCTGACCTCACTGGTCCTCATGGCCTCGGCGGACGCGGACACCACCCGGGCGGTCACCCACTGGCTGTTGGGCTCGATGGCGCCGGCCCGCTGGGACGCCGTCGCGGTCTGCGCGGCCGTCACGCCCCTCGGGCTGGCTGCCGCCTGGCTCCGCGCGGGCGCTCTCGACGGGCTCGCGTTCGGCGCGGACACCGCCGCCTCCCTGGGGGTCGGCGTACGGCGCACGAGGCTGCTGATGCTCGTGGTGACGGCCGTGCTGACCGCGGTGGCGGTGGCGACCGTCGGGGCCATCGGGTTCGTCGGGCTGATCGTGCCCCACGGGGTGCGGTTCCTGGTCGGACCGCTGCACCGGGTGCTGCTGCCCTACGCGGCCCTGAGCGGCGCGGTGTTCCTGGTGTGGACGGACGCGCTGGCCCGCGTGGCCTTCGCGCCCCGGGAGGTGCCGGTGGGCGTGATCACCGCCCTGCTCGGCGTACCGCTCTTCCTGCTCGTCCTGCGCAAGCGGGGTGAGCTGTGAGGATCACCGCCGAAGGGCTGAGCTGGTCGGTGGCGGGCACGAGCGTCGTCCGCGAGGTCGGCCTCGACATCGCACCGGGCGAGACGGTCGGGCTGCTCGGCCCCAACGGATCGGGGAAGTCGAGCCTGTTGCGCTGTCTGGCGGGCCTGCGCGTCCCGGACACGGGCACCGTCTCCTACGACGGCCGGTGCGTCCGGGGCTGGAGCGCCCGGCGCATCGCCCGCCATGTCGCCTTCGTCGAGCAGGACTCCGGCGCCGACAGCGATCTGCGCGTCGCCGACGTCGTGGGGCTGGGGCGGACCCCGTTCCGGGACCGCTGGCGGGGACCCGACGCCGCCGACCGGGCCGTGGTCGCCGCCGCGCTGGACCGCGTCGGGCTCACCGCACTCGCCGGCCGGTCCTGGCGGGCCCTGTCGGGCGGCGAACGGCAGCGCGCCCACATCGCCCGGGCGCTGGCCCAGCAGCCGTACGGCCTGCTCCTCGACGAACCCACCAACCACCTCGACGTCAAACACCAGTTGGAGCTGATGGAACTGCTGGCCGGCACCGACCGGACGGTCCTGGTGGCGCTGCACGACCTGTCGCTGGCCGCCCGGTACTGCGACCGGCTGGTGCTGATGCACCGCGGGCGCGCGGTGGCCTGCGGCACCCCGGAGGCCGTCCTCACCTCCGAGCGGCTCGCCGAGGTCTTCGAGGTGGACGCCGAGCTCGCCACCGACGCGCTGGGCAACCCGGCGGTCGCCTACCGCCGGCCCGTCCAGGCCTCACCCGCCCCGCTCACCTCACCCGCCCCGCTCGCCCTGTGACCCCTGTATCTCCCGAATCCCCCGCATCCCGTATGACAAGGAATCCTGCGATGACCACACCCACCACCACTGCCGCCGCCGCCGGGAACGTAGGCGACGTACGGACCGTGGAGGCCCTGACGGCCTCCGTACTGGCCGGCGAGCGCGGCCCGCTGCCCTCCACCCTCGTCGCGACCAGCGTGTTCTGGATCCATCACGGCACCCGGCTGGCCGGCGGCGACACCACCTACCTCAACCAGTACGTACTCGTCCGCCTCGGCGGCTCCTTCGGCGGCTGCGCCTTCGAAGCCGGCGAGATCGACCCGGCCGTCTGCCGGGACTCCTCCGGCACCCCGCTCGACGTCCTGCTGCGCGAGGCTCCCCGCCCGCTGCGGATGGCGGCGCTCGACGCCTACCTCTCCGAGGCGCACCCGCACCGCGCCGCCGCCGCGGCGGGGCACGCCGAGCCGGTCGTCCTGCCCGCCGGGACACCGGAGGTCCGCGCGAAGGCCCGCGACGCGGCCATCGCCGGGCTGCTGGACATCGAGGAGGGCGCGCGGGTCGGGCTCATCGGCGTGGTCAACCCGCTGGTCGCCGCGATCCGCGAGCGCGGCGGCATACCGCTGCCCTGCGACTTCAACCTCAAGACCACCCAGTGGGGAGACCCGGTCACGACCGACATGCACGAGGTCCTGGACCGGGCGGAGGCCGTCGTCGCCACCGGAATGACCCTCAGCAACGGCTCGTTCGACACCATCGTCGAGCGCTGCCGCACCCGGGGCGTCCCCCTGGTCGTCTACGCACAGAGCGGCAGCGCCGTGGCCCGCGCCTTCCTGGGGGCGGGCGTGACCGCGCTCTCCGCCGAGCCGTTCCCCTTCTCCCAGTTCAGCGCCGACCCGACCACGCTGTACCGCTACCGGACGGTGGGCGGCGCGTGATCCCCGCCGCCCGCCGGACCGTACCCGGTGCCGGTGCCGGCTCCCTCGCCCACGGGACCGGCACCGGGTACGCCCCCTGCCACCACGGCGAGATCCTCCAGGGCGTCTTCCTCGACGCCGCCGGACGCAGGTGCGCCGGCCTGGTCACCCTGCCCCTGGACGGGCTGGGCAGCCGCGCCGAGTTCGTACGCGCTCCGGACGCCGGTGCGGAGCAGCTCGGCGTCGTGCCCGCCGGCCGGACGAAGGCCCGTAGGGCGGCGGTCCTCGCCGTCGAGGAGTGCGCGCGGCGGCGCGGGGAGCCGCCCTGCGGCGGGGAGCTCCGGCTGACGGGGGACGTCCCCGTGGGCCTCGGCATGGGCAGCTCGACCAGCGATGTCATCGCCGCCATCCGCGCGGTCGCGGGCTCCTACGCCCTGCTCCTGGAGCCGGACACGATCGCCCGGCTGGCGGTGCGGGCGGAGCTGGCCTGCGATCCCCTGATGCTCGACGACCGCCCGGTGCTGTTCGCCCAGCGCGAGGGACGGGTCCTGGACGTCCTCGGCCCGGCCCTGCCGCCCCTGGTCGTCGTGGGCTGCGCCCTCGGCGGGGGCGCGCCCGTGGACACCCTCTCCCTGCCCGTACGGGTCCACGACGACAACGACGTGCGCGCCTACGAGCGGCTGCGCGCGCTGCTGCGCCGGGCGGTGGCCACCGGTGACGCGGCGCTGCTCGGGGAGGTGGCCACCGCCAGTGCCTGGCGCGGCCAACAGCTGCTGCGCCACCCGGAGTTCGACACGCTCACCGACATCTCCCGGCGGGTGGGGGCGACCGGCGTACAGATCGCCCACAGCGGCTCGGTCGCCGGCCTGATCTTCGACCCGGCCGCGCCCGGTACGAAGCACCGCGTACGCACCTGCGTACGCGCCCTGGACAACAGCGGCATCCCCGCCACCCGGATCTTCACCACCTTCCCCACGAGCAAGGAGCTCCGAAATGGACCAGCACATCGCGGAGTCGGTCGGCCGGCCTGACCTGATACGCCTCGAAGACCGGCTCATCTGCCTCCGCTTCGAGACCATGAAAGTGGTCTCCGCCCTCGCGGCGGTCCGCCACCTGCTCGACACCGGCGCCGTCCGCCGCGGGGACACCCTGCTGGACAGCTCCAGCGGCATCTACGCCTACGCCCTCGCCCTGGCCTGCCACCGCTACGGCATGCGCTGCCACATCGTCGGCTCGACGACCGTCGACCACACCCTGCGCACCCAACTCGCCGTGCTCGGGGCGACGCTGGAGCAGATGGAGCCGTGCAGCGACCTGAAGCTCGACCAGAAGCGCCGGGTCGAGCGGATCCACGAGATCCTCGCCGAGCACCCCGAGTACCACTGGATGCGTCAGTACCACGACGACGTCCACTACCTCGGCTACCGGGCCGTCGCCGACCGCGTCCGGCAGGCCACCGGGGCGGAGGCACTCACCCTCGTCGGCGGTGTCGGCTCCGGTGCCTCGACGGGAGCCCTCGCCCGCTACCTCCGGCAGGACTCGCCCGGGCTGGAACTCGTCGGCGTGCAGCCGTACGGCAGCGTCACCTTCGGCGCCGAGCACGTCGCCGACCCGGAGATCATCATCGCGGGGATCGGCAGCTCGATCCCGTTCGGGAACGTCGCGCACGAGCTGTACGACACGCTGCACTGGATCTCCTTCGACGCCGCCCTCGCCGGCAGCGTGGACCTGCTGCGCCGGCACGCCGTCTTCGCCGGGCTCTCCACCGGAGCGGGCTACCTCGCCGCCCGCTGGGAACGCGACCGCGCGCCCGGGCGGACCGTCCTGTTCATCGCCGCGGACACCGGCCACCGCTACGTGGACACGGTCTACGCCCGCCACCGCGAGGCCGCCCGCGTGGCGGACCTCGCCCCGCGGACGGTGTCGAGCCAGTCCGAACTGGCCCTTCCCTGGTCCCGGATGCGCTGGAACCGCTCACCGGCACCGGGCGGCCTGTAGGGCTTTCCTCCGCCCGCGGGAAAACCCCTGGCAGAGTTGCGCGGGGTCCGGTTAGGCTCCGCGACGATGATGACTCACCCCACTCACAGATCGGGGGTCCCGTCCGCGCAAGGTGAGTGCTGATGCTCACTCAGAACGCGATGGGGACTTCCCGCCTTTCCCTCTGGCTGCGCGTGCGCGAGTTCGCCGTGCCGCCGTCCATGATCGAGACCGCCACGGTCCGCCGGCATGCCGGGGACTGGGGCGCGGCGTGTGCCGCCGCAGGCTTCGACGTCGAATCCAGTCCTCGGACCGTGGCGCGCACCCACGGGCACGAACTCTCGGTCCGCGTCCGGGCCGATCTGCGGCATCTCGCTCCCGACCTGCTGCGCTGGCACATGCCGAGGGTCGCTCCGGACGGGCTGCTGCGCCCGGGGCTGACGATCGCCCTGGCCCGGTACGAAGGAGCGGGCCGTGACGGTGTGAATCCGGTGCACCTCGTGGCCCGGACCGCGCCGGCCTGGGCGGATGCCGGTCAGCGGATCAGCCTCGCCCTCTGGGACGGGTCCCGTTCCGATCCCGCGGCCCGCCGCCATCCGCACCCCCGTCCCGACCGGCGCTTCCGCCTCGACCTGCACCGCCACCTGTGGGACGCGCGCAAGGCCGACGAGCTGCGGTTGCGGTCCGGGGCCGACCGGCCGCCCGCCGACCGGCCGCCCGCGCCGGATCCGGGCGTACCGGATCCGCACGTACCGGGGACCGCGCCGCCGGGGCGGCTGCCGTGCGCCGTCGACCGCTGGGCGGCCGAGGCGCAGTTGCTCCTCCGGGCCGAGGGGAGGACCACAGGCCCGGTCGCGGTGCGCCTGGGCTCCCGGAACAGGCTGCTGCTGGAGCCGTCCCCGGACGGGAACCGGACCGGCGGGCCGCCCGCCGTGCGGATCACGGCGCGCTCCGCGGACGCCCTCGACCCGGCGCTGCCGGTCCTGCCCGACGCCGCGACCTGGGTGCTGCCCGACCTGGAGCTGCTGCGGGCCGGTGTGCTCGGGGCGGACCGGCTGCACCCGCTGGTGGCCTCGGCGCTGGTCCCGGACCACGCTCCGGGCGGGCCGTCCCGCGGCCCGGACGCGGCGGCGGGGCAGCCACACCTCGTCGAGTGCCGTGGGGCCCGGCACCGGATCGCCCTGGTCGACGGGGTGCTCGCCCCGCTGGACCACGACCCCGACGAACTGCGCCGCGAGGAACTGCTGATAGCCCTGACCGGTACTCCGCTGCCCTGCCTCCAGGCGATCGACGTGGCGCACCGTCGTCCCGACTGCCTCACCGGCGTACGCGAACGCCTCGACCACGGCGACATCGCCGGTGCGCTGGCCGTCGTCGAGGGCCTGCTGGGCCGGGACGCCGTACTGCGCGACGGCGTGCTGCGGGACGAGCTGGAAGCGGCCGCGCAGCGGCAGCTGACCTACGGACTGTTCCGGGCGGGTCTGGCCGGACCGGGACCGGGCCGCATCCACCCGGGTGCGCGCCGCTCCCGCGACGACCTCCGGCGCCCGCGCCACGCCATGCGCTGATCCGGGGCTCCGTCCCCGCACCCCCTCCACTCACCACGAACCCCCTAGGTGATCACTCATGCCCATACGCACCCCGCTCGCCACCGCCTCGCAGCTCGACGTCGCCGACGCACTGCTGGACCTGCTGCGCGACACCACCACCGAACCGCGCCCCGACACCCAGCTGGAGGCCCTGACGCTCGCCGTGGCCGCCGACCTGCCCGTCCTCCTGTGGGGTGAGCCGGGCATCGGGAAGACCGCCTCCCTGACCCAGCTCGCGGAGTCCCTCGACCTGCCGCTGACCACCGTCATCGCCAGCGTGCACGAGCCGTCCGACTTCTCGGGGCTGCCCGTCGTCGGGGACGACCCCGCGGAACAGGGCGTCCCGATGGCCCCGCCGGACTGGGCGGTGCGCCTCGTCCGGGCCGGCCGGGGGCTGCTCTTCCTCGACGAGCTGTCCACCGCACCGCCGGCGGTGCAGGCGGCCCTGTTGCGCCTCGTACTGGAACGCCGGATCGGGTCCCTGCACCTGCCGCCCGGGGTCCGCATCGTGGCCGCCGCCAACCCGCGGTCCTCGGCGGCGGACGGCTGGGAGCTGAGCCCGCCCCTGGCCAACCGGTTCGTCCACCTCCAGTGGATCCACGACCAGGAGGTGGTCGTACGCGGCCTCGGCGGGACCTGGCCCCGGGCGACCCTGCCCCGGCTCGACCCCGGGAAGCTGGCGCCGGCCGTGGACTTCGCCCGTCGCGCGGTGTGCGGGCTCCTCGCCGCCCGGCCCGCACTCGTGCACCGGCTGCCCAGCGGGGAGGCCCGCCGCGGCGGCCCCTGGCCGTCGCCCCGCAGCTGGGAGATGACCCTGCGTCTGATCGCCTTCGCCACCGCCGCGGGCTCCGCCCGGGACGTACTGTCCCTGCTGGTCAGGGGCACCGTAGGGGACGGCCCGGGGCTGGAACTGCTGGCGAGCCTGGACCGGATGGACCTGCCGGACCCGGAAGCGCTCCTCGCCGATCCGGCCGGGGCCGCGCTGCCCGAGCGCGGGGACCTGCGGCAGGCCGTGCTCGACGGTGTGGTGGCGGCGGTCCGCAAGCGCCCGGAGAAGTCCCGCTGGGACGCGGCATGGGCGCTCCTGGTCCGGGCACTGGAGACGGGGGCCCCGGACCTGGTGGTCGTCCCCGCGACGACGCTGGCTTCGCTGCGCCAGGAGGAGTGGGACGTCCCGGCCTCGATCGAACGGCTCGCCGGTGCGGTGTCCCTGTCCCGGCGGGCGGACCAGGTGGCGGCCCGGACCGAGGCACGGGCCGCCGCCGTGGCCGTGCGGGCGGGCCGGTGACCGGCGGCGCGCGGAGCACCGGCAGCGCTCCGGGGACGCTGGACCTCGACAAGCTCTACGCCGCCCGGCTGCACGCCGTACGGGCCCGGCCCTATCTGGCGACCGCGCTGTTCGCCCTGCACACCGTGGAGTCGAGGAGGGTGCCGACGATGGCCGTCGACCGGCACTGGCGGTGCTACGTCTCGCCGGCCTTCGTGGACCGGACCCCGGTGGAGGAACTGGCCGGGGTGTGGGTGCACGAGGTGTCGCACCTGCTCCGCGACCACCACGGGCGCGGTGACCGGGTCGCGCGGCAGCAGGGGCTGACCGGCCGGGGCGACCGGCTGCGGATGAACATCGCCGCGGACTGCGAGATCAACGACGACATCTTCGGCGACGGGCTCACCCGGCCCGAAGGCGCCGTCGAGCCGCGGCTGCTGGACCTGCCGCCCGGCGAACTGATGGAGGACTACCTGCGCCAGTTCCGCCTCGGACCCCGTACGGAGGACATCGCCTGGCTGGACTGCGGCAGTGGCGCCGACGGACTGGAACGGGAGTGGGACCTGGGTCCGGACGGCGCGCACGGCCTCAGCGAACAGGAGCGGGACGCGGTCCGGTTCCGGGTGGCGCAGGGCATCACCGGCCGCCCCGGAACGGCCTCGAAGGGGTGGCGGCGGTGGGCGGAGGAGGCCTTCCATCCGCCGCAGCCGTGGCGGGAGCTGCTGGGAGCGGCGCTGCGCTCGGCGACCTCCGGCTCGGGCGCGGGCGACGACTACACCTACGGCCGGCCCTCGCGGCGTTCGGCCGGTGTGCCCGGCGCGATCCTGCCGAGCCTGCGGCGCAGGCCGCCCCGGGTCTGCGTGGTCATCGACACCTCCGGTTCGGTCAGCGACGCCGAACTGGGCAGCGCCCTGCACGAGGTGGCCGCGATCTCCCGCGCGGTCGGCGGCCGGCGCGACCTGGTCACCGTACTGTCGTGCGACGCGTCGGCCCAGGCCGTCCACCCGCTGTGCCGCGCCGAGGGCATCGAGCTGGTCGGCGGCGGGGGTACGGATCTGCGCACCGGCTTCGCCAGGGCGCTGCGGGCGCAGCCCCGGCCGGACGTCGTCGTGGTCCTGACGGACGGCCAGACGCCCTGGCCGGATGCCCGCCCGCCGTGCCGCACGGTGGTGGGCCTGTTCCCCCGGTCCCGGTCGGCGGCCGAGGACGACCCCGAGTACGTCCCCGACCGGCCGCCGGAGTGGGCCCGCGTGGTCGACATCGGCTGAGGCACGTCGTCCGGCGGGGCTGGGCCGCCCGGGCGGGTCACATGCCCTGGAGACGTGGCCCCGCGGCGCGCGGTTCCACCGGGTCCTACCTGCGGGTCCCGCCGTTGCTGGGCGGGTATCCGGGCCGGGCGGGTATCGACGGCCGTACCGGGGCGGGGGCGGGCATCGGCGGCAGGGAGGGCTCGTACAGCCAGGCGGTGAACAGCTCGTCCAGCGGCTCCGCCGCGTAGCGGGCCGCATGGGCGGTGAAGCCGGCCGTGGTCACCACGCCGTGCCGGTGCACGGTGACCCAGTCGCGCAGCATGCGGAAGAACGCGTCGTCGCCCAGCGCGCAGCGCACCGCGTGCACGACGAGGCCCCCGCGCTGGTAGAGGCGGTCGTCGAACATCAGCTTGCGCCCCGGGTCGGCCAGCCGCAGGTCCTGCGGCTGCAAGGACAGCAGCCGGTGTGCGACGGCCGCCAGTTCGTGCGCGCTGCGGCCGCCGGAGCGCTCCGACCAGAGCCACTCGGTGTACTTCGCGAAGCCCTCGTTCAGCCAGATGTGCCGCCAGTCGGCGATGGTCACGCTGTTGCCGAACCACTGGTGTGCGAGCTCATGGGCGATGAGGCGTTCCGAACCGCGTACGCCGTCCAGATGGTTCGCGCCGAACAGCGAGAGGCCCTGGGCCTCCACCGGGACGTCCAGTTCCTCGTCGGCGACGACCACCGCGTACTCGCCGAAGGGATAGGGCCCGAACAGCTCCTCGAACAGCCGCATCATGGCGGGCTGCCGGGCGAAGTCGCGGGAGAACCGCGCCAGCAGGTGCGCCGGCACGTGGGCGCTCTGCGGCACACCGCCGAGCCCGGGATCACCGAGCAGCACCGTCTGGTACGTGCCGATGGCCAGGCCGACCAGGTAGCTGGAGGTCGGCGCGGACTGCTCGTACACCCAGGTGGTGGTGCTGGCCTTGGTGGTGCGGGTGAGCAGCCGGCCGCCGGCCACGACCGTGTAGGGCGAAGGCGTGTTGACCGAGATGTGGTACGAGGCCTTGTCGGCGGGCCGGTCGTTGCAGGGGTACCAGGAGGGCGCGCCGACCGGCTGGCTGGCCACCAGCGCGCCGTCGGCCATCTCCTCCCAGCCGATGCCGCCCCAGGGGCTGCGCACCGGCTTGGGGTTGCCCGCCCAGTGCACCTCCACGGTGAAGGCGGCGCCCGCGGGCAGCGGCTTGGGCGGCCGGATGCGGAGCTTGCCGCCGCGGTGGGCGTAGTGCGGGGTCCGGCCGTTCACCAGGACCCGGCCCACTCTGAACTCGGCGAGGTTCAGGTGGAACTCGGTGAGCGGCGCCCGCCCGGCGATCGCGCTGAGCCGGGCCGTCCCGGCCAGCCGGTTGGGGCCGGGACGGTACTCCAGAGCGAGTTCGTACCGGTGCACTCGGTAACGGGGGTCGCCGTTGGCCGGAAAGTACGGGTCCGATGCCGTTGTCTTCTGGCCGCTCACTGCCGCTTCCGCTCCCTGCGCTGTGCTCGTTCGACGTGCTGGGGCGTGGACGGTCCGGTCAGGACCGCCATGCCTCGATCGGATTGCCCAGCCAGCGGGTGTCGGCGGGGACGGACTCCCCGGCCATCACGAGGGAGGCGGGACCCAGGGTGCTGCGGGCTCCGACGGTACTCCCTGGCAGGACGATTCCGCCCGGGCCCAGGGTGGCGCCCTCGCGGAGGACCACAGTATCCGTTCTCAAGATCCGATCGTGGAAGAGGTGTGTCTGCAGTACGCAGCCCCGGTTCACGCTGACCGCGTCGCCCAGCACCACCAGGTCCGTCTCCGGCAGCCAGTAGCTCTCGCACCACACGCCCCGGCCGATCCGGGCGCCGAGCGCGCGCAGCCACAGGGACAGCAGCGGCGTACCGGGTACGGATCCGGCCAGCCACGGCACCGCCAGTACCTCGACGAAGGTGTCGGCCAGCTCGTTGCGCCACACGAAGCCGCTCCACAGGGGGTGCTCCCCCGCCCGGTGCCGGCCCACCAGCAGCCACTTCGCGGTCACGGAGACCGCGCAGGCGGCCAGACCGGCCGTGAGGAGGGTCGCTCCGGACAGCAGCGCGGCTCCCGCGATGCCCAGGCCGTCCGTCGCGGCCAGGGCGCAGAGCGCCGCCACGGTCAGCACGGCCAGGGCGGCCGAGCAGAACACCGGGACGATCCGGCACAGCTCCACCAGGCCGCGCGCCCACAGCAGGCGCGCGGGCGGCTCGTACGTCCGGCTCTGGTCGGAGCCGGCGGCCGAGCGCGGCAGCCGGACCGGCGGCAGGCCCAGGTAGGAGCTGCCCTTCTTGGCCTTCTTCGGGGTCGCGGACAGCACGCCGACCAGCCCGTCGTCCGGCACGCTGCGGCCCGGCGCGGTCATGCCGGAGTTGCCGAGGAAGGCCCGGCGGCCGATCTCGGAGTGGCCGATGCGCATCCAGCCGCCGCCGAGTTCGTAGGGGGCGGTCAGGGTGTCGTCGGCGAGGAACGCGCCTTCGCCGACGGTGGTGAGGCTCGGCAGCGCGAGGACGGTGGACACCTCCGCGCCCCGGCCGATCTTCATGCCGAGCAGCCGCAGCCACACCGGTGTGATCAGCGCGGCGTACAGCGGGAAGAGCGTCTCCCGGGACAGGTCCATCAGCTGGGTGACGGTCCAGGCCTGCCAGCCGATCCGGCTGTGCGTCGGATGGGTCCCGGTGCGCAGTCCGAGGCTCAGCAGCCGTACGGCGACCAGCAGCAGCAGCGCGTACGCGAACCCGAAGGCGAGTGCCGCGGGCACCACGGCGAGCAGCGCTCCGCGCAGGGCCTCGGCGATCCCGGCGTCGGCGGGCACGAAGCGGCTCAGCACGAGCAGGGCGGGCAGGGTGGCGAGCACGGGCAGGGCGGTGAGGCAGAAGCCGGTCGCCCCGTACATGGCGCGCCAGTGGACGGCGCGCGGCGGGCGCTCCTTGGGCCAGTTCCGCTTGGCCTTGCCGACCTTTCCGGCGGGCGCCCCGGCCCACCGCTGGCCGGTGGGGATCTGCCCGACCACGGCGGAGCCGGGGGCCACCTCGGCCCGCTTGCCGACCCGGGCGCCGGGGAAGAGCATGCTGCGCGTGCCGACCACCGCGCCGGCGCCGACCTTGACCTGGCCGATCTCCAGCCGGTCCCCGTCGAGCCAGTGCCCGGAGAGGTCCACCTCGGACTCCACGGCGCAGCCGCGGCCGAGTTTGAGCATGCCGGTGACGGGCGGCAGCGCGTGCAGGTCCACCTCGGGGCCGATCTTGGCGCCGAGTGCCCGGGCGTAGCGCTCCAGCCAGGAGCCGGTGAGCGAGGTCGCGCCGACGTACTCGGCCAGCCGCTCGGCGGTCCACAGCCTGAGGTGCACGCTGCCGCCGCGCGGGTAGCGTCCGGCCTTCACCCCGCGCAGCAGCAGGCGTGCGCCGCCCGCTGCGACGGCGAGGCGACCGGGCGGGCTGAAGAGGAGCGCCGCGCCGGCGGCGACGAGCCACCAGGAGGCGGTCGGCGCCCACGGGTAGGGCCCGAACCAGTGCAGTACGTTGCCCAGCGCCAGCAGCGCCACGGTCCAGCGCAGGCCGACCAGGGTGAACAGCGGGATCAGCAGGAGCGACTGGACGATCTTGGAGCGGAGCGGCACCGGGGCGACGGTCCGGGCCGCGCCGTCCTCCTGTACGGATTTCTCCAGGTGGCGGGCCAGCTTGCGCAGGGTGGGCTGCTGGTAGATGTCGAGGACGGCCGCGCTCGGGTAGCGGGTACGCAGCCGGGTGGTGAGCTGGGCGGCGGCGAGGCTGCTGCCGCCGATGGCGAAGAAGTCGTCGGCGGCGCCGGCGACGGCCACGCCGAGGGTCTCGCTCCACTGCTCGGCGAGCCAGGCCTCGGTTCCGTACAGCTGCTGGGTGGGGCCGCTGGTCTCCAGTTCGGGCAGCGGCCAGGGCAGGGCGTCGCGGTCCACCTTGCCGGAGGTGCGGGTCGGCAGTTCCGCGACCGGCGCGAGCAGCGGCACGAGGGCAGCGGGCAGCTCGGCGCGCAGCCGTGTCACGGCCGCCGCGTGGTCCCAGCCGTCCTGGGTGACGAGGTAGCCGACGAGCAGCTGGTTGCCGCTGCGCGCCGTGCGTACGGCGGCGGCAGCGCCGGCGACGCCGGGCAGGCCCTGGAGCGCGGCGTCGACCTCGCCGAGCTCGATCCGGCGGCCGCCGAGCTTGATCTGCTCGTCGCCTCGGCCGAGGAAGACCAGTCCCTCCGGTTCCGCGCGGACGAGGTCACCGCTGCGGTAGGCGCGCTGCCAGCCGAGGGATTCCAGCGGGGCGTACTTCTCGGCGTCCTTCTCGGGGTCGAGGTAGCGGGCCAGGCCGACGCCGCCGATGACGAGCTGGCCGCTGCCGCCCATGGGCACCGGCTCACCGGACTCGTCGACGACGGCCAGTTCCCAGCCGTTCAGCGGGAGGCCGATCCGGATCGGCTCCTCACCGGTCAGGAGGGAGGCGCAGGCGACGACGGTGGCCTCGGTGGGGCCGTAGGTGTTCCAGACCTCGCGGCCCTCGGTGACCAGGCGCTGGGTCAGCTCGGGCGGGCAGGCCTCGCCGCCGAAGATCAGCAGCCGGACCTCGCCCAGGTCCTCGGGCTCCCAGAGCGCGGCCAGGGTCGGCACGGTGGAGACCACGGTGATCTCCTGCTCCACCAGCCAGGGGCCGAGGTCGGCGCCGCTGCGGACCTGGGAGCGGGGCACGGGCACGAGGCAGGCGCCGTAGCGCCAGGCCAGCCACATCTCCTCGCAGGAGGCGTCGAAGGCGACGGACAGCCCGGCCATGACCCGGTCGCCGGGTGCGATCGGCTCCTCGGCGAGGAACAGCGCGGCTTCGGCGTCGACGAAGGCGGCGGCGCTGCGGTGGCTGACGGCGACGCCCTTGGGCTTGCCGGTGGAGCCGGAGGTGAAGATGATCCACGCGTCGTGCCCGGGGCCGGGCCGGGCGGCGGCGCCGCGGGCTTCGGCCGGGCCGGTGGCCCCGGTGACGTCGATGCGTCCCCCGGCGCCCAGTACGGCCGCTACCCCGGCCTCGCCGAAGACCAGCTCGGCCCGCTCGTCGGGGTCCTCGGCGTCGACCGGGACGTAGGCCGCGCCCGCGGCGAGCACGGCGAGGATGGCCGAGTACAGCTCGTTGGTCCCGGACGGGACGCGTACGCCGACCCGGTCGCCGAGTCCCACTCCGGCGGCCGCGAGGGCCCGCCGCCGGTGCTCGACCTCGGCGGCCAGCGCCCGGTAGGTCAGCCGGGTGGCGCCGTCGTCCAGGGCGAGCTCGTCGGGGTACTCCCGTACGGAGGCCTCGAAGATGTCGACGAGGGTGCGCGTGGGTGCGGCGGGCCCGGCGGAGAACCGGGCGGACTTGCCGGACTCGTCGTTCGTCGCCGCGTCGTCGAGCAGGGTGGTTTCACCGTGCTCAGGTGTTGCTGCCATCGGCCCTCGCGTCTCGTTCCGGAAACGTCCGGGTCGCCGGCGGAGCCCAGGTCTGCCCAGGTTGTTCCGGTCCGGCGCCGAACAACCTGTCAGTCTAGTGCGACATCAAGAATTTTCTTCTTGAAGCCTTGCGTGTGGCCTGGATATGCGCCTCCCCGCACGGGGGTCCGACCGGGTCAGAGATCGTCCTCGTCCAGGTCCAGGAAGGCCGCCAGGGCGGGCTCCCCACCCCCCTCGGGACCGGGCAGGGCCTGCTCCGCCCAGATGACCTTTCCCTCGGGCGTGTACCGGGTGCCCCAGTGCTCGCTGAGCTGCGCCACCAGGAACAGGCCCCGGCCTCCCTCGTCCGTGGTGGCGGCGTACCGCAGGTGCGGCGCGGTGCTGCTGCCGTCCCACACCTCGCAGGTCAGGGTGTGGTCGTGCAGCAGCCGTACGGTCACCGGTGCGCTGCCGTGCCGCAGGGCGTTGGTGATCAGCTCGCTGAGGATCAGTTCCGTGGCGAAGCCGAGTTCCGGCAGGCCCCAGTCGTCGAGCGTCTTCGCCGCGAGGCTGCGCAGCGTGCCGACCGCGCTGGGCTCGAACGGCACGTCCCACTGCACGACCCGGTCGGGCCCGAGGGTCCGGGTACGCGCGATGAGCAGGGCCACGTCGTCGGTCGGCCGCTCCGGCAGCAGGATGTCGAGCACGGCCCGGCAGCTCTCCTGCGGGTCCCGGTCGGGGTGGCTCAGCGCCGCCCGGAGCAGTTCCAGTCCCTCGGTGATGTCCCGGGTCCGCTCCTCGACCAGCCCGTCCGTGTACAGGACGAGCTGGCTGCCTTCCCGCAGGTGCAGCTCGGCGGTCTCGAACGGCATGCCGCCCAGCCCCAGCGGGGGCCCGGCCGGCAGCTCCACGATCTCCGTCGTGCCGTCGGGCGCGACCACCAGGGGCGGCAGGTGCCCCGCCCGCGCCATCGTGCAGAGCTGGGACACCGGGTCGTAGATGGCGTAGAGGCAGGTCGCGCCGAGTACGCCGCCGTTCACGTCGTCGCCCTCCCCGTCGTGGTCGATCCGGTGGACGAGGTCGTCGAGGCGGGCGAGGATCTCGTCGGGCGGCAGGTCGAGGGTGGAGAAGTTGTGCACCGCGGTGCGCAGCCGGCCCATGGTGGCCGCGGCGTGCAGGCCGTGCCCGACCACGTCCCCGACGACCAGCGCGACCCGGCTGCCCGGCAGCGGGATCACGTCGAACCAGTCGCCGCCCACCCCGGACTGTGCGGGCAGGTAGAAGTGCGCCACGTCCACAGCGCTCTGCTCGGGCAGGGCACGCGGCAGCAGGCTGCGCTGGAGGGTCTCGGCGAGGGCGTGTTCCCGGGTGTAGCGGCGGGCGTTGTCCATGGCGACCGCCGCGCGGGCCACGAGTTCCTCGGCGAACGACATGTCGTCCTCGTCGAAGGGCTCCGGCTTCCGCGAGCGCCAGAAGTTGACCACCCCGAGGACGACGCCCCGGGCCGTGAGCGGGGCCGCGATGAGGGAGTGGATCCCGTACTCGACGATGGCCCGGGCGCGCGGCGGGTCCTGGGCGTGCCAGCCGGGCGCCTCGGAGAGGTCGGGCACCAGCTCGGCCTCACCGCTGCCGTAGCCGCGGGCCTGCGGGGTGGACGGCAGGAAGTCGATCAGCCGGCCGCAGGGGTAGAGGGGGTGGTCGTTGCGGATCCCGCTGACCGCCGTGCGCCGCATGTCGGGGCTCGGGCCGGGCTCGTCCCCGGCGAGCACCGAGTCGGCCAGGTCCACGGTGACGAAGTCGGCGAAGCGGGGTACGGCGACGGCGGCGAGCTCCTCGGCCGTACGGACCACGTCGAGGGTGGTGCCGATGTCGCCGCCCGCGTCGTACAGCAGCTTGAGGCGCCTGCGGGCCGTCTCCGCCCGGGTGGTCAGGACCTGCATCTCGGTGGAGTCGCGGATGGTGACCACGGCGCCCGTAGGCCGGCCGCGGGGGAGGGTGAGCCGCTGGTTGACCACCAGCAGCCGGTCCCCGCTCTCCAGGACCTCGTCGGTGGCCACCCGGCCGGACAGCAGTAGGTCCGCCATCCGGCGCTCCATGCCCGGCACGTCCCCGATGTGGCGTCCCTCGGCGTCTTCCGGCAGCCCGAGGAGCCGTTTGGCCTCGTCGTTCGCCAGCAGGAGCCGCCGGTCGTTGTCGGTGATCAGCACCCCTTCGCGGACGGCATGGAGCACCGCGTCGTGGTGCTCGTACATGCGGGTCATCTCCTGCGTGCCGAGCCCGTGGGTCTGGCGCCGCAGCCGCCTGCTGATCAGCGCGGTGCCCACGGTGGCCAGGGCCAGGCCGGTCGCGATGGCCAGGAGGATGACCGGGAGCTGGCGGTCGACGACACCGGAGACGTTTTCCACCGTCAGGCCCGCCGACACCAGCGCGACGACGCGGCCGTCGGACGCGATGACCGGCACCACGGCCTGGATCTCCTTGCCGAGGGGGCCGTTCACGCTCTCCGTGTAGGTGTGCCCGGCGAGCGAGGGTTCGATGGTGCCGACGAACGGCTTGCCGATCCGGTCCGGCTGGGGATGGGTGTAGCGGATGCCCTTGGTGTCCATCACGACGATGAAGTCCACCCCGGCGTCCACGCGCGTGGCCTCGGCCAGCGGCTGCAGGACGGCGGACGGGTCCGGGGTCTTCAGGGCGTCCTGGAGGCCCAGGGAGTGGGCGAAGGTCTGGGCGACGGAGACGGACCGGTTCTTCGCTTCCCGGTCGCTGTCGTGGCGTGACTGGAGGACCAGTGCCAGCAGCGCGGCGGCGGCGAGCAACACCACGATCGCCACCTGGAGGACGAATACCTGGCCGGCGACGCTCCTGAACCTGTTGCCTAGGGGTGACCGCACCGACGTGCCCGGCACGGGTGGCGAGGAAGGGTCACGCACCCAGTTGTAGCACTTCCCGGCGCTCGTGGCTGCGGATATGCGCACGCCGCGTCCGTACGATCACACCCTGGTGGCCGGCGGGCGGCCGGTCCGGGCGCGCTAGCGCGGGCTGCGAGCGGTGCCGGCGGCCGCGGCGGCCGCGGGCTGCGGGGTCCCGACGGGCCGCGGGCCCTGCGTGGGCGAAGCCTTCTCCGGGGTCTCGGGGGTCTGCGGGGTCTGCGGGGTCTCCGGGGTCTCCGGGGTGCAGGTGACCTCGTCGCGCGGGGTGTAGTGGGTGGTGAACTCCTCGCGCTTGACCTCCTTGCCGCCCTGTACGAAGACACGGCCGACGGCCACGTCGAAGCCTTCGAGCGGGGTCTGGACCTCGCACTTCGGTCCGCTGCCCGTCCGCTTGCCGGGCGGCGTCACCTGGGTGCGCGGCCCCTGGGTCGCGCGTATCTCGTCGTACTTCTTCGTGCCGAGGAGGGTGATGGTCAGCGAGGTGTCGGTGGATTCGGCCCGGACGTAGAGGGCGTGGCCGGTGTCGTTGACCCAGCGCAGGTCGAGGAGGCCCCAGGCGACGGTGGCTTCCCGGCCCTCGGGGTAGCGCTCGATGTAGAACGAGTGGGCGCCGTGCTCGACGGTCTTGACGCCCGCGAAGAACGCGGCGTTGTACATGGTGGTGGCGACCGCCGAGACGCCGCCGCCGGGCGATTTCACGTACTGGCCGTCGTTGATCATGATCCCGTCGACGAAGCCGTTCTCCGGGGTGCGCTCGCCGACGGTCCGGTTGAAGCTCCACTCCTTGCCCGGGAGGACCACCGAGCCGTTGATGAGCTCCACGGCCCGGCCGATGTTGGTGGTGCGGTACGGGGCGGCCGGGAATTCCACCGTGAAGGAGGAGAGCTTCTCCTTGATGCCCAGGCGCCGCGCCTCGGCGCTCGTGAGGTCGGGCTGGACCTCCACGGTGGGGACCTCGCCGCTGCGGGCCGCGCCCGTACGGGTCAGCAGGGGCAGCACGGTCCGGCCGAGCGCCTCCTGCGTGACCTGCCGTCCCGTGCGGCCCTGGTCCCCGACCACCACGTGGCCGTCCGCGCCGACGGCGAGCGCGGCGTCGCGCGGGGCCCGGGTGACCGCCTCGACCGGGCGGGCCACGGCGGGGTCGGCGAGCAGGCCCTTGGAGTCCAGGGCCGGCACGAGGCGGCCCTGGGCGTCGGGCTTCATCTCCAGGTGCCCGCCCAGCACGGCGGGGCCTACGGGTATGCGCCGGCCGGCGACGGTGAGCGTGACGGGGCCCGACATCGCGGGCTGCGCGAACTGTCGAAGGGCCCGTCCGGTCTCCTCGGCTCCGATGCGCGGCTGCGTACGCGCGACCGGCATCACGACGGGGCCGGCCTCCGCCCGCAGGTAGGCGCCGCGGAGGGTGTCCAGGGCCTGGCCGGTGATCAGGGAGACGCCCGGGAGCGGGGTGACGGTCTTCGGCATGCCCTTCTCGAAGGCGATCGATCCGTCGCGGACCTGCTGGCGGGTGCTCGCGCCGATGCGGTCGACCGCGGCGCGGGCAGTCGGCTCGTCCATGCGGGTCACGGGCTCGACCTCGCGCTCGCCGTCGGCGAACAGCCCGCCGATGACGGTGCCGGGGCCGTATCCGGTGCGTGCGGCGCGCTCGACGGTCGCGAGGGTGTCGAGGGAGAGCCCGAGCGCGGCGGGATCGGCCTTCTCGACGCGGTCGCCGATCTTCATCGCCACGGGCGCCGCGGCGGTGGGTCCGAGCTCCCGGTCCAGCGTCTGCCGAGCCTGGGCCCGGCTCATCCCGCCGATGTCCACGCCCCGGACCCGCGTACCCGGGTCGATGTCGCCGCCCGTCACGAGCCCGGTGGCGTAGAGGCTGCCCAGCCCGAGCACGGCGGCGCCGCCCGCCAGCGGCAGTGCGGTCCGCCAGTCACCCGTCCAGCTGCGCGCGCGTCCCATGTCTCTCCCTGGCGCCGACCGGTCGGGCGGTGGCGCGGACCGCGGCAGCGGCCCCTAGATGACGATTCCGGAACCGTAATGATTTCCCTGAAACGGACTATTTGGGGGCGAATGTAATGGTTCTCACGCAGCCGGAACCGCGTCCCGTGATCAAAAAAGAGCGCCCGGCCTGAACAGGAGTTCAGGCCGGGCGCTCCGGTCAGCATTCCGGGCGGACGGGATCCGCCGAGGTCAGACCGCCGGGACCGGGTAGGTCGGGTACTCCACCCCGGACACGTGCTGGACGACGCGGATGACCTGGCACGAGTAGCCGAACTCGTTGTCGTACCAGAGGTAGAGGATCGCGTTGTCGCCGTCGACCTTGGTGGCGCCCGCGTCGACGATGGAGGCGTGGCGCGAGCCCACGAAGTCCATGGAGACGGCGTCGGGAGCGGTGGTGAAGTCGATCTGGCGCTTCAGCGGCGAGTGCAGCGAGACGCCGCGGAGGTAGTCGAGGACTTCCTCGCGGGTGGTCTCGCGGCCCAGGCGCAGGCTCAGGATGGCGATCGAGACGTCCGGGACGGGAACGCGGATCGAGCTGCCGGTGATCGGCGCCTTGAGGTCGGGCAGCGCCTTGGCGACCGCGGAGGCCGCGCCGGTCTCGGTGATGACCATGTTCAGCGGCGCCGAACGGCCACGGCGGTCCGAGCTGTGGTAGTTGTCCAGCAGGTTCTGGTCGTTCGTGAACGAGTGGACGGTCTCCACGTGGCCGCGCAGCACCCCGTACTCGTCCGCCATCGCCTTGAGCGGCGGGACGATCGCGTTGGTGGTGCAGGAGGCGCAGGACAGGATCTGCTCGTCCGGCTTGATCGTGTCGTGGTTGACACCGTGCACGATGTTCGGGACGTCGCCCTTGCCGGGCGCGGTCAGGACGACCTTGTCGATACCAGGGCGCAGGTGCTTCGAGAGCCCCTCGCGGTCGCGCCACTTTCCGGTGTTGTCGATGAGGATGGCGTCCTTGATGCCGTACGCCGTGTAGTCGACCTCGGACGGGTCGTTGGCGTAGATCACCTTGATCTCGTTGCCGTTGGCGACGATCGTGCTCTTCGCCTCGTCCACGGTGATCGTGCCCTGGAACTGGCCGTGGATGGAGTCGCGGCGCAGCAGCGAGGCGCGCTTGACCAGGTCCTGGTCACCGCCCCCGCGGACGACGATGGCGCGCAGGCGCAGGCCGTTGCCGGAGCCGGCCTTCTCGATGAGGAGGCGGGCGACGAGGCGGCCGATGCGGCCGAAGCCGTAGAGGACGACGTCGCGCGACTCGCGGCGTTCGATCTTGTTGTCACCCGTGGCACCGATGACGGCCTCGGCGGTGAACGCCTCCACCGACAGACCGCGGTCGTCCGTCTTGTAGGTGGCGGCGAGCATCCCGATGTCGATCTGGGACGGACCGAGGTCGAGCGTCGTGAGGGCCTGCAGGAACGGCAGGGTCTCGGTGACCGAGAGCTCCTCACCGTCGATCTGGCGGGCGAATCGGTGGGTCTTGAGGATGCTCACCACCGACTTGTTCACCAGGGAACGGCTGTGCAGGACGACCGTGACGTCCCGCTCCCGGTGCAGCTTCCCGATGATCGGGATCATCGACTCCGCGATCTCCTCGCGGTTCTTCCAGTTGGTGAACGAGTCGTCATTGACAGTCACAGGCTTATCTTTCGAGCTAGGCGGCGCTCACATGCTAACCCCCCGATACTTTGATCATTCAAACGGTGCCCCCCAGCGCGACGCTTGATGCGATTTACCCAGCCTTGTTCCCCGCGCTCCCCGCACTCCGCGCGCTCTCCGTACGCTCCCCCACGGGCTCGGCGCCGGCGGGCACCTCGTAGATCCGCCCGTCGACACCCGCCCGGTAGAGCCGGCCCGCCGAGAAACCGCGGTCGCCCTGCCCGTAGGTGAGCTGCGTGGACAGGCGCATCCCCGACTCCAGGGCGCACAGGCTCCCGCCCTCGGCCCGCCAGATCTGCCCCGAGGCGTGGGTGGCGATCAGCGGGCGCCCCCGGCCGTCGAGGGTGAGCCCGTCGGGGAGGGCGAGGGCGTCCGACGCTCCGGCGGAGATCCAGCGCCGCGGGTGCGCGGGGTCGCCGACAGGGATCCGGTACAGCCCGGGGGCGACGGTGGTCTGCACGACGTAGACCTCGGACCCGTCCGGGGACACGGCGATCCCGTTGGGCTGGGCCACCTTCGCCCAGGCGGGATCCACCCGCCCGTCGGGCGTGACGCGGCCGATGCTCCGGCCGCCCAGGGTGGTGGTGTAGACGGTGCCGTCGGGTGCGAGCGCCACCCCGTCGATGCCGCCGAGCCCCGAGGCGTACGTGGTGACCTCGCCGGATTCCGGATCCACCGCCAGGAGCTTCGACACGGGGAGGACGTCGCCGGTGAGCGAGTGCACGAGGTCGTTGCCGGTGCCGACGAGGAGCCGGCCGTCGGGGCGGACGACGATCCCGCCGTTGGCGCCGATGTCCCCGGTGAGGGCGACGGGGGCGCTGCCGGGAGCGTCGATCCGGTAGACCCGGCCCGTGAAGTACGCGGTGGCGAACATCCGGCCCCGCCGGTCGACCGCGATCGACTCGACCCAGTCGGGCAGGTGCGCCACCTGCACCGGCGGCGCCGCCGGTCCGGTGGCGGCGCACGCGGGCGCCGCGTGGGCCGGGCCGCCGGGCACGAGCACCCCCGCGGCGGCCGCCACGGCCAGGACGGCCGCCCGGACGACGCCGCGGCGCGCCCCGCGCGAGGCGGTGTGGAACTTCTCGGTCAGCCTCATCGGTTCCCCCTCCGTGGCCGTCGGCGGCACGCCGCGCCGTCGACGGACCGGCACTCGTCGAGGCGGTCCACGATAGGGCGGGAGCCGTCCGGGGCCGCCGGGCGGCTGGAAAACGCGGGGAGTTGGCCGTATCCCGGCAGGCCGGACCCGCTGGACGAGTGAGTCCGGGGCGGCAGCGGCCCTCGGCGCCGGATCAGCTCTCGCAGGACTCCTCGAGGTAGGTGCGCGCCAGCGCGCCGGCGCGCGTGAACCAGTCCGCGAGCACGGCGGTCTGCTCCGGCGTGTACAGCGCGAAGAGCTCCGCGAGGCGCGCGTAGTACGGCCCGTAGATCGCCGTCACGCGCTCGACGGCGTCCGGGACGGCCACGACCCGTACCCGGCGCCCGTCGGCCGGGTCCGGCCGGCGGACCACGAAGCCGCCGCGCTCCAGGCGGTTGAGGACGCCGGTGACCGCCCCGGTCGTCACGTGTGCGCGTCCGGCCAGGTCACCGGCGGTGACGGGCGAGTCACCGGCCTCCAGGACGTACGCGAAGCACACGAGGTCCGTGACGTTCAGGCCGAGGTTCCGGGCGAACTCCTGCTGACCGACGATGCTCGTCGCGATGAGGTGGTCCATCGCCCCGATGGCGTCCGCGGCCGTGGCGCCGGGCTTGACCTCCATTGAAATTCCCTTAGTTCATGAGATATCTTTCTTACTTACTAAGACATCATAGGTCCGGCGGGCACGAGGAGGACACGTGAGCGCACACCCCTACGACGAGGGCCACACCGTCGCCGGATGGGCCGGTACGGCCGTCGCCACGGTCGGCACCTCGGTCACCGCCGTGGGCGTCATCGGCTGGAGCCCGGGGATCTGGCTGGGGCTCGCCATATCGGCGGCGGCCCTGCTGGTCACGTGGCGCCTGCACCTCGCGGGCTGGGGCAAGCCGCCCGGCGGGCGCCCCGCCGCCCAATGGGGCATGGGGGTACGGGACCACTCCGCACGCCAGGGACACGCGGACTGCCTCGGCTGCCGGCTGGCCAGCCGGCGCCCCTCCCCCGCGCGCACCGATCCCGCCGTCACCACCCCTCCCGCCCCGGCCGACGCCACGGCCGAGGCCACGGCCTGACCCGCCGGGGCGGTAACGGCCCGCGGATCGCCCTCGGGGTGCTCAGCGCGCAGTGCCCGCCCATCCGTGCTGTCCTCGTAGAGGGGAGAAATCGGGGGTGCACTCGACAGCGCGAGGCATGGACGAGCGAGCCAAGGAGACTGAGATGAACAGGAACCTGCGGGCCCGGGACATCATGACCGAGGGCGTGACGTGCGTCCGGGAGAACCAGTCCCTGCTGGACGCGTCGCGCATGATGCGCGACCTGAACGTCGGCTGTCTGCCGATCTGCGGCAGCGACCAGCGTCTCCAGGGCCTGATCACGGACCGCGACATCGTGATCAAGTGCTGCGCCGAGGGCAAGGACCCGGCTCGGATGCTCGCCGGTGAACTGGCCGGCACCCTGCACTGGATCGACGCCGACTCCAACGCGCAGGAAGCGGTGGACACCATGGAGGTCCACCAGATCAAGCGGCTTCCCGTCATCGACGTGGCCGGCGGCCGCCGCCTCGTCGGCATGATCACCGAGGCCAACCTGGCGATCAACCTCTCCGACGAGGACATCGCGGAGTTCGCGGTCCGCGTCTACGCCGCCAACTGACCCGGCAAACCTTTCCGGTCACAGCACCGGTGCGGTCACAGCACCGGCGGCGGCCGCGGCAGGCCCGTCCTGGTACGAGGACGGAGCCGCCCGGCCGCCCCGGCCCGTTCAGCGCTCGGACAGCTCCGACGGGGCCTCCTGGACCACCCAGCCGTTCCCGTCCGGGTCCTCGAAGGTCATGAACGAGTTCCAGGTGCCCCCCTTGCCATCCTCCCAGCCCTTCTCCCCGACGTGCCGGACCGGGGAGACGTCCACGCCCCGGCCCAGCAGTTCCGCCCGGGCCGCCTCGATGTCCGTGACGCACAGCTGGAGGCCCTGCAGGGTGCCCGGCGCCATCGGCTTCGTACCGGGCGCCGCGGGCATCCCCTGGAGCATCGCGATCGAGCACCGCGAGCCCGCTGGGGTGAGCTGGATGATGCGCACGCCGGGGGCGACCTCGTCGTCGAGGTCGACCTTGAACCCGGCCTTGGCGGCGTAGAACTCCTTCGCCCGGTCCATGTCGCTGACGGGGACGGGGATGACTTCGAGCGTCCAGTTCACGGAGGAACTCCTCACGAACGTCGGGGCTCTGGCCGCGCCGGGCCGTACCGGGCTGCACCAGAAGAGGATCAAGGAGACAATTACAGCAGGGCAGCGGCCCCGCGAGGTAGACCTGACGGCCTCGGACCCGGAAGTGGGGCGGTGTGATGCACGACGGCCTGTTCCGCGACGCCTCCGGCCTCTCCGGGGAACCAGGCGACGAGACGTCCGAGGCGTACGCCCTGCTGGACGTGCACGGTGTGCTGATCGGCCTGAGTCCCGGCGCGGAGAGCCTGCTCGGCCGCACTGCGGAGGAGGTCCGGGGACGGCGGGGGGCCGATCTGCTGTACACGCGCTCGGACGCCACCGCACTCGTGGGACGGTGCGAGCCCGGCGCGGTGGTCGATCTGGGACGCGCGGTCCTGCGGCACAGCAGCGGACAGCCCGTCGAGGTGACGCTCCAGGTCCGTCCGATGGCCTCCACCGGCGGTGACCAGCAGTGGCTGGTCCTGGCGAGGGACTCCACCGGCGCGCACCGGCACGAATTCGGCGAGGCCCTCCTGCGCGGGCTGTTCACCGAATCCCCGGTCGTCATCGACGTCTTCGACACCGAGCTGCGCTTCCTGGCGCAGAACGACGCGCAGCGCCGCACCGGGGCCTTCGGGGGCCAGGAGTGCACGGGCCTCACGATGGCCGAGGTGGCACCGCCCGGCCTGCTGGACCTGGAGGCCTTCGAGGCGCGGCAGCGGCACGTCCTGGAGACCGGGGAGGCCCTGATCGCCACCGAGGTCCGCGGCCGCACCCCCGACGACCCGGACCGCGAGCACGTCTGGTCCGAGTCGATCCTGCCCCTGCGCAGCCGGTCCGGGGAGGTGATCGGGCTGGCGCACGCGGTCGTCGACGCGACGGAACGGGACCGGGCCAAGGAGCGGCTTGCCCTGGTGAACGACGCGAGCACGCGCATCGGCACCACGCTGAACGTCCTGAGCACCGCGCAGGAGCTCGTCGACGTGGCCGTCCCGCGCTTCGCCGACCACGCCTACGTCAACCTGCTGGACCCCGTCTTCGGCGGTGAGGAGCCCTCGCACGGCCCGGCCTACGACGCGGTGCGCGGATCCGTGCCGCAGCGCCGGGCCGCGAGTTCGGTCGCGCCGGGCGCGCGGAGCGAGGCGATGGTCCCCATGGGCGAGGTCGACCGGTTCGCCTCGGGGCCCGGATCACCGTTCGCGCTGGCGCTGGCGAGCGGTGAGCCCGCGCTGATGACGGGCGCGGAGCTGATTGCCGAGTTCGCCACGGCGGACCCCGGCCGGGCCGCCCTGGTAAGCGAGTACGGGGTCCACTCCTGGCTGCTGGTCCCCCTGTTCGCGCGGGGTGCGGCGCTGGGCACCGCGGTCTTCGTGCGCTCCGAGCGCGCGCACCCCTTCGAGGCCGACGACGTGCTGCTGGCCGAGGAGATCGTGGGACGCGCCGCCGTGTGCATCGACAACGCGAGCCGCTACACCCGGGAGCGGACGACGGCCCTGGCCCTCCAGCGCAGTCTGCTCCCCCAGCGGCTGCCGGAACTCGGCGCGGTGGAGGCGGTGGGGCGGTACCTGCCGGCCAGCGGACACACCGTGCTGGGGGGTGCCTGGTTCGACGTCATCCCGCTGTCGGGCGCGCGGGTGGCACTGGTGGTGGGGGACGTGGTGGGGCACGGCCTGCACTCGGTGGTGACCATGGGCCGGCTGCGCACGGCGGTACGGACCCTCGCGGACCTCGATCTGGCGCCCGAGGAGCTGCTGAGCCGGCTGAACGACCTGGTGGGCCGGTTCCAGGACGAGCACGGCCACGGGCTCACGGGCGGTGCGGCAGGGACGACCTGCGTGTACGCGGTGTTCGACCCGGTCTCGCGGGTCTGCGTGCTGGCCCGCGCGGGGCACCCGGCACCGGCACGCGTATCGGCGCGGGACGGTCGGGTCGAGGTCCTCGACCTGCCCGGCGGATCCCCGCTCGGACGGGGCGGGCTCCCCTTCGAGAGCGGCGAACTGAAGCTGGCCGACGGGGAACTGCTCGTGCTGTACACCGACGGACTGGTGCGCTCGCAGGGGCAGCCGCTCGACACGGGACTCGACCGGCTGCGCACGGCGCTGGGCGGGCTGCGGCCCGACGGGAGCCTCGACGCCGTCTGCGACGAGGTGATGGGACGTCTGCTGCCGACCCGCCCGCACGACGACGCCGCGCTCCTGATGGCGCGGGTGCGCGGGCTGGATCCGGACCACCACGCCAGCTGGGAGCTGGCGTCCGAACCCGAGGTGGTGGGCCGGGCCCGGGTGCTCGCGACGCGGAAGCTCGCCGAATGGGGCCTGGAGGAGCTGGAGTTCACCACGGAACTGGTGGTCAGCGAGCTCGTCACCAACGCCGTCCGCTACGGCAGCCCGCCGATCCGGCTGCGGCTGATCCGCGACCGCGAGCTGATCTGCGAGGTCTCCGACGGCAGCAGCACCTCCCCGCACGTCCGGCGGGCCCTGGAGACGGACGAGGGCGGCCGCGGCCTGTTCATGGTCGCGCAGCTGGCCCAGCTCTGGGGCACCCGCTACCACGCCCGCGGCAAGACCATCTGGGCCGAACAGCCCTTCCCCGACGGCGCGTCCGCCCTCCCCGCCACCCCGTAGGCCCTGCCCGACTTCATGTTGCGGTGTCCGCGGTGCCGGCTTCAGCTGTCGTGCCCGGCGGTTCGGCGCCGCTCGGCGCGGTGGGCGAGCGCCTCGATGATGCGTCGCCATGCCGGTGATGCCTCGGAGATCCGGGAAGAGACCAGCTTGAGGTACCCCGGCCGGCTGCTGTCCCGTGCGTGTTCGACCTCCCATGCGTCGAGGTCGTCGATGAGCCGGTCCAGGCGTGGATCGTACGGATCCCAGTCGACTGATTCATCACAGGCGAGGTACAGGCGCGTCGTCTCGGGGTCGTCGAAGCCGGCGTTCTTGTCCCGTATCCGCTGCGGCATGACCTGCGGGTCCAGTGCCTGCATCAGGATCCACGCGTCGCGCTCGAGTCGTACCCTCCGTTCGCTGACCCCGAGACCGCGCATCCGGTCCAGGATGGCGACCACCTCGGGGGGCAGGACAAGCCTTTCGCCGCTGTTCAGTTCGGCGATCCGGCGGCGGTATCCGGTGAGCTCGTCGATCCTGCGCTCCAGTGCGGCGTCGATGTCGGTGACGGCTGCGGCGAACTCGGTCGGTTGTGCGTGCAGCAGCGCGTCGATACGGGCCAGTGGCACCCCGGCATCGGCGAGGGTCCTGATCCGGATGAGATCCACCGCCGCTTGTGCGCTGTACCGGCGGTAGCCGGAGGCATCGCGCTCGGGCTCGGGCAACAGGCCGACGTGGTGGTAGTGACGAACGGTGCGCACGGTCACGCCGGCGGTAGCCGCGAGCTGGCTGATCGTGAGCACCGTCCGCCTCGGGTCTTCGTGCAACGTGGTCATGTCGAGTCTGCCGAGTCTAGAGGCGAGCTCGGTCGACGACGTCGCGGATCGCGCGGACCACGGCATCGGGGCGGTCGAAGCAGAGCCGGTGGTGGCTGGTGTCGGAGATGATGCGCTGTTCCCCGTGCGAGACCGCGCTCACCAGGGCCGCGTCCATTCTCGTGCGGCCTTCGTGCATCTCTCGCAACGTCCGCTCCGGCGTCAGCGCCTGCTGGCCGGGGTCGGTGCCGACCACGGTGAGGGCGACCAGCGGGACGTCGGGAACGTTCGGCCCGGCCCGCAGTTCGGTGGCGAGTCCGGTCAGATTGGTGCGCTCGGCGATGCCGACCTGCGTCCATTCGTCGCTCGCCTTGGCATCGACCAGCGCCTGCCGCATGTGCTCCGGGTAGTCCGCGAGCAACTCGGACCTCATCTCGCGCAGGGCCGGACGCATCTGTTCCAGCTGCTCCCGATCGGGTCCCATCTGCTCGACCGCGGCCAGACACGCCGCGGGAGGCATGAAGTCGTCCCAGTCGCGGTGGATGGCGTCCAGCCAGACCAGCCCGGCCACGTCCTTCGGGTACAGCTGCGCGAACCGGTGCGCGTAGAGGCCGCCGAGGGAGTGCGGCACCAGAACGTACGGGGCGGCGATGTCCTGGGCGCGCAGCAGCTCGTGCAGTTCCGTGGCGACCGCGGCGGCGGTGCGCGGCAGCGGAAGGGGATCGCTGTATCCCGTGCCGCCGCGGTCGTACACAACGGCGGTGGTGAACTGGGAAACCCCCTGCTGGACACCGAAATAGTCCAGGCCGACCGCGCTCGCGCCCGGCAGGAACACCACGGCCGGTCCGCCACTGCCCGACCGGTGCACGAAGATGCGGCGGCCTTCGATCTCCTGGAAACCTCCGATCGGCGGGACGAGCCGAGCCGGGGAAGTGCTGTTTTTGTTCGTCATGCGACCAGGCTCCAACCCTGACGCAGGGTCAGGGTCAACCCCTTCCATCGCCGCACCCGGAATCTCATCGCGACGCACGTTCATGCCGGTCCCCGCCCCTTTCCTGCCGCGCCGTCATCGGGCGCACGCTCACCGAACCTCGGGTAGATCTTCCGTAAGCTCGTGCCGCTCAGTGCGACCAATTGAGCCCACGCACAGCCGAGTCCGCGAAGGCCCGCCCTGTTGCGGACCCATCGACCTTCCAGGGGAACGCCATGCTTCTGCCCGTCAACCGACGTCTGGCCGTCAGCGCCACCGCCCTGCTGGCCCTGCTGGCCACCGCGGCGCCGGTGACCGTCGCGCACGCCGCGCCGGCCCGCCCGGCCGCGGCAGCGCAGGCCCCCGTGCCTGCTGCCGACCTCGAGGCCCTGGCCCAGGCGCTGAAGAACACGACCGACGCCGGCGCTCCGGGTGCCATGGTGCGCCTCACCGGCCCGAGCGGTGTCCTCACCCGGACGACGGGGGTACGCGACAAGGCCACGGGCGCGGCCATGGACACCAAGGCCCGCTTCCGGATCGGCAGCGTCAGCAAGACCTTCTCCTCCGTCGTGCTGCTCCAGCTGGTGGCCGAGAAGAAGATCGACCTGGACACCTCCGTCAACCGCTACCTGCCGGGCCTGCTGCCCGACGACCGGATCACGGTGCGGCACCTGCTGACCCACCGCAGCGGGCTGGCGGACTACACGGACGCCATGTTCGCGCAGACCGTGCCCGGGTTCGAGGCCGTGCGGAACAAGGTGTTCACCTACCAGGAGCTGGTCGACCTGTCGCTGGCCGAGCCGCGGACGACCGAGCCCGGCGCGGCGTACAAGTACTCGAACGCCAACTTCGTCGTCGTCGGCATGCTCATCGAGAAGGCCACCGGCAACAAGCTGGCCAAGGAGTACGACCGGCGCATCATCAAGCGCCTGGGCCTGCGCAACACCTCGTACGTCCACCCCGGCACCACCATCAAGGGGCTGCACACCCGCGGTTACCTCCACCCGGACGAGGAGGGCGCGCCGCTGGTGGACTCCACCGAGCAGACGGTGTCGTGGGCCCAGTCCGCCGGGGCGGTCATCTCCAACGCGGCCGATCTGAACACCTTCACGTCCGCGCTGCTCGGCGGCCGGCTGCTGTCCCCGTCGATGCTGGACGCCATGATCACCGTGACTCCGACCGACACCACGAACACCCGCTTCTACGGGCTCGGCCTGCGCCGCTACGACCTCTCCTGCGGCACCTCGGTCTACGGGCACACGGGCACCGTGCAGGGCTTCTACACCTACGCCTTCGCCACCCGGGACGGCCGCCGCAGCCTCGCCGCGATGGCGAACACCTCGAACAGGGGCACCGCGAACACGGCCCTCGGCGGCACCCTCGAAGCCGCGTTCTGCGGTAAGCAGCCCGTGAAGCCCACCGCCCGCGGCTTCGCGGTCACGGCTCCGGCCGAGGTGGACCTGCCGGAGCACAACGCGCGCTGACACCCCGTACCGAGCCGCTGTCCGACGCGAGCCCACACCCCCCGGCGGGGTGTGGGCTCGCGCGTTTCCCGCCGTAGGGGCGGGGGCGCTACCAGGAGGACTTGGTGACTCCGGGGAGGAGTCCGGCGTGGGCCTGCTCGCGCATGCGGACACGGGAGAGGCCGAACTTGCGCAGGTGCCCGCGGGGGCGGCCGTCCACGCCGTCCCGGTTGCGCACGCGGGTCGCGCTGGCGTCGCGGGGCTGCCTGCGCAGCTCCGCCAGGGCGCCGGTGCGCTCGGCCCCGGTCGAGGACGGGCGGCGCAGCACCTCCTTCAGCTCGGCGCGCCGGGCGGCGTAGCGCTCGACGACCGCCTTGCGCCGCTCATTCCGGGCGATCTTGCTCTTCTTCGCCATCAGACCTTCACCCCCCGGGCCCTGATCCGGGCCACGGCCGCCTCGACGCCGATCACGTCGACGGTCTTGATCGCCTTCGCGCTCAGCGTCAGGCGGACGTACCGGCCCTCACCGGCCAGCCAGTAGCGCTTGCGCTGGATGTTGGGGTCGAAGCGGCGGGAGGTGCGCCGGTGGGAGTGGGAGATGGTGTTGCCGAAGCCGGGCTGGGCTCCGGTCAGTTGGCAGTGGGCGGACACGAGTGTTACCTGCCTCTCTCTGAGCCGGGATCGTTATTGGAAACGATTTCCATTCCCGTATAGTAGCCCGCATGGCACGCAACGAAGTACGACCGGTCATCAAGCTCCGCTCCACCGCGGGGACCGGCTACACCTACGTCACCCGCAAGAACCGGCGTAACGACCCGGACCGGATGGTGCTGCGAAAGTTCGACCCGGTCGTCCGCCGGCACGTCGACTTCCGCGAAGAGCGCTGACCCCCTCCCCCAGAGAGAGCCGCCCCATGAAGCCCGGAATCCACCCCGCCTACGGCCCCGTCGTCTTCCGTGACAAGGCCGCCGACTTCGCCTTCCTCACCCGCTCCACCGCCACCAGCGACAAGACGGTCGAGTGGGAGGACGGCAACACCTACCCCGTCATCGACGTGGAGATCTCCTCGCAGAGCCACCCCTTCTACACCGGCACCGCCCGCGTCCTGGACACCGCCGGGCGCGTCGAGCGCTTCGAGCGCCGCTACGGGGGCACGGCATGACCCTGCCCGTCGTCATCGTCGGCGGACTGCACCGGGACGCCCGCAAGGAGGTCGTGGACCGCCTGCTGCACTCCGTACCGGGCAGCGTCGCCCTCCACCACGACCTGTCCACGGCCCCGGCGGGCACGGTCCTGCGGCTGGTGCGCGAGGCCTCGGGCGAGCTGTCCCGCGGCGAGGCCCCCCTCGTCAACGACTGCGCCTGCTGCGCGCTGCGCGAGGACCTGGTCCCCGAACTGGAGCGGCTGGCCGCCGCCGGCTCGGCCCGGCTCGCCGTCGTCGAACTCTGGGACTCCGTCGAACCCAGGGCGATGGCCGAGGTCGTCGCCGCGCACGGCGCCGACGCCCTCGACCTCACCGGTGTGATCACCGCGGTCGACCCGGCGCTGGTCCTGCCCTGCCTCGCCAACGGCGACGACCTGGCCGAGGTGGGCCTCGCCGCGGCCGCCTCCGACCAGCGGACGGTCGGGGACACCTGGGCGCGGCAGCTGGAGTACGCCCCCGTCCTGGCCCTCGTCGACAGCGAGGACGCCGACGAAGAGGACCGCGCCCTGCTCACTCAGCTCCACCCGACCGCCCGCCAGGTGTCCTCCGGGTCCCGAGAGCTCGTCCACGCGGCCTTCGCCGGCTTCGACGTGGAATCGGCGGGCGCCGCCCAGCACCCGGCCTGTGCCCGGCTGCCCCAGGAGGCCGACGAGGCGGGGGTCACCACATTCGTCTGGCACCGCCGCCGCCCCTTCCACCCCGAACGCCTCTACGCGGCCCTGGAGGACCTCAGCTGCGCAGCCGCCCGCAGCCGCGGGCGCTTCTGGCTCGCCGACCGCCCCGACACCCTGCTGGCCTGGGACGCGGCGGGCGGCGCGCTGTGCGTGGAGAACGCGGGACCCTGGCTGGCCTCCCTGCCGGACGCCGCCTGGGAGATGGTGGCCCCGATGCGCAGGGCGGCCGCCGCGCTGGACTGGCATCCCGAGCACGGGGACTGCTGCCAGCACCTCGTCTTCACCTCACCCGGTCTCGACCGGGACGGCCTGGCACAGCTCCTGGAGTCCTGCCTGCTCACGGACGCCGAGTACACCGCCGGCCGCGAGGCCTGGAAGAGGCTTCCCGCCGCCTTCGACTCCCTCCTCGACCCCGTCTCCTGAACCTCCCGGACCGGCAAGGTCCGCTCCAAATCCCGACCCACCGCAAGGAAGTCCCCATGGCACGCCGTCCGGCCCCCCACAAGCCGCTGAAGTCCCGCCCCAACCCGCTGCACGCGGCGAAGATCACCTACATCGACTACAAGGACACCGACCTGCTGCGGAAGTTCATCTCCGACCGCGGGAAGATCCGCAGCCGCCGCATCACCCGCGTGACGGCCCAGCAGCAGCGGCAGATCGCCACGGCGATCAAGAACGCCCGCGAAATGGCCCTGCTCCCCTACGTCAGCCGGTAGGCCTCCGGGGGCGGCCCCCGACCGTCCCGATCCGGCCGTCCGGCGGCGGGTTGCAGTCCCTCCGGCGCCGGGCCGGGCGCAAAGGGCCCGGTGAGGGTTACGGTCTTATGACCGTTTGCCGAAACCGGTACGTATTCCTCGTCGGGGAGGAACAGCTGGGATGAGCGACGCACCTCTGTACCTGGAACCGCGGCTGGCACCACGTCTGGCGTCCCTGCTGGACACGGCCGGCTTCCCGCACGCCCTCGTGGACGGGCTCGGATCGCCCCTGAACCTCGTACTGCCGCAGCAGTTCGCGCAGAACGTGGCGGAATTCCGCTCCGTCCTGCGTCGCCACCGCCTCGGCGGCCGGATCTACTACGCGCACAAGGCCAACCGCTCCAGCGCACTGGTCCGGCGGCTCAGCACCACCGACGCCGCACTCGACGCCGCATCGCTCGGCGAGCTGCAGCACGCGCTCGCCTCGGGGTTCACCGGTGACCGGATCATGGTGACCGGGCCGAAGGACCCCGAGTTCCTCTGGCTCGCCGCGCGCTGCGGGGCGACCGTCAACGCCGACGGGGCCGCGGAACTGGCCGACGCGGCCGCCCTCGTGGGCGCGTACGGCCTGCCGCGGCTGCGGGTACTGCTGCGCCTGTCCGAGTTCGAGGTCTCCGGAGCCAAGGTGCTGTCGCGCCGCAGCCGCTTCGGAACCTCCGTCAAGGCCCTGGACGGGCTGCTCG
The DNA here is from genome assembly GCF_026340255.1 of Streptomyces sp. NBC_01408. Lineage (GTDB taxonomy): Bacteria > Actinomycetota > Actinomycetes > Streptomycetales > Streptomycetaceae > Streptomyces. Next base: position 4,450,622 of record NZ_JAPEPJ010000001.1, on the reverse strand, counting down.
ACGTACTCGAACGGCACCGGGACGCGCTGGAGCCGATCGGTGTCGGCTACCACCTCGACACGACGAGCCTGGACGAGAAGGCGACCGCGCTGGAGGGCTGTCTGCGGGCCACCGAGGAGTTACGGATCCGGGGGTTCCAACCCTGCGTCATCGACGTAGGCGGCGGCTTCGGCGTCAACTACCTGGCCCACGCCGCCCAGTGGGAGCGGTACACCACCGAACTCACCCATGCCGTGATGGGCCGGCGGCCACCGCTGACCTGGGGCGGACACGGCTACGGCCTGCGCGTGGAGAACGGCACCCTCAAGGGGGCCCTGGGCCTGTACCCGGCGCACCGCCCGCTCGCCGGCGCCGCCTACCTCGACGAGCTGCTCTCCCTCCCGGCGCCCACCCTGGGGCGCCCGCTGGGCACGCTGCTCCTGGAGAGCCTGTGCGACCTGTACGCGGAACCCGGCCGGGCCCTGACGGACCAGTGCGGGGTCACCCTCGGCCGGGTGCTGGAGGTACGGCCCCCCGAGGGCGGCGGCCACGGCCACCTCGTACGCCTCGCCCTGAACGCGGGGGACGTGGGCCTGGAGGACCACGGGGTGCTCGTGGACCCCGTACTCCTGCGCCGCGACACCGTCGCGCCCGACACCGGCGGGCCGGTCGGCGTCCACCTCCTGGGCAACCTCTGTCTGGAGGCGGATCTGATCACCCGCCGGACGGTGTTCCTGCCCGGGCTGCCGCGGCCGGGCGACCTGCTCGCCTTCGCCAACACGGCCGGCTACTGCATGGACTTCACCGCCACCGGCGCCCAGCAGCAGCCCACGGCCCGCAAGGCCGCCGTGGACGAGGAGAACGGCTCCTGGGGCTGGTGCCTCGACGAGCAGTACTGGCCGGTCACACGTACGGGGGGACGGTCCGCATGAGGTACGACAGCATCACCGACGCCATCGGCAACACCCCGCTGGTCCGCATCGATCCGGCCGTGCACGGCCTGCGCCACATCGACCTGTACGCCAAGCTGGAGATGCTCAACCCCTTCGGCTCGCTGAAGGACCGGGCCGCCTGGAACATGGTGCGCGACGGCCTGCCGGGCGCACGGGAGCGCGGAGAGACCGTGGTCGAGCTGTCCAGCGGGAACACCGCCAAGGCCCTGGCCCTCATCGCCGGAATGCACGGACTGCCGTTCAAGAGCGTCACCAACCGGATGCGCGTCCCGGAGATCAAGGACCTGCTCCTGCTGCTGGGGGCCGAGATCGAGGAGCTGCCCGGCCGCAGCGAATGCCTGGACCCGACGGACACCGACGATCCGCTGACCCTCTTCCACCAGCAGCTCAGCCACCCGGGCGGCGCCCACCTCCACACGGACCAGTACTTCAACGCCCTCAACACCGAGGCGCACGCGACGGGTACCGGTCCGGAGATCGTCGCCGATCTGGACGGGCTCGCCCCGGACTGGTTCATCGCCTGCGTGGGGACCGCCGGTTCGTCCACCGGGGTGGCCTCGGCGCTGCGCGCCCACGATCCCGCCGTGCGGGTGGTCGGTCTGGTCGGGGAGAAGTCCGACTTCATCCCCGGTATCCGCACCATCGACGAGGTGCAGGAGGTCGGCATATTCGACCCCGCCACCTACGACACGATCGAGTCGGTGAGCGCGGACGAGGCCCTCGACGGGATGCTGACGCTGCTGCGCCGCTGCGGGCTGCTGGCCGGGCCGACCGGCGGGGCGGCGTACTTCGGGGCGGTGCGCCATCTGCGGGCGCTGGACCACGAGAGCACCGGGCCCGGGCGCAGGACGGCCGTGTTCATCGTCTGCGACCGGGTGGAGAGCTATCTCGGCTACGTGCGCCGGCGCCGCCCGGAGCTGCTCGGCAGGCCGACGGTGGGCAACTCGGTGGCCACGCTGACCGAGGCCGAGGTCCGGTCGGCCTCCGTGATCGAGGTCGGCGACGCGCGCAAGTGGCTGGAGGAGGGCCGTCCGCTGGTGGTCGACCTGCGCGGCCCGTTCGCGTACGCCGCGCTGCACATCGACGGCTCGGTGAACATCGTGGACGAGCTGTTCGACGAACTCGTCCGGGGCGGACTGCCGTTCAGCAAGCGGCAGCCGGTGCTGCTGGCCTGCCCGGTCGGCGAGAAGTCCGCCCGGTACGCGGCCCTGCTGACGCGGATGGGCCACCCCGACGTACGCAGTCTCGCGGGCGGCATCGTCGCCTGGCGGGACGCCGGAGCACCTCTGGTGCGTGACTGACATGGCGGCGGACCCCACGGGGGACCTCACGGAACTGGCGTCCTGGCAGCGCGGGCTGCGCGCCCAGTTCCCGATCGTGCTCGGCCATCCCGGTCTGGTGTACCTGGACAGTGCGGCGACCGCGCAGAAGCCGCAGGCCGTCCTGGACGCCGCAGGGGACTACCTCGTCCGCTCGAACGCCAACGCGGGCCGGGGCTCGTACCCGTGGGCCAACACCACGACGGCCCTGGTGGAGGGCGCCCGCGACCGGGTCAAGGAGTTCCTCGGGGATCCGCGGCCGGACCGGTCCACGGTGCACTTCACCAGCGGGGCCACGGAAGGGCTGCGCACCCTGGCGCGGGACTGGCTGCCGGGCCTGCTGGGGGACGGGGACGAGATCGTCGTCCCGTTCGGCGACCATCAGGCGAACCTGTCGCCGTGGCTGGAGGCCCAGGAGCTGCTGGCCCGCCAGGGGGTCCGCGTCCGGGTACGGGAGCTGCCCCGCCAGGAGGGTTCCGGGGACTACGACCCCCGGGCGCTCGAAGCGATCACCGGACCGCGCACCCGGTTCGTCGCGGCCACCCACGTGCACCACGTGCACGGGGTGGACATGAACGTGCACCGCATCCGCCGGGTGGTCGGGCCGGACGTGCCCATCTGCCTGGACGCCGCGCAGAGCGTCGGCCACCTCCCGGTGTCCGTGGCCGGCCTCGACGTGGACTTCGTGGTGTTCTCCGGCCACAAGGCCATGGCGCTGCCGGGCACCGGCGCGGTCTGGGCGCGCGGGCAGCGGGGGCCCGCCTTCCGGCCGGGCGGCTGGAGCGGTACGCCGAACACGGTCGGGATCGTCTCCCTGGCGGCGGCCCTGGACTGGCTCGACGGCGCGGGCGTCGAGCGCATCGAGCGCTGGACGGTGGCGCTGACGTCCCTGCTGACCGACGGGCTCGCGCGGATGCCCGCGTACGAGGTCCTCGGCTGCCGCTCCAGCCTGGCGGCCGCGTCGGCGGTGCAGCGGCGGCGCAGCATCGTGACGTTCCGGCACCGCGGGATCGACGCCCAGGACCTCGGGTTCATCCTGTTCAGCCACGGGTTCATGGTGCGCTCCGACGGGCACTGCCAGGCCGGGGTGTCGGACAAGGAGGGGTCGGTACGGGTGAGTCTGCACGTGCACAACACACCCGAGGAGATCACGGAGTTGCTCACCACCCTCGCCAATCTGCAATGATTTCCATTATGGGCGTGAGTACGGCGACGGCGGCGCGTTGGGTGGAGCGCTGGGAGAGCCAGCAGCAGCGGTACGCGGTGGACCGGGAGGAGAGATTCACGGTCATGGGCGATGTCGTCGAGCACGTGACGCTCGGGCAGCCCGCGCCGCTGGTGCTCGACCTGGGCAGCGGTCCGGGGGCGCTGGCCTCACGGCTGGCCGCCCGGCTGCCGGCCGCCGAGGTGCTGGCCGTCGACGCCGATCCCCTCCTGCTGGAACTGGGCAGCTCCTACTACGGGCCGGCCCTGCGCTACGTCGAAGCGGTGATCGGCGAGCCCGGCTGGCTGGACGCGCTCGCCCTGGACCGCCCGGTGGACGCGGCCGTGTCGGCGACGGCCCTGCACTACCTGGGCGAACGCACCCTACGCCGGGTCTACCGGGAGCTGGCGGCGCGACTGCGCCCCGGCGGCGTCCTCGTCAACGGCGACCACATCAGCCCGGACGCGACGGCGGTCTCCCGGCTCGCCCTGCACATCGGGCGCCGCCGCTCGCAGCGCCACCTGGACAGCGCCGAGGACTGGGAGTCGTGGTGGGCGGAGGCGGCCGCGGACCCGGAGCTGGCGCCCCGTCTCGCACGGTGCGAACCGCACCGGCATCCCGAGTGCGAGGGGAACGACCTGACCCTGTCGGGCCACCTCGCCCTGCTGCGCGAGGCCGGATTCGGGCACGCCGGGACCGTCTGGCAGTTCGGGCACAGCCACGTCGTGGTCGCCGTCCGCTGAGCCCCCGTGGCGACGGCCCGGTTGGCGGCCACCTCGCGGGGTAGCCCTGGGTACGGACGGCGGCGGTCACGAGGAGCCGCCGGCCCGCGGGGCCCCGGCCCCGCGCCCGTCACCGAGTCCAGGAGTCATGTGTGTCTGCCGCGTCGAGTTATGCGTCCGGGGTGTGTGAGGTGCCGCTGCTGGGCGACACGATCGGAGAGAACCTGGACCGCACCGTCCGCAGGTTCCCCCGCCGCGACGCGCTGATCGACCGGGCCGCCGGGCGCCGGTGGACGTACGCGGAGCTGGCCGCCGACGTGGACGCCCTCGCGCTCGGGCTGCTGGACCTCGGCATCGCCAAGGGGGACCGCGTCGGCATCTGGGCTCCCAACCGCGCCGAGTGGACCCTCGTGCAGTACGCCACCGCCAAGATCGGTGCGGTCCTCGTCACCGTGAACCCCGCCTACCGCTCGCACGAACTCGCCTACGTGCTCCAGCAGTCCGGGATCCGGCTGCTGGTCGCGGCGGACCGCTTCAAGAGTTCCGACTATGCGGCGATGATCGAGGAGGTGCGTCCGCGCTGCCCGGATCTGGAGTTCGTGGCGCTGCTGGAAGGCCCCCTCTGGGCCTCCCTGCTGGAGCGGGGCCGACGCGGTGACCCGGCCGACCTCGTACGGGCGCAGGCGGCGCTGAGTCCCGACGACCCCATCAACATCCAGTACACCTCGGGGACCACCGGCTTCCCCAAGGGCGCCACCCTCTCCCACCACAACATCCTCAACAACGGTTACTTCGTGGGCGAGTTGTGCCACTACACGGAGCACGACCGGGTCTGCATCCCGGTGCCGTTCTACCACTGCTTCGGCATGGTGATGGGAAATCTCGCGTGCACCAGCCACGGCGCGGCCATGGTGATCCCCGCGCCGTCCTTCGACCCCGCGGCCACACTGGCCGCCGTCGAGGCGGAGTCCTGCACCTCGCTCTACGGGGTGCCCACCATGTTCATCGCGGAGCTGGCCGACCCCGGCTTCGCCACGTACGACCTGTCCAGCCTGCGCACGGGCATCATGGCGGGCTCGCCCTGTCCGGTCGAGGTGATGAAGGAGGTCATCGACCGCATGGGGATGGCCGAGGTGTCCATCTGCTACGGGATGACGGAGACCTCGCCGGTGTCGACGCAGACCCGCGCGGACGACTCGGTCGAGCGCCGGGTGTCGACCGTGGGCCGCGTCGGGCCGCACCTGGAGGTCAAGGTGGTGGACCCGCACACCGGACGGACCGTGCCCCGGGGAGAGCCGGGCGAACTGTGCACCCGCGGCTACTCGGTCATGCTGGGCTACTGGGCCGAACCGGAGCAGACCGCCGAGGCGGTGGACGCGGCGCGCTGGATGCACACCGGCGACCTCGCGGTCATGGACGACGAGGGCTACCTGAGCATCACGGGCCGTATCAAGGACATGGTGATCCGCGGCGGGGAGAACCTCTACCCGCGCGAGATCGAGGAGTTCCTCCACACCCACCCCGACGTCCTGGACGTCCAGGTCATCGGCGTTCCCGACCCGAAGTACGGGGAGGAGCTGATGGCGTGGGTCCGGATGCGCGAGGGCGCGCAGCCTCTGACGGCGGGCGCCGTCCGCGCGTACTGCGACGGACGGCTGGCCCACTTCAAGATCCCGCGCTACGTCCACGTCGTGGGGGAGTTCCCCATGACCGTCACCGGGAAGATCCGCAAGGTCGAGATGCGCGAGACGGCGGCCCGGCTGCTCGGCCTTCCGGGTTAGACAGCGGCCGTCAGGGGCGCGGGGACAGCTCGGCCATGGCGCTCCAGCCCTGACCGGGCACCTCGACGTTGATGATCTCCGGGGTCGTGGCGATGGCTCCGGCCAGCGTTTCCATCCCGGCCTTGAAGTGCGCGGACGCGACGTGCGCGGCGCCCGCCTCGGCGTCGGCGAAGGCCTCCAGGAGGGTGTACTTGTTCGGGTCGTCCACGCTGCGCGACCAGTCGTAGAAGAGGTTCCCCGGCTCGTTGCGGGTGGCCCGGGTGAAGTCGTCGACGAGCGCGAGCCAGTTGTCGCTGTGCTCCGGGCGGACGTCGAACCTGACGGCTATGAAAATCATGGCTTCAGCCTGGCAGCCGGAGCCGGGGGCCGCACCCCGGGTCCGGCCGGATTCCGGCAGGGCCGGAAACCCCCGTCAGGGACTCAGTGCCGCGGCCCGCGCGAGCGCGGTACGGATCTCCGCCGGGCGCCGCCGGAACTCCTCGGTGGGCAGTGACACCGACAGGGCGTGCACGGCGTCGTCCTCGCGCGGCCGGGGCAGGGCCACGGCCACGCAGGTGTACGCGGGATCGGCCTCCCCGAGCGAGACCGCGTAGCCCTGCCCGCGCACCCGGGCCAGCTCCGCCTCCAGGGCGTCGGCGCTGACGATGGTCGAGCCGGTCAGGCGGGCCATCCCGTGCTCGGCGAGGTAGCGCCGCCGGGCCGGCCGGGGCAGCTCCGCGAGCAGCGCCTTGCCGTGCGCGGTGGCGTGCGCCCGGGTCTCGCGCCCCGGCCCGAAGGGGTTGGCGGTGTCCGTGACCGGGGCGGTGGTGTCGACGACGGTGATGAGGCCGCCCCGGTAGGCCGTGTAGTACGCCTCGGCGCCGGTGGCCCGGCGCAGCCGGGCCAGCAGGTCGGTCATCCGCCCGGCGGGCTCCAGATGGCGAAGGTAGTCCCGGTGCAGCCGGGGGATGCGCGGTCCCGGCACGTATCCGCGCGGTGTGCGCAGGAGGTAGCCACGCTCCGTGAGCGGGGCCAGCAGGTGGTAGGCGGTGGACAGCGAGCAGCCCGCCTGCCGCGCCAGCGCCTTGGCGCTGACCGGACCCGTCGTATCGGCCACGGCGTCGAGGAGCGCCAGTGCGCGGTCGACGGACTGCGGACCGGTCTGCGGCATGGCGGCTTCCCCCCGGGGCGAACGGCACGACGGAACACGAGCCTACGGGTCCGGGCGCGGCCCTCCGAAACAGCCCGCCCGACGTGACTCCTGTCACTTCGAGTGACGGATGGGACATGACTCCGGGGGCACGGGGCACGCGCGGTTCTTGCGAGACCACCGCGGGCCCACCGCGGTGCCGGAACCGGAGGTACAGCGCGTCGTGTCGGAAGAGAAGACCATTCACATCGCCGGGACCTGGCGGCCGGCCGTGTCGGGGGCGGTCAGGGAGGTCCTGGACCCCGCGGACGCCGAGCCCTTCGCCGTGGTCGCCGAGGGCGGCGCGGCGGACACCGACGCGGCCGTCGGCGCCGCACGGGCCGCCTTCGACGCCGGCGAGTGGCCGGGCACCCCGGTCGCCGAGCGCGCCGCGCTGCTGCGCCGTACGGCCGACCTGCTCCAGCGCGACCGCGAGCGCATCGGGCTCCTGGAGAGCCGGGACGCGGGCAAGACGCTCGAAGAGGGCCGCATCGACGTGGACTGCGTCAGCGACGCCTTCCGCTACTTCGCCGACCTCGTCGTCAACGAGGGCGCCGGGCGCGTCGTGGACGCCGGCTCCCCCGAGATCCACAGCGTGGTCGTGCACGAGCCGGTCGGGGTGTGCGCCCTGATCACCCCGTGGAACTTTCCGCTGCTACAGGCCAGCTGGAAGATCGCACCGGCCCTGGCGGCGGGCAACACCTTCGTGATCAAGCCGAGCGAGATCACCCCCCTGACCACGGTGGCGCTGATCGGGCTGCTGGTGGAGGCGGGTCTGCCCGCCGGTGTCGCCAATCTGGTGACCGGCCCCGGCGATCCGGTCGGCGCGCGCCTGGCCGAGCACCCCGACGTCGACCTGGTCTCCTTCACCGGCGGCCTCGCCAGCGGTACGAAGGTCATGCGCGCGGCCGCCGACACGGTCAAGAAGGTGGCCCTGGAACTCGGCGGGAAGAACCCCAATGTGGTCTTCGCCGACGCGTGCGCCACCGAGGCGGGTTTCGACACCGCCGTCGACCAGGCCCTCAACGCGGCCTTCCTGCACAGCGGCCAGGTGTGCTCGGCCGGTTCGCGGCTGATCATCGAGGAGTCGCTGAGCGAGCGGTTCGTCGCCGAACTCGCCCGCCGCGCCGACCGGATCCGCCTCGGCCGCGGCACCGACCCGGGCGTGGAGTGCGGACCGCTGGTCTCGGCCGCCCAGCTCGCGCGGACCGAGGCGTACGTGGCCTCCGCGCTCGAGGAGGGCGCCGTACTGCGCGCCGGGGGCCGACGCCCCGAGGGGCCCGGCCACTTCTACCGCCCGACCGTCCTCGACCGCTGCCACCGCGGGATGCGGGTCGTACGGGAGGAGGTCTTCGGGCCGGTCCTGACCGTGGAGACCTTCCGTACCGAGGCCGAGGCCGTCGCCCTGGCCAACGACACCGAGTACGGGCTGGCCGGCGGGGTGTGGACGGCGGACCAGGGCCGCGCCCGGCGGGTGGCCGGGCGGCTGCGCCACGGCACCGTCTGGATCAACGACTTCCACCCCTACCTGCCGCAGGCCGAGTGGGGCGGCTTCGGCAAGTCCGGCATCGGGCGCGAGCTCGGCCCGGCCGGCCTCGCCGAGTACCGCGAGACGAAGCACGTCTACCAGAACCTCGCTCCGCGCCCCGTGCGCTGGTTCGCGGGCTGAAAGGGCAAGAGAGATGACCACGACCACGACGCAGCACCCCGAGCACGAGCACGAACGTGAGCGCGAGGACGAGCAGGCGTACGACTACGTCGTCGTCGGCGGCGGCACCGCCGGTTCGGTGATCGCCTCGCGCCTCACCGAGGACCCGGACGTCACCGTCGCCGTCATCGAGGGCGGGCCGAGTGACGTCGACCGCCCCGACGTGCTCACCCTGCGCCGCTGGATGGGCCTGCTCGGCGGGGAACTCGACTACGACTACCCCACCACCGAACAGCCCCGCGGCAACTCGCACATCCGGCACAGCCGGGCCCGCGTACTCGGCGGCTGCTCCTCGCACAACACCCTCATCGCCTTCAAGCCGCTGCCCTCCGACTGGGACGAGTGGTCGGCCGCGGGCGCCGAAGGGTGGCACGCGGCCGCCATGGAGCCGTACTTCGACCGGCTCCTCAACAACATCGTCCCGGTCGGCGAGGCGGACCGCAACGCCATCGCCTCCGACTTCGTGGAGGCCGCCCGGGGCGCGCTGGGCGTGCCCCGTGTCGAGGGCTTCAACCGGAAGCCGTTCCACGAGGGCGCCGGTTTCTTCGACCTCGCCTACCACCCGGAGACCAACAAACGCTCTTCGGCCTCGGTGGCCTACCTCCACCCGGTCATGGACAGCCGGCCCAACCTCCGTCTGCTGCTGGAGACCTGGGCCTACCGCCTGGAGCTGGACGGCACCCGGGTCCGGGGAGTGCACGTACGGGACAAGGACGGCACCCGGTCGCTGGTCACCGCCCGCCGCGAGGTGCTGGTGTGCGCGGGCGCCGTCGACACCCCGCGGCTGCTGCTGCACTCCGGCATCGGCCCGCGCGAGGACCTGGAGGCCCTCGGCATACCCCCGGTCCACGATCTGCCCGGGGTCGGCGAGAACCTGCTCGACCACCCCGAGTCGGTGATCGTCTGGGAGACGGACGGGCCGATCCCCGAGAACTCCGCGATGGACAGCGACGCGGGGCTGTTCGTCCGGCGCGACCCGGACTCCCCCGGGCCGGACCTGATGTTCCACTTCTACCAGATCCCCTTCACCGACAACCCGGAGCGACTGGGCTACGAACGCCCCGCGCACGGCGTCTCGATGACCCCCAACATCCCCAAGCCGCGCAGCCGCGGCCGCCTCTACCTCACCAGCGCGGACCCCGAGGTCAAACCGGCCCTCGACTTCCGGTACTTCACGGACGAGGAGGACTACGACGGCCGGACGCTGGTGGACGGCATCAAGCTGGCCCGCGAGATCGCCGCGACCGAGCCGCTGGCGGGCTGGCTGCGGCGCGAGGTCTGCCCGGGCCCGGAGATCACCGGCGACGAGGAACTCAGCGCGTACGCCCGCTCGGTGGCCCATACCGTCTACCACCCCGCCGGGACCTGCAAGATGGGCGCCGCCGATGACGAGACCGCCGTGGTGGGCCCGGACCTGAAGATCCGCGGGCTCGACGGCGTCCGGATCGCCGACGCCTCCGTCTTCCCCACGATGCCCGCTGTCAACCCGATGATCGGAGTACTCATGGTCGGCGAGAAAGCCGCCGAGCTGCTGGGCGGCGAGGCCCGGTGAACGCCCCGAGCACGAACACCGGCAAGAGCGCGGCCCGCTCCGACGACGGCTCTCCCGTCTTCTCGGTCAGGGGCCTGTGGAAGGTCTTCGGCCCCGAGGGTGAGGCCGCGAAGGTGCCGGGCTCCGCGCACGCGGCGCTGCCCGCCGCCGAGCTGCGCGAGCGGACCGGCTGCACCGCCGCCGTCCGCGACGTCGCCTTCGACGTCCGCAAGGGCGAGGTCTTCGTCGTCATGGGCCTGTCCGGCTCGGGCAAGTCCACGCTGGTGCGCTGCCTGACCCGGCTGATCGAGCCCACCGCCGGCTCCCTGTCCATCGACGGCGAGGACGTCCTGGCGATGGACGCGGGCCGGCTGCGCGCACTGCGCCGCCACCGCGCCGCCATGGTCTTCCAGCACTTCGGTCTGCTGCCGCACCGCACCGTCCTCGACAACGTCGCTTACGGCCTGGAGATCCAGGGCGTCAACCGCGCCGACCGCCGCGCCAAGGCCGCCGAGATGGTGGCCAAGGTCGGCCTCGACGGACTGGAGAAGCGCAGGCCCGGGCAGCTCTCCGGCGGTCAGCAGCAGCGCGTGGGGCTCGCCCGCGCGCTCGCCGCCGACCCGGAGGTACTCCTGTTCGACGAGCCGTTCAGCGCGCTCGACCCGCTGATCCGCCGTGAGATGCAGGAGGAGGTGGCCCGCCTCCACCACGAGGAGGGTCGCACGATGGTCTTCATCACCCACGACCTGGCCGAGGCCCTCCGCCTGGGCGACCGGATCGCGCTGATGCGCGACGGCCGGATCGTCCAGCTCGGCACCCCCGAGGAGATCGTGGGATCGCCCGCCGACGACTACGTACGGGACTTCGTCCGCGACGTGCCGCGCGAGCAGGTGCTCACCGTGCGCGGCGCGATGCGTCCCGCGGCGCCCGGCGAGGCCGACCGGGGTCCCGCCCTGTCCCCCGGCACGACCGTCGCCCAGGCCATCGAGGCGGTCGCCCGCGGCGGCGCTCCGGCGCGGGTCGTGGAAGACGGGCGGTGCCTGGGCGTGGTGGACGACGCGGCGCTGCTCGCGGTGGTGGCCGGCCTGTCCGCGGTGCGGCCGGGGGAGGTGGCCGCATGAGGGACCGTACGTGTGTCCCCGTTCCCGGCCGGGGGAGGTGGCGCGGATGACCACGACCACCACGTCCGTACGGGAGCCCGGCGAGCCGGGGCGGCCCGGCCGCCCGGCCGCCCGGCCCGGAACCTCCGGGCGCCGCCGGAGCACGGCTCCGGCTTCCCCGGCCCGCCGGGTGCGGGCCCTGCTCGCGCGCCGCACCGGGCGCACGCTGCTGCCCCTCGCGGTGGCCGCGCTGGTCCTCGTACCGCTCGCGCTCGTCCTGCCCGGTGCGGGCAGCTGGCCGGCCGCGCTGGCCGTCGACCTGTCCGGGCCGCTCGGCCGGGCCGGCGACTGGATCATCGACAACCGGGACAGCCACCCGCTCTTCCTCTACTTCTTCGGCCACGTCAGCAACGCCGTGGTGGTGTCGGTCCGCGCCGTCTACGTGGTGCTGCTCGCCGCGGGCTGGACGGGCGTCACCGCGTTGGCCGGGCTGGTCGCCTGGCGCCTCGCGGGCGTCCGCCTCGCCCTGACCTGCGTCGCCGCGTTCGCCGCCTGCGGGCTGCTCGGCATGTGGGTACCGACGATGCAGACCCTCGCGCTGATGGTCGTGGCCGTCGCCTCGTCCGTGGTGGTCGGCGGCCTGCTCGGGCTGGCCGCGGGGCTCTCCCCGCGGGCCGACCGAGCGCTGCGCCCGGTCCTGGACACCATGCAGGTGCTGCCCGCCTTCGCGTACCTGCTGCCGGTGGTGCTGGTCTTCGGCATCGGCGTGCCCGCCGCCGTGCTCGCCACCGTGGTGTACGCCGCCCCGCCGATGGCCCGGCTCACCGCGCTCGGGCTGCGCGGGGCCGACGCCGGTGTGCTGGAGGCCTCGGCCTCGCTCGGCGCGACCGGACGGCAGCGCCTGCTGACCGCGCGGCTCCCGCTGGCCCTGCCGAAGCTCCTGCTGGGCGTCAACCAGGCCGTGATGACGGGGCTGTCGATGGCCGTCATCGCCTCCGTGATCGGCGCGGGCGGTCTCGGCGACCGGGTCTACCAGGCCCTCGCCTCGGTCGACGTGGGTGCCGCGCTCGCCGCCGGGATCCCCATCGTGCTGCTCGCCGTGGTGCTGGACCGCACCGCCGACGCGGCGGGCCGCCGGCTGGGCACCGACCCGGTCGACCCCGAGGAGCAGCACCTGCTGCGGCGGGTGTTCGCCGGATGGTACGGGCGCCTGCTCACGGTCCTCGCGGCGGTCGCCGTCGCGGTCGCGGGCCGCATGCTGGGCACCTCGCTGTGGCCGGGGTCCTGGACCGTACCGATCGCGGAGCCCGTCAACCGCGCGGTCGCCTGGATGACCGACCACCTCTACTCCGGCGTGCCCGTGGTCGGTGGCACCGCGCAGTGGGCGGCCGGCTTCACCGGCTGGGTCCTCGACCCGCTGCGCAGCGGGCTCCAGGCCCTGCCGTGGTGGCTGGTGCTGCTGCTGGTCGCCGCGCTGGGTCTGCTCGCCGGCACCTGGCGCACCGCGCTGACCGCCGTCCTCGCCATGGCCGCCATCGGCGTCCTCGGGGTGTGGGAGGCCTCGCTCGACACGCTCTCGCAGGTGCTCGCCGCCGTCGCCGTCACCCTGGTGCTCGGCTTCGCGATCGCCGTCGGGGCCGCGCGCAGCGCCCGTGCCCAGCGGCTGCTGCGTCCGGTGCTCGACGTGTGCCAGACCATGCCGCAGTTCGTCTACCTCATCCCGGTGGTCGCCCTGTTCGGCGTCGGGCGGGCGCCCGCCGCGGCTGCCGCCGTCGTGTACTCGCTGCCCGCCGTCGTGCGCATCACCGTCCAGGGGCTGGCCGAGGTGAACCCGGCGGCCCTGGAGTCGGCGCGCTCGCTCGGGGCCACCCGCTCGCAGCAGCTGCGGCAGGTGCAACTTCCGCTGGCGCGGCCCGCGTTGCTGCTGGCGGTCAATCAGGCGGTGGTCCTCGTCCTCGCCGTCGTCATCATCGGCGGCCTGGTGGGCGGTGGCGCGCTGGGCTACGAGGTCGTCCTCGGTCTCGCCCAGGGCGACCTGGCCACCGGACTGGTGGCGGGCGCCGCGATCGTCTGCCTGGGCCTGGTGCTCGACCGTGTCACCCAGCCCGCGAAGGAGGCCTGACATGCCGGACCGACAGCAGGGGCGCGCCCCGCGCCGCCGTACCCGTACCGCCCTGACCGCCGCCGTGGGCTGCCTCGCGCTGCTCACCGGCTGCGGCGCGGCCGACATGACCCGCCAGTCCTCCCCGTACGCGGCCGCCGAGGACGCAAAGACCGTCACGCTCTCCGTGCAGTCCTGGGTCGGCGCCCAGGCGAACACCGCCGTCGCCGCATATCTGCTCAAGCACGAGCTCGGCTACCGCGTGGACACCGTCCAGGTCGACGAGGTCCCCGCGTGGGACGCGCTCAGCCAGGGCCGCGTCGACGCGATCCTGGAGGACTGGGGCCACCCCGAGCAGGAGAAGCGGTACGTCGAGGGCAAGAAGACCATCGAGCCGGGCGGCGAGCTGGGAGTGACCGGCCACATCGGGTGGTTCGTCCCCACCTACTTCGCCGAGGCGCATCCGGACGTCACCGACTGGAAGAACCTCGACAAGTACGCGGACCAGCTGCGCACGCCCGAGAGCCGCGGCAAGGGGCAGCTGCTCGACGGCTCCCCTTCCTACATCACGAACGACAAGGCGCTGGTGAAGAACCTGGACCTGGACTTCGAGGTCGTCTTCGCCGGGTCCGAGGCCGCGCAGATCACCCAGATCAAGCAGTTCGCGAAGGAACGCAAGCCGTTCCTGACCTACTGGTACAAGCCGCAGTGGCTGTTCGAGCGGGTCCCGATGACGGAGGTGGAGCTCCCCGCGTACACGCCGGGCTGCGACGCCGATCCGGAGGCGGTCGCCTGTGCCTATCCGCACACGCCGCTGCAGAAGTTCCTCAACGCCCGCTTCGCGCAGTCGGGCGGGAAGGCGGCCGCGTTCCTGAAGGCGTTCCGCTGGACGACGCAGGACCAGAACGAGGTGTCCCTGATGATCGCCGAGGAGAAGCTGTCGCCGGAGCAGGCGGCGAAGAAGTGGGTGGAGGGCAACCGCGCGGTGTGGGAGCCGTGGCTGAACTGATCCGCCCGGTTCCGGGAACCGCCGGAGGCCGCCGCACCCGTGAAGGGGTGCGACGGCCTCCGGCCCGCTTCGGCGGCCCGCTACTGGGCGGACACCTTCAGCAGCTTGTTCGGGGTGCCCGTGCTGGGGTTGGTGATCTTGCCAGCGGTGGCCCCGGTGGTCAGGGCCTCGGAGACCTGCGCCGGTGTGGCGTCCTTGTGGGCGGCCAGGTAGAGGGCCGCCGCTCCGGCGACGTGCGGGGCCGCCATGGACGTCCCCGAGATGGTCTTCGTACCCGTGTCGCTGTCGTTCCAGGCCGAGGTGATGTCCGAGCCGGGTGCGTAGAGGTCCACGACGGAGCCGAAGTTGGAGAAGGAGGACTGGGAGTCGTCCGCCGTGCTGGAGGCCACCGTGACGGCCTCCCGGACGCGCGAGGGCGAGCCCTGTCCCGCGTCGCTCGACTCGTTGCCCGCGGCGACGGCGAAGGTGACACCGCCGGCGACGGCCCTGCGCACCGCCTCGTCGAGCGCCTCGTCGGCGCCGCCGCCGAGGCTCATGTTGGCCACGGAGGGCCCGTTGTGGTTCTTGGTGACCCAGTCGATGCCCGCGACGACCTGCTCGGTGGTGCCGGAGCCGTTGTCGTCGAGCACGCGGACGGCGACGATCTTCGCCTTCTTCGCCACGCCGTGGGCCTCGCCCGCGACGGTGCCCGCGACGTGCGTGCCGTGGCCGTTCCCGTCGTCCGCGCTCTGGTCGTTGTCCACGGCGTCGAAGCCGTGCTGGGCCCGTCCGCCGAAGTCCTTGTGCGTGATCCGGACTCCGGTGTCGATGACGTACGCCGTCACGCCCTCGCCGCCCGCGTCGGGGTACGTGTACTTCTTGTCCCCGGGCGTCGCCGTCTGGTCGATGCGGTCCAGGCCCCAGGACGGCGGGTTCTGCTGGGTGGTGTTCAGCGAGAACGTCTTGTTCTGGACGACCTTGTCGACAGTGGGGTCGGCCGCCAGCCGTTTGGCGTCGGCCTCCGAAAGCCCGGACGCCGAGAAGCCGTTGACCGCGGAGCTGTACTCGCGCCGCAGTTCGCCGCCGTACTTCTTGGCGAGCGCCTGCTTGTCCGCGTCCCGGTCGAGCATCACGATGTAGCTGCCGCTGAGCGCGCCGGGCGCGCCGAGTCCGTACACCGTTCCCTCGGCCGGAGTCGTCGCACCGGCGAAGGGAGTTAAGAGTATTCCGGCGCCGGCCGCGGTCGCGACCCCCGTGAAGACCGCCAGAAGGCGGATCCGGCGGGACCGGGTGCGGGTGTTCCTGTGAGTTGACATGAAGAAGGTGCTCCTCGTGTTGACGTGTGGGGCGTCAAAACGCGCTGGCGCGCGAACCCCTGCGGAGCCGGAAGATCTCCGGGGGTTGGTTCGAAACCCTGACCGATTCACGGGAGCGATTCAAGGTCGCCCAGGCCCTCTGCCTTATTCAACAAGGTTTCTTAAGGGGACCTCCCCGTCGGCTCCTCGGAACGGACACACTCTTCGAATCTTCTGCACAAGTACGGCACTTCCCGTGTGCGTCCGCGAACGTGTGTATACGAAAAGCCCCCCGGCCGGACGCAGCGGCGGGGGGTGACGGGGCGACAGCGGGGGGTGATGCGGGGGGAGTTGGTCAGAGGCCGTCGACATCGCCGGGGCCCGGGGGGACCTCGGGCGGGGGCCAGCGGGGCGTCGCGCGGGCGGAGGTGAGCTGGTCCACCACCTCGGCCAGGTCCTGGCAGGCCTGTTCGATCCGCATCCGGATGTTGATGTGCTCCGTGACGAGCGCCGACAGCAGCAGGGAGGTCAGGGCCGCACTGCCGTTGAGCGCCTGGAGGTTGACCATGCTCTCGGTCAGGGTGTGGCGGGCGAAGGGGCCGATGAGGTCGATCGCCGCCGCGTTCGCCAGTACGGACACCAGCAGCATGCACGGGGCACTACCCGCCAGCTGGAAGCGCAGGGCGGCCCAGATGAGGACCGGGAAGACGAGGAAGAGCAGCGCGAGCTCGCTCCTGGTCGCCAAGAGGGTGACGGCCACGGCGGTCACCGCCAGGGCGCTCGCCTCGGCCCACCGGTAGGTGTCGCGGGGCATGCGGGCCCGGCTCAGGACCAGGAGCAGCGGCGTGACCACGAGCACGCCCATGGCGTCTCCCGCCCACCAGGTCCACCAGGTGGTCCAGAATCCGCTCGCCGGGATGCTGCCGGTGATCCGCAGCAGCCCGGCTCCGACCGTGGCGCTGATCAGCATCGGCACCAGGCCGCCCAGGAAGACCAGGGCCACGCCGTCCCGGAGCCGGTCCAGCCCGGTCCGGAAACCGGCGAGGCGGAGCAGCAGGCAGGCACAGACGGGCGCGAGGGTGTTGCCCGCGAGGATCCCCACGCCGACGGGCTCGAAGGGGCCGATCGTCTGGATCACCAGGTAGGTGCCGAGGGCGATCCCCGGCCAGACGCCGAGTCCCAGCCGGAGCAGGCAGGCGAGGGCGATGCCCGTGGGCGGCCACAGCGGGGTGACGACCGCCCCCTCGATCACCACCTGCTGGAGCAGGCCGATCCGGCCGCCCGCGTAATAGGCGCCGGCCACGGCAAGGATCCGGAGCACAGCCAGGCACAGACGTCGGAAGCCCTCGGTGCGCATCACTTCATCAGACAGGAGCCGGTGCCCGTCGGCCGCGCGTGACACGCGCTACGGCTGCGCGGCGTCCGCCCTGTGGCCCCGTCCGGGCACCCGGCCCCGGTCCACCCGGCCCCGTCACCCGGTGCGTCGACCGGCCCCGTCACCCGGTCCCGCCGGCCGCCCCGTCCGGTCCGGGGCCGCGTCATGCCTGAGGACGAGTACCGCCGCGTCGTCCGCGTGGCCGGTGGAGTCGGCGACCTTCATCACCTCGGCGGCCAGCTCGCCGGGGTCCGCCCCCGCGCCCGCCCGGACCACCTCGGCCACCCGTTCGAGCCCGGCCTCGATGGGGAAGGACGGGCCCTCGACGACGCCGTCGGTGAGCAGGACGTAGGAACCGGCCGTGTCCAGCCTGCGCCGGGTCACGGGGTAGCTGCCGCCGGGCAGCATGCCCAGCGGCAGACCGCCTTCGTCCTCCACGACGCCGTACCGGCCGTCGATCGTGGCCCAGACGGCGGGCACGTGGCCCGCGCGGGCGCTCTGGATCTCCCGGGCGACCGGGTCGAAGCGAACGAAGGTGCAGGTCGCGAAGAGGTCGCAGTCCACGGAGAGCAGCAGGTCGTTGGCGCGGCTCAGGACTTCCCCGGGGTCGGCGGCGTGCGCGGCCACCGCCCGTACGGCGATCCGGACCTGCCCCATGAAAGCGGCCGCCTCGACGTCGTGGCCCTCCACGTCGCCGATGGAGAAGCCCAGTGCGCGCCCGGGCAGCCGGAAGCCGTCGTACCAGTCGCCGCCCACGCTCAGCCCGTGCCGGGCGGGCGCGTACCGGGCGGCGGTGCGCAGCCCCGGCACGGCGGGCAGGGCGGCGGGGAGGATCTCCCGCTGGAGCGCTTCGGCGAGCTCCACCCGGGCCTGGTGGAGCTCCGCGCCTTCCTTGGCCTGCGCCGTGAGCCGCCCGAGCCGGGCCAGCAGGTCGTCGGCGCTCGCCGACCGCGTGGACCGATGGGGGGTCATGGACGGCTCCGAGATGCTTCGACGTACGTCAGCTTCCAGGCCCTGGCTCAAGAACCCCGTTCATCATATTTCCTTGGCCTGCCGCCCACACCCCGGCCGTGTTCCGGTGCGGCGCCGCGCAGCCCGCCCCGGTCCGCGGAACGGGCCGGAACGGCCGTCGCCGTGATCACGCCGGCGGCCGTTCCGGCCAGGTCAGCGGCCGGATCCGGCCGGATGCAGTGCCGACTGCGCGCAGGTGGCGAAGGTCCGCTGGTGGTAGACCAGCGGGGGGTGCGGTTCCGAGACCGCGTACTGCACCGCCCCCTGCACGATGACGTGGTCCCCGCCCGGCGTCAGGGAGGCCACCTCGCAGGCCATCCAGGCCGGGACGCCGGGGAGCCTCGGCACTCCCCCGTGGTTGCTCAGCGGGATCCCGGCCCCCTTGTCGCGGCCCTTGCCGGCGAAGGCGCGGGCCCAGTCCTCCTGGCCGTCGGCCAGTACGTTGACCCCGAACCGGCCGGCTTTGCGGATGATCCCCAGCAGCTCGGAGTCCTCCGCGAGGGCGACCATGACCAGGGGCGGGTTGCGGGACAGCGAGGCCACCGCGCTGACGGTCGTACCGTGCGCGCGCGTGCCGTCGTAGGCCGTGACCACGGTCACGGCGCAGGGGAAGGACGCCATCGCGTCCCGGAAGGCGGCGTCGTCGACGGCAGGTGCTGCCGCGTGCCCGTTCATGCCCGCTCCGTCGCGGCCCTGCGCCGCAGCAGCTTCGGCCCGGCCACGGCCAGTACGGCGCCCACGAGCATGAACAGGGAGCCGATCAGCTGGCCCGTGCCGATGGACTCGTCCAGGAGCAGGAAGGACAGCACCGTGCCGGAGACGGGGACCAGGAACATCAGCACCGACGCGGTCGTGGGGCCGACCTGGCGCACGCCGCGGTAGAACAGCGCGTACGCGATCGCCGTGGGGCCGAGCACCAGGAAGGCCATCGTCCACCAGAAGCCGCCCGAGAGGCCGCCCCAGGCCACGTCGCCCACGTCCGGGACGGCGAGGGCGGCCAGCATCAGCGAGCCGAAGGCCATGGAGTAGGCCGTGGCCCTGACCGGCTCGATCTGTACCAGGATGCGCTTGCCGATCATGGTGTAGGCGGCCCAGCCCACGGCCGCGACCACATAGGCCAGCTCGCCCAGCAGCCGGTCCCGGCCGCCGCCGGACTCGGCGACGCCGAAGAAGAAGAGCACCGCGCCCGCCGCACCGGCGGTGAGGCCCGCCACCCGGTGCCACTGGGCCTTCTCCCAGCGCAGCAGCAGCGCGGCGGCCGTGGTGAGGATGGGGCTCAGGATGGGCACGATGATCGCGCCGTCCACGGCCGGCGCGTAGGTGAGGCCGAAGAACAGGACGGCGTTGTACACGAAGACGCCGAGGAAGCCCGCGATGGCCAGCGGCCGGATCTCGGACTTGCTGATACCGGCCTTGCCGGGCAGGAGCAGCGGCAGGATCAGCAGCAGGACGAGGGCTCCCGAACCGAACCGGACGGCCGCGGCCACGCTGTGGGGTATGTCCTCCACGACGATCTTCGAGACCACGAAGCCGCTGCCCCACAGCGCCATCGTGATCAGCAGGGGCGGCAGGGGGTGGTTCAGGCCCGTTGGAGCCCGGCCCGTGGTGGCGGTGGCGTCCTTCGCGTCAGTGGACATGTGCGGGTGTCTCCGGCTGCTCGGGCAGGCTGCTCAGCGAAACGGCCAGTTCTTCCGTGGACAGGCCGCTGTCGTCGAGCGTTCCCTGGAGGTGGGCGTCGTAGGCCGCGAGGTCGAACTGGCCGTGCCCGCTCAGGCAGAGCAGGATGACCGGTTCCGCGCCCTCGGCCGTGGCCTTGCGGGCCTCGACGATGGCGGCGTGCACGGCGTGGGAGGACTCGGGCGCCGGGATGATGCCCTCGGCTCGCGCGAACTCCAGGCCGCTGGCGAGGACTTCGTTCTGGCCGTAGGCGACGGACTCGATGGTGCCCGTGGAGTACAGGGAGCTGACGATCTTCGCCGTGCCGTGGTAGCGCAGTCCGCCGGCGTGGATGGCCGCCGGGGAGAAGGCGTGTCCCAGCGTGTACATCTTCTGCAGCGGGGTGGCGCGCGAGGAGTCGGTGAAGTCGTAGCGGTAGACGCCGCGCGTCAGCTTCGGGCAGGCGGTCGGCTCCACCGCGACGCACCGGGGGCCCTGGCCGCCGCGCAGCTTGTCGCGGAGGAAGGGGCCTGCCAGGCCGCCGAAGTTGCTGCCGGCGCCCAGGCTCGCGATGACCACGTCGGGCTGCTCGCCGTACGCGGCCATCTGCTCCTGCGCCTCCAGGCCGATGACGGTCTGGTGCAGGAGGGAGTACGACTCACCGCTGCCGGTGGCGAAGCGGCTGCCGCTGTCGCGCCGCGCGTCCTCCAGCGCCTCCGCCATGGCGATGGCGAGGCTGCCGCCGGTCCCCGGGTTCTCGGCGAGGGCCTCGCGCCCCGCGTCCGTGCCGGGGGTGGGGCTGGGGACGACGGTGGCGCCCAGCATCTCCATGACCACGCGCCGGTAGGGCTTGGCCTGGTAGCTGTTGCCGACCATGTAGACGTGGCATTCGAGACCGAAGGCGCGGCAGGCCGCCGCCAGAGCGGTGCCCCACTGGCCCGCGCCCGTGGCGGTCACCAGGCGCTTGGCGCCCGCCTGCTTGTAGTAGAAGGCCTGCGCGAGGGCGCTGTTCAGCTTGTGGCTGCCGCTGACGTTGCCGCCCTCGTACTTGTAGTAGATGCGGGCGCTGACGCCGAGCTCGCGCTCCAGCTTCTCGGCCCGGCGCAGCGGAGTGGGCCGGAACGCCCGGTAGTGCTCCAGGACCTCGGCGGGGATGGCGATGTCGCTCGCCTTGCTGAGCTCTTGGCGCACCAGGCCGGTCGGGATCTGCGGGTTGAGCCCGGGGCGGCCGCCCGGAGCGGGCAGGTCCGGCGCGATCGGCTCGGGCAGGTCGGGGATGATGTTGTACCAGGTGGTGGGGATGCTGGTCATGGTCAGGCTCCCTTGGCGGCCGCGACGGCGCTCTGCGCGTAGGTGACGACGTCGCCGAGGGTCGCCTTGCGGACCTCGGCGAACAGCTTGTCCGCGAAGGCCACGCCCAGTTCGTCCTCCACGGCGATGAGGCCCTGCACGTAGGCCATGGATCCGACCGGCAGTTCCTCGGAGCCGATCTCCGCGGAGAGCGCGACGGCCGGGTCCGCTTCGATTCCGGCGGCCTCGGCGAGGTGGCGGATGATGAGCTCCGGGAGCTGCTGGTCGATACCGGTGTTCGGCATGGTTGTCCTCTCGTACGGGATGAACCGGAAAGTGGTCAGTTGTCTCGGGCGGTGACGGGCCCCAGGGCGGCGCTCTCGTCGGCGGCCAGCTGTCGCAGGGCCGCCACCAGCGGCTGGGTGCGCGCGCCGCCGGGCCGCCGCAGCGACAGGCGCGCGAAGCGGATCATCATGGGCAGGCGCGCCCAGTCGGCCGTCAGGGCGGAGAGCCGCTCCACGGTGCCTGCGTCCGGGGCCTGGCCGGTCCTGCCCCGCGAGGTCACGTACCGCAGGTACAGCGCGCGCTGGCGGGCGGCGGTCCAGATCTCGTCCGCCTGCGCGTATCCGTCCTCGTGCCCGCCGTACCGCTCGAAGTGGCCGGCGAGCGCGAGCAGGGCGTCCGGTCCGGACCGCCAGCTCTCCGGGCGGGCGTCGGGTGCCGGTGCGAGGTCGGAGGGGCCCCGTACGGCGAACCACTGGTGGTCGGCGTGGAGGGCGCTGTCGTCCTCGTCCCCGAAGGCGTGCCGCTCCTGGAGCAGGAACGGAAGGGTGTGCTCCGGTACCCGGCGGCTCCAGGCGCGCAGCCGGCCGTCGTCGGCCCAGCCGCTCCAGGAGCTCTGGTCGCCGAGGTCGTCGGTGGCCCGGAAGGCGTCGCGCAGGTGCCACCGGCCGTCCTCGTACCCGTCGACCACGAACCAGTGCGGTGCGTGCCGCTTCCCGTGCGCGGTGAGCCAGGGCAGGTTGAAGGAGTCGCCCACGACGACCACCGCTCCCGTGGCCGCGTACTCCTCCCCGATGCCGGCCAGCGCCGCGTCCTCGCCCGAGGCACCGCGACGGACCAGCGGGAGCGGTCCCCCGGCAGCGCGCAGTCCGGCGGGCAGGTGGCGGAAGGCGTGTACGCCGTCCCCCTCGGCCCGCGTGTCCAGGGGGCAGGAGCTCCCGAGGACGGACAGCCAGTCACGGCCGGTGGCGTCGAGGTACGCCGCGAGCGCGGCCCCGTAGCAGGAGAGCAGTTCGCCGTCGACGGCCGGCGCCTCCGGCCGGGCCCCGGTCACCACGCGTACTCCCGGTCGTGCGCTCCGGCGGGTGCCGTGGCCACGGCGAGCGCCAGGTCCTGGCGGCTGTCCAGCCTCATCCACCGCACGGTCCCCCAGGCGCCCCGGTCCTTCACGGCGTCGACGGGGATCTGCCACGGCCGTGCCGAGAGTCCCGCGCCGACCGCCTTCGCGCAGGCCTCCTGAACGGTCCAGGTACGGGTGAAGCGCCGCGCCTGCTCGGTTCCGTCGAGTTCGGCGAGGCCCCGATAGGAGGGGAGCGAGGCCCAGCGGCGCAGCGTCGCCGCCTTCGGCCCGGTCACCGGCTCGATGTCGATGCCGACGCTGCTGCCCATGCAGACCGCGACCGCGGCCATGCCGCCGCTGTGCGACACGCTGGTGCCCAGTTCCGGTGCCTGCGCGAACCGCGGGGGCCCGCCGTCGGTGTCCTCCGCGGGCGTCAGCTCACGGACGGGCCGCTGGAGCACCAGGGCGGCGGCGCGCCGGAGCAGGCTCCGCCCGAAGGCGAACTCCGCGCGCCGGCCCGGGGTCATGCGTCCGGCGGCCGCCAGCTCCGTGGAGGTGAGCAGCGACAGGTCCGGGTCGAGGGGAATCGCGCCGAGGAGCGCGTGCACCTCGGCGTCCCCGAGGCGCACGGACGTGTGCACCACACCGTCAGACAAGGCGCACCTCGGGGTCGAGGAGCGTCAGCGTGCCGTTGGCCGTGGTGAGCCGGTCGTTGGAGTAGTTGAGCCGGGCCGACTTGATGTCGCGGAACAGCCGTTCCATGGGGATGGCGGAGCTGCGCATGTATCCGTGCCGCAGGCCCAGCAGGTCCATCAGGCGGTCGGCGGCGTCCATGAGGGTCTCCGAGGCGAACACCTTGAGCCCGTTGAGCCTCAGCTGGACGGGGGCCGCGCCGATGTCGCCGCCGCCGCGCCGGAGTTCCTCGATCTCCCGCACGACCGTGCCGAGGAAGGCGTCCACGGCGTCCACGTCCAGCCGGATCCGGGCGATCCGGTCCAGCACCAGCTCGGAGCGGAGGTTGAAGTCCCGGCGCCCGGCCGGGTCGCGCAGCATGGTCAGCGCGTCGCGCAGCACCCCGCACACGGCGCCGAGCCAGCTCGCCGACCAGCCGATGTGGGCGGCGGGGGCGAAGACCGCGCCGGAGATGTCCGCGAAGGCGCCGGCCGCGCCGACCTGCTGGTCGGCGGGCACGGTCCCGTGCAGGGTCATGGCCACGCTGTGCGTGGCGCGCATGCCCATGGGGTTCCAGCCGTCGCGCTGCGTGGTCTCGAGCTGCTCCCGGTCGGCGTAGACCAGGGTGACCGCGTTCGAGGAGGCGTCGGCGGCGTCCCGCATGGTGATGAGGAAGCCGTCGGCCTGGGCCCCGCCGGTGACGATCGGGGCCTCGCGGTGGATCAGCAGCTCCTCGGTCTCCCGGTCGAGGGCGGCCGCCGCCGAGGTCAGGTGGCCTCCCTTGCCCGCCTCCGAGGTCACGGAGGCCACGTAGACCTCCCCGCGGGCGATCCGGGGCAGCAGCCGGCTCTTGAGGCCGGGGGTGGCGTACTCGGCGAGGGTGACGACCTGCTGGCAGTGCATGGCCCAGATCAGGGCGGCGGACAGCGAGCCTCGGCCGAGTTCCTGGGCGACGGCCGCCATGTCGGCGAGCGAGCCGCCCAGGCCGCCGTACTCCACGGGAACCGACAGGCCCATGAGGCCCGAGGCGCGCAGGGCGTCGAGCGCGGCGACGGGGAAGGACGCGCTCTCGTCGGCCGCGGCGGCGGTCTCGCGCAGTACGGGGACCAGCAGGCGGGCCAGCTCGGCCGGGGTGGCGGTGGGCAGGGCCTGCGCCTGCGCGCTCGGGGCGCTCACGCGGAGACCCCGTCCCGCGCCTGCTCCAGGGCGGCGCGCAGTCCGGCGAGGCTGTTGAAGGTGTCTGGCTGGAGCGCCGCGTCGGGCAGGCTCACCCCGAAGGTGTCCTCGATGTCGAAGAGGACGTCCACGGCCCGCATCGAGTCGAGGCCGAGTTCCGCGAGGGACGAGTCCTCGGTGATGGGCGTCTCCTCGGTCAGCTCCGGCAGGTGGCGGCGGAGCACGGCGACGAGCTCGGGATCGGGAGTGGTCATGGTCAAGTCCTCTCGACAGGGATACGGGTGAAGACAGCGCGCGAGGCGGTGGTGGGGCGTCCGCCGCCCGTGACCACCTCCACGGGTGCGGGATAGCTGAGGAAGCCCACCAGGCTGGCTGTCAGGCCGTAGGCACCTGTGTTGGGCACGGCCAGCAGGTCGCCGGCGTGCAGCTGGGGAAGGTCGGAGGGGCTGCCCCACTGGTCCAGCGGGGTGCACAGCGGACCGGCCAGGTGCACGGTCCGGCCGGTCGGCTCCGCGTCCTCGGCCCCGGCGGCGCCCTCGGCGCCGGGCAGCCGCAGGACGCGCGGGCGCAGCGGGGGCAGTCGGCGCAGTCCGGCGAGCCCGCCGAGGTGGTGGATGCCGCTGTCGAGCAGGGCGTACTCCTGGCCCTTCGACTCCTTCACCTCGACGACCGAGGTCACCAAGGTCCCGCAGGAGCCGACGAGGTAGCGGCCGGACTCGAAGGAGATGGCGGGGCCGCCGTCGCGCCAGGTGGGCACGTGCTCGTCCAGCAGCTTTTCGAGTCCCGTGCGCAGGCCGGGGAATTCGGGCCGCTCGCCGGGGGCGGCGTAGGGGGTGCCGAAGCCGCCGCCGAGGTCCAGTTCGCGGAAGTCCCGGCCGAGGGCCTCGGCCAGCTCCCCGCACATGGCGAGGGCGGCGTCGAACTGGCCGAGCAGTACGTCCTCGGTGGGCAGGTTGGTGCCCATGTAGAGGTGCAGGCCCGTGATCCGGACGCGGCCGGTGTCCTTGAACGCCTCCGGGGAGCGGAGCACTTGGGCGAAGTCCACGCCGAACTTGGTGCTCACGCCCGCCATGGCCAGTCCCATGCCGGGTACCGGGCGGTCGGCGTTGATGCGGAGCAGGCACTCGATCTCGCCGGTCTCTCCGGTCTCGCCGGGCCCGCCGCTGCCGCCGGTCCCGGGCTGCCGGCCCTCGTGCGCCACGGCGACCAGGGTCTCCAGGTCGCGCACGGACTCCACGGAGAACCGGGTGACGCCGGCCCGCAGCGCCTGTCCGATTTCCGGCGCCGTCTTCGCGGGACCGCTGTACGTGATGTCTGCTGCCGCAAAACCCGCCGTCAAAGCGGAATCAAGTTCTCCGGTGGAACTGACCTCGGCACGACATCCGAGAGCCGCCAGTACACCGGCGACCTGGGGGTGCGGATTCGCCTTCAGCGAATAGTGGATGACCGCGCCCTGCGGCAGGGCGGCCACGAGGCCCGCATGGGATTGCGCCACCACGTCGAGGTCGTAGAGGTAGAGCGGAGTTCCGTACGCGGCGGCGGCATCGTACGGCGATATCGCCGCGGAAAGCGGAATTCTCTCTGTCATCGTGTCCCCGCAGAGGTGAGTGAACCCAGGGCCGCCTTGTCGATCTTCCCGTGGGGCGTCAGCGGAAGCGTCTCCAGAACCTCGCACACTTCGGGAATTTTATGCGGTTCGAGACGGTCCCTGAGTCCGGCGAGAATTTCCGGAACGTTCACTTCACCACTGACGAACAGACATGCGGGACCGTCGCCGACAGGTGAAAGCGCTGCCGCCTGGTCGACTCCGGAAATATCCAGCGCGGCCTGCTCTATCTCCATGGTGCTGACGCGGAATCCCTTCCGCTTGTAGACGTCGTCGTCCCGGCCGAGGAAGTAGATGTACCCGTCCTCGTCCATACGGCACTGGTCGCCGGTGTACAGGGCGTGCCCGCCGTCGGGGCCGGGCCGGAACCGGATCGCGGTGAGCTCGGGCGCGTTCCAGTAGCCCGGCATCACATGCGGACCGGACACCACCAGTTCGCCGGCGCTGCCGGGCGGGAGGACCCGGCCCTCCTCGTCCACGACCGCGCAGCTGGTGCCCGGCAGCGGGCGCCCCACCGAGCCGGGCCGCGCGTCGAGGTCCTCGGGGTTGCCGGGTTCCAGGATCGACACCCGCTTGCACTCGGTCAGCCCGTACATGGGGGCGACGCGCAGTCCGGGGACGGCGGCGCGCAGCGAGGAGATGTGGGACTCGCCGAGCGCGGCGCCGGTGTTGGTCACGAGCCGCAGCTTCAGCCGGTGCGCTCCGGCCCGGGCGGCCAGCCGTACCAGGGTCGCCGCCAGCGCGGGGACGAGCGGGAAGACGGTGGCCCCCGTCTCCTCCAGCCTGCGCAGCAGTGCGGGCCCGGCCGAGGCGTCGCCGTCCAGGACCAGGTGCGCGCCCGCGGCCAGGGAGAGGAACACCTGGTAGAGGCCGTAGTCGAAGGAGAGCGGCGTACAGGAGAAGACCGTGTCGTCCGCCGCGTAGCCGAGGACCTGGCCGATCGCGTCGATCGCGAAGGCCATCTGCCGGTGGGGGGACATCACCGCCTTGGGCATGCCCGTACTGCCCGAGGTGTAGATCAGGCAGGCGAGGTCGCCCTCCGAGCGGTCGCCGTCCAAGCGGTGGCCCCCGGGGCGGTCGCCGGGCGCCGGCGGGGCCGCCGCGGGGGCCGGGCCCGCTTCCCACAGGTCCGCTTCCAGGACGACGGTCCGCACCCCGGTGCCCGTATGGGCGCCGGTCAGCTCGGGCGCGACCAGGGCCAGCGCGGGAGCGCAGTCCGCGGCGATGTGGTCGAGGTGGAAGGGGCGGACCCGGGGGTTGAGGACCACCGCGACGGCGCCCGCGTACGAGCAGGCGAAGAGCGCGGCCACGGTTCCCGGTCCGTTGGGGGCGTGGATGACGACCCGGTCGCCCCTGGCCACGCCGAAGCCCGAAAGGCGTTCGGCCAGGTTCACGGACCGGCTGCGGAGTTCGCCGTAGCTCCAGGTGACACCTCCGGCCGTGAGCGCGGGACGGGTCGCCTCGACTTTGCATTGTTTCTCGAGCAGATCATGTAGGAAACGCAAGACTTACCCCTCGTAAGCGTGACGGACGTTCCACCCTCTCAACCCGGGCGGAACGTGTCTCAGCGGGAGCCCCGGCAATGTGTTGCAGGTTCGTGAAATTCACGAGGCCGCGCCGGTGACGCCTCGGGACGGAGCGCAAAGAGAGCCGCCGACGGCCGATTTGCCGTGGTCGAGCGCGTGCAGCATCCGTTTTCACGTGTTCATGGCCCCCGCCACCCTCCCCCGCTCGCACACCGGAACTCCGGATTCAATTTCTGGAGTTCGCGAAATGCGGAGCCGCTGTCCTATGGACTTCGCAACACAGAAGATCATTTGCTCTGTTGCACTGCAACCCCTTATCCGAATACCGAGACAAGCCGAAACGGCCTAACCGGGACCATTTGCGAAGATGTTCGCCCTCTCCCCCCATAGCCCGCCCATCCCACACAGACCCCTTTATCGCCCGGGGGAGTTCGCAGGCCAGGGCCCCGCCGCGGGCGGGCGCGAGCGGCGCCGCGGAGGGGCCGCACCGGACGGAGCTTCTTCGGGGTCCTCAAGTTCTTCTCAAGCGGTTCTCGAGCGATCCTCAAGCGGCCCGACGCACAGTGCCGGGCCGCTCGCACGTGGCGGAGCGGCCCGGCACCGGGGACTGCGGCAACGTCAGGGGTAGCTCACCAGGTTGGCCACGTTGGTGGCCGCGTTGGAAGGACCGCCCCGGTCGTTGATCACGTGCCGGATGGTGCCCGTACCGCCGAGCGAAACGGTCACCATGTTCCGGAAGCGCACGTTCGGGCTGTTGGGGGCCTCGAACGCCCGCTCGGCGGTCACACTGCTGTTGACGTTGAAGAAGCAGTAGCTGCCGAGTCCGTAGGCCTGGTGGCTGGTCACGTGGCCCGCGACCTTGTACGCCGCGTAGCCCTGGGTGGAGCCGTTCATCCAGGCCGCCTGGTTCGGAGGATCGTAGGGCATCTCGTTCTGGTAGAAGTACGTCCGCCCTCCGTTGCCGTTCCAGATGGTCTGGTCCTTCTGGTAGTGCTCGACGAACAGGCCGTACATGGTGACGTCGTCACCGTTGACCACGAGTCCGGTGTCGGCCGTGTTGCTGTTCCAGCCGATGCCGCTGCCGTGGTCGCCGCGCCAGATCCACATGTGGTCGCCGATGACGTCGTCGCTGTTCACGACGAGGCTGGTGGTCGCCTTGCCCACGGCGGCTCCGCCGACGCGGAAGAAGACGTCGTGCAGGGAGGTGGGGTTGGCCGAGTGGTCGGCGCCGGAGCCGGCCGGGCCCACCTCCATCAGCGTCCTGGAGTTGGTGGTTCCGGCGTCGATGAGCACGCCCGCGATCTTCACCCCGTCGACGTCGGCGACCGTCATGGCGGTGACACCGTTGTCGGGGATGAAGGTGGCGAGGCCGAGCCCGAGGACGACCGTGTCGGGGCGGGTCACCCGCAGAGTCCGGTCCAGATGGTAGACACCAGGCGTGACCAGCAGGTTCTTCCCTTCCGCCAGTGCCCCGTCGATCTGCGCGGCCGTGGCTCCGGGCTTGACGACGAAGAACCGGTCCAGGCCGAGCGAGGTGCCCGCGGCGTTCCCGTTCGCCCAGGTGGTGGCCGAGGAGTCGGTCCGCAGGGACGGCACGAACACCTTGTAGGCGCCCGCGCCGTCCACGTACAGGAAGGGCTTCTCGCGGACGACGGGGGCCTGGTTCACCGTGGTGTACGGCGGGTTCGGGAAGCTGTTGCCCGGCACGCCCTGGCTGCCGACGAAGACCATGTTCCAGTTGGCGCCGCTCCAGCTGCCGAGCTGGGAGTTGCGGGTCAGCCACTGCTGCTGGGTGCCCGACCGCACCTGGCCGTCGATCTTGGAGTCGGCCATGAATCCGCCGCTGGCCCAACCGCCGTCGTCCAGCGCGAGGTTGCCCCGGACGTGCATGCGCCGGTATGGGGCGGCCTGGGAGACGGCCCACCGGTCGGTGCCGCCCGTGGGGTTCACCGACAGGTTCTCGGCCCCGCGCCAGAAGTTCTGGGTGGCGTTCTGCGGCGGGAACCAGTCCGCCTCCACGTGCACGGCCCCGTTGACGGTGACCGAGTCGGGTGACTGGCCGAGACCGAGGACCTGGGTGTAGAAGCCGACGTTGACGTCGTTGCTGTACGTACCCGGCTTGAACATCACCGCGTAGCGCTGGGAGCCGAACTGGTTGCTCTCCTGCTGCCGGAAGATCGAGTCCAGTCGGCTCTGGATCGAGGACGAGGGCATCGACGGGTCGAAGACGACCACGTTCGGCCCGAGGTCGACGTCCCCCGGCGGAAGGCTCACGGGCGCCACCTGGAAGCGCTGGGCCGCCGTGCCGTTGCAGGTGTACTGCACCAGCTGGACGCTGTCGGCGGTCGAGGCGGCCGGTACGTCGAGGCATTTGCCGCTGAGCCTGCTGACGAACCGGTAGGCGCCGCCGCCCTCGTCGACGGCCTGCCACTGCTGGTTGGCGCCGCCGCCGTACGTCCACAGGTGCACGGCCGCGTTGTCCGCGGTGGAGGTGTCGCTCACGTCCACCACCTGCTCCGCGTCGTTGCGGTTGCCGATCCGGACGAAGCCGTCACCGGTCGGCGTGAAGCTCCACTGCTGTGCGGTGCTGTTGTTGCAGGCGTACTGCTGCACCGCGGTGCCGTCGGCCATCGCGGCCGACCGCGCGTCCAGGCACTTGCCGCTGCCCGCGTTCACCACCGTGGACCAGCCGGTGGGCAGGGCGGCGGCCGCTGCGGTCCCGGCGGGGGTCTGCGGGGTGGCGGCCCGGGTGGGCTGGACGGCGGTGAGGACCGAGGCGGCCGAAGCCACGGCGACGAGGGCCGCGAGCCAGGTCCGGGGGATCCGGGACCGTGCCGGGGCGGGGGAACCCGCCAGGGGGGTGTGCGGGGATCGGTGCACGTCTTCTCCTGTGCCGACTGCGCGGCGTGGGTGGGGGGGTGGAGGTGTGACTGTGGGGGCCTGTGGGGCGGGTGGGTTTGCGGTTGCGGTCGCCGTCAGGAGGTCCGGGCGGACGGCGGCGTCCACTTCTGCTGCGGGGCTCCGGTGCAGGTCCAGATGCGGAGCCGGGTGCCGTTCGCCGAGCTGCCGCCCTCCGCGTCCAGGCACTTGTCCGCCTGCGGGTTGACGACGTCCCGGGCCGCCGGGAAGGACCACTGCTGGGCAGGGGTCCCGTTGCAGTCCCAGAGCTGGACGGGGGTGCCGTCGGCCGTGCCTCCCGACGCCACGTCCAGGCACTTGCCGAGCGCGCGGACCGTGCCGTCGGCGCCGACGCTCCACTGCTGGGCGCCGGTTCCGTTGCAGTCGTAGAGCTGTACGGGAGTTCCGTTGGCGGTGCCGGCCCCGGCGACGTCCACGCACTTGCCGCCGAGCCCGGTGATGGCGCCCGCGCCCGGCTGGCCGCCGCCGGAGGTGACCCGGACGTAGTCGACGAGGAGCTGCTGGGGGAAGGCCGTGCTGCCGTCGGGGTCTCCGGGCCAGTACCCGCCGACCGCGAGGTTGAGGATCAGGAAGAAGGGCTTGTCGAAGACCCACTGGCGGCCACCGAGGTCGGCGGGGGTGCGCCGCTGGTACACGGTGCCGTCGACGGACCAGGTGATCGCGTTCGGGCTCCAGTCGACGGCGAAGGTGTGGAAGGCGTCGGCGAAGGCCTGGCCGCCCGGCAGGGTGTGGCCGGCGCCGATGCCGCCGGAGCCGGAGTACCCGGGCCCGTGGAGGGTGCCGTGGACCGTGGAGGGCTCGAAGCCCACGTTCTCCATGACGTCGATCTCGCCCGAGGCGGGCCACCCGACCTGCCCGATGTCGTCGCCGAGCATCCAGAACGCGGGCCACATGCCCTGGCCGCGCGGGACCTTCATCCGGGCCTCGACGCGGCCGTACGTCGTGGTGAACCGGCCGGCCGTGTTCAGCCGGGCGGAGGTGTACTCGCACCGGCCGTACCAGCACTGGTAGTTGCCCGGGTTCTCGCGACGGGCGGTGACGACCAGGTGGCCCTGGCCGTCGAGGGCGGCGTTGCGGTTGCCCGCGGTGTAGTACTGCCGCTCGTGGTTGTTGACGTTGTCACCGGTCTCGGTCTGCCACTTGCCCGCGTCGACGGCCGAGCCCGCGGGCCCGTCGAACTCGTCGGAAAAGGTGACGGCCGCCGCGGCCGCGGGTGCGGGGAACTGCGCGTGGGCCGGGGTGCCGCCCTGGGCCAGTCCGGTGGACAGGGACGCGAGGGCGAGGAGCGGGGCGAGGGCCAGGAGCAGGCGCCGGGGTGGGCGGGGGAGGTTCATGACTCTCCCTTCCGTGAGCGGGGGATCAGGCAGGGGCATGGCAAGTTCCGTTGCAAGTGCAGTTCCGGGACGCTTAGTTCACTACGTGATTTAAGAAGTGAATAAATTCCGCGTCAAGGGGTTGGTATGGACCACATCCTTGAATGCGGGCCTTCCCTGCGGGCCGGGACCGGGCCGCCGGCGCGGGCGGACGCCACGACACCCGGAGGGAATCAGCCGAATCCGGCGGGGCCGCCGCGTCGGAACCCGCCGCCCCGGGACGGGGGCCCCTGCCGGACGTCCGGCAGGTCTCCCGGCGCCGTCGCCCATCGGACGCACCGTCCCGGGGGCCGGCGGCACCCGCTGTTTTCGGTCAGGTTTCGCGACAGCAACTGAACGGATCCGTCCGCATCATGACCTGTTGTCAAGACCCGTACACAGAACCGATAGGATCCCGGGCTGTTGTCCAATGATCTTTCGCTTTCGATCGTTTGAGGGTTCTGATGGTTCGAGAGGGATCGTCGCCCGGTAGTACAGGGCCCACCTCACCTGTCGCATGGGCGCTGCCCGCTCTGCTGACCGCGGTGGTCACAGCGGTCGCCGTGGCACTGGTGTCATCGCCCGCGCGCACTGCCGTGGCCTGGATCGGCGCCGCCGCCTTCGTCGCGGTCGCGCTCTCCTGTGGTGAGGCCGCCCGGCGCGGCAAGGCGATGGCCGCGCTTCGGGCGACGGTCGCCGCTCAGGATGCGGCGCTGTCCCGGCAGCAGGCCGAGACCGTACGACTGGCCGACACGCTGCTGCCCGATGTCGTGGCACGGCTGCGCAAGGGCGAGTTCCCCGAGGACGTGCTCACCTCTCTGGAGGTGCCGGGCGCCTACCAGACAGGCCTGACGCCCCAGTTCATGGCGGCGCACCAGGCGGTACTGCGTTCCGTGCTGGAAGCCGTGGTCGCGGAGGAGGACCTGCGCGACTCGGCGCAGCGCGCCTTCGTGAACATCGCCCGCCGCGTCCAGGCCATCGTGCACCAGCAGGCCATGGAGCTGCGGGAGATGGAGGACCGGCACGGCCAGACCCCGGCCGTCTTCGGCGATCTGCTCCGGCTCGACCACGGCACCGCGCTCATCGGCCGCCTCGCCGACTCCATCGCCGTACTCGGCGGTGCGCGGCCCGGCCGCCAGTGGAGCAAGGCCGTGCCGCTGTACAGCGTGCTGCGCGGTGCGATGTCCCGGATCATCGACTACCAGCGCGTGGAGCTGCACTCGGTCTCCCAGGTCGCGGTCGTCGGCCCGGCCGTCGAACCGCTCATCCACGCGCTGGCCGAGCTGCTCGACAACGCCACCCGCTACTCCCCGCCGCAGACCAAGGTCCACCTGACCGCCGTCGACGTGAACTCGGGCATCGCGGTCGAGATCGAGGACGGCGGCCTCAGCATGAGCGAGGAGGCCCGCAAGCGGGCCGAGCGCATGCTGCGCCAGGCGCAGCAGGGCATCGACCTCACGGACCTGGGCGAGACCCCGCGACTGGGCCTCGCCGTGGTCGGCCGGCTCTCGCAGGCCTACAACTTCCAGGTCTCGCTGCGCTCTTCGGCGTACGGAGGCGTGCGCGCCGTCCTGGTCATCCCGCAGGACCTGATCACCACCGTCTCCGCCGCGACGGGCGTGGCCCACGGCATCGGCACCTCCTCCGGGCCCCGCGCGGCCGTGGAACCGGCGGCCGGCCCGGCCGAGGACCGTACCGCGGCGGTGCCGGCGGTGCTCCCCCCGGCACGGGCCGTCGACCCGCGGATCCCGCGCCCGGCCACCGGCCCGCGGATCCCCGTGGCCGACCACGGCTCCGACGACCTTCCCGCCGTGACCGAGCGGACGTCGAACGGACTGCCGCAGCGGCGCCGCAAGGTACGCGCCACGGCTCCGGGCCAGCCGACCGCCGCCGACGAGTGGACCGCCGCCGTTGCCGCGGCCCCGGCCCGGCCGGAAGCCGAGCCCGAACCCCAGGTGGAGCCAGGCATGTGGCTGGCCGCCTTCCAGAGCGGCCTCTCCGGGGACGGTCAGACCGGTCCGGGGAGGACCGCAGCAAGCCAGAACAGTGACGCCTCGCCGAACTCGGCGAGCAAGGGGGAACAGCCATGAGTCAGCTGCAGACCAATATGGACTGGATGCTCAAGGACCTGGCCGAGAGCGTTCCGCAGACCCGCCACGTGATCGTGCTCTCCGCCGACGGCCTGCGCATGGCCCAGTACGGCGCGGAGACCGACACGGCCGACCGGCTCGCCGCCGCCTGCGCCGGACTCCAGAGCCTCGCGGGCGCGGTCGCCTCCGAACTCCCCAACAGCAAGGGCCGGATGCGGCTGGTCGTCATCGAGATGGACGGCGGCTTCTTCTACCTGATGGCAGCGGGCGCCGGCGCCTACCTCGCGGTACTGGCCGACGAAGGGGTCGACGCCGGGCTGATGGGCCAGCGGATGCGGGACCTGGTGGCGCGGATCGGAGAACACCTCAGCAGCCCGCCGCGCCGCGACGGGCAGACCGCGTGAGTGACCCTGGCCCCCGCTGGGAGGACGGCACTCCCGAGCGGCTGTACGTCATCACCGGCGGCCGCAGCGGACCGTTAACCACCACCACCCTCGACCTGGTGACGCTGATCATCGCCAGGTCGGGGCCCAGGCCCGGGATGCAGCCGGAGCACGCGGCGATCATGCGCATGTGCCAGTCGCCGCTCTCGGTGGCGGAGATCTCCGCGTACCTAGCCCTGCCGGTGAGCGTGGTCACCGTACTGATCGGTGACCTGCTCGCCGCCGACCACGTGCTCTCCCGCGCACCGGTCGCTCTCGCCCAACTACCGGACCTGGCATTGATTGAGGCAGTGATCGATGGACTTCGAAAGCTCTGACCCTCCCGCGGGGCCGCGGCGCGAGGACGTATTGCCGGCCACGGCCGCCGCCGCCGTCAAGGTGGTGATCGTGGGCGGCTTCGGGGTCGGCAAGACGACCCTGGTCGGCTCGGTGAGCGAGATCCGGCCGCTGACCACGGAGGAGACGATGACCCAGGCCGGGGTCGGCGTCGACGACACGGCGGGTGTGGAGCGCAAGAGCTCCACCACCGTGGCCATGGACTTCGGCCGGATCAGCATCAACGAGGAGCTGGTGCTCTACCTCTTCGGCACACCGGGCCAGCAGCGCTTCTGGTTCCTGTGGCACGGCCTGTTCGAGGGCGCGCTGGGAGCCGTGGTCCTGGTCGACACCCGTCGGCTGGAGGTCAGCTTCGACGTGATCGGCCGGCTGGAGGAGCGCGGGGTGCCCTTCGTGGTCGCCGTCAACTCCTTCCCCGCGGCGCCCGAGTACCCGCTGGACGAACTGCGCGCCGCCCTGGACCTTCCGGCCTCCGTGCCCCTGGTGCAGTGCGACGCCCGGCGCCGCGACTCCAGCCGTGACGTCCTGATGACGCTCATGCGCTACCTGCATTCCCTCGCGGTGGCCCCGGAGGCGTCGTGACCACCGTCAGTGCGGGTCCGTCACGACGCGGATGACGAGCTTGCCGCGTACGTGACCTCCCCTCAGATAACGGATGGCGTCGGGGACTTCGTCCAGCGGGTAGGTCCGGTCGATCGCGGGGGTCATCGAACCGGCCTCGATGAGCTCCGCGAGGACCTTGAGGTCGTCGTGGCGCACCACGGAGGCCAGCGCGCGGAGCCGCTGCCCGACGAACGGCGACAGCAGCATCGCGCGCAGCTGGCGGTCGTTGCCCCCGATCCACCGGCCTCCGCCCTCACCGCCGACGATGACGAGGGTGCCGCGGGGGGTGAGGGCGCGCCGGAGGGCGCGGAGGGGCCGGTTGCCCGCGATGTCGAGGACGAGGTCGTGGCGGCGGCTGCCGTCCACGGGGTCCTCACGGGTGTAATCGATGACCTCGTCGGCACCGAGGGAGCGGACCAGGTCCGTCTTGGCGGTGCCGCACACACCGGTGACGCGGGCCCCGAAGGCCTTGGCCAGCTGTACGGCGTAGCTGCCCACGCCGCCCGACGCGCCTATGACGAGGACGCTCTGCCCGGCCGTGACTCCCCCGGCGCCGCCGAGGGCCTTCAGGGCGGTGCAGGCGGACACCGGGACGGCCGCCGCCGCTTCGAAGTCCAGGTTGCGCGGCTTCAGCGCCAGCCGGCCCTCCTTGGCGCAGGCGTACTCGGCGAACGAGCCGTTGCCCTCCCCGTACACCTCGTCACCCGGGCGGAAGCGGACCACCCCGGGCCCCACGGCCTCCACCCGGCCCGCGAGGTCCAGTCCGCGTACGCGGTCCTTGGGCGCGCGCAGTCCGAAGCCCGCGGCGCGGATCGCGTACGGACGCCCCTCCAGGAGATGCCAGACGCCCTGGTCGACGGCGGCCGCGTGGACCCGTACGAGCACCTCGCCCTCCCCCGGGACCGGCCGCTCCACTTCCTCCGTGCGCATCACGTCGGGCGGTCCGTACACGTCGTTGACGACGGCTCTCATGGTGTGTCTCCCTCGGTCTCGGGGTACTGGAACACGCGGTCGAGCGGGACGGCGAACACCCGGGCGATCTGGAAGGCCATCTCCAGGGTGGGCGAGTAGCGGCCCTGCTCGATGGCGATGACGGTCTGGCGGCTGACGCCGATCCGGCGGGCGAGTTCGGCCTGGGTCATCTCGTCGTGGGCGAAGCGCAGGGCCCGGATCGTGTTGGTGACCCGCGTCGCCCTCACCACGGGTGGAACCCGAAGCGGTAGGCGACGAGCTTCGCCACGGATCCGAGGACCGAGGACAGGACGAAGGCCAGGTAGATCGCGTTCGCGATCCAGAACGGGGCGGCCTCGGCCATCGCCAGGGCGAGCCCGGCCACGCCTCCGACCACCACGAACGACTGCCCGACGTACTCGCCGAACCGGTGGATCTCGCGGTCGCGCTGGTCCTTGGTGTTCTCGCACTCGGGCGAGAAGGCCGTCACGAGGATGTGGAGCACGATCGACACGGCGATCGCCGCGCCCACGGTCCACAGCAGTGCGGCCACGTACGGCGCTTCGGCCAGCGGCACGCCCGCGGGCCGCCCGAGGACCACCCCCAGGTACACGGCGTACGAGGCGATGGCGACCACGAGCATGATCCAGGCGCGTTTCTCTTCTGCTGCCACTCCGACTCTCCCCATGTCAAACAAACCTGACACCGTGAGTGTCAAGGAGTCGCAACACCATGTCAAGTTTTCTGTACCTCACTCCCCCGGGAACGACGACGGCCCGCCGCCCCCTGCTGGGGACGACGGGCCGTGGTGGGAGCCTGCGGGAGTTACGGGCGGCGGCGCGGCTTGCCGCGCTTGGCACCCTTGGTGCCCTTGGCGCCGCCGGAACCGCCCGAGCCGCCTCGCGCGCCCTTGCCGGCACCGCCGGACTTGCCCGAACCGGCCGCCTTGCCGGATCCGGGCTTGCGCTGCGCGCCGCCCGCCTCGGGGCGTTTTCCCTTGGGCTGCGGCGGGGTCGGGGGCCGGCCGCGAGTGCTGTTGACGGTCCGCCCGCGGACGATCCCGATGAACTCCTCCACCAG
This sequence comes from Streptomyces sp. NBC_01408, assembly GCF_026340255.1. Classification (GTDB taxonomy): domain Bacteria; phylum Actinomycetota; class Actinomycetes; order Streptomycetales; family Streptomycetaceae; genus Streptomyces. Next base: position 4,413,345 of record NZ_JAPEPJ010000001.1, on the reverse strand, counting down.
GTCGGTGGTCTCCTCCTGCGGCCAGGACAGCGCGACCCGCGATTCCGGGACGCCCGAGACGGGCCGGTAGGTGAGGTCCCTGCGGTGGTACAGGCGGGCCAGCGACTGCGGGACGACGAGCACGCCCACCCCGGCCGCCACCAGCTCGATGGCGTCCTCCGTCGTGGCGGGGCGCTCCATCGCGGGCCGGCCGGGCGGGCGCTCCCAGTCCAGGGTGTCGTCGAGGGGGTGCAGCACGATCTCGTCGGCCAGGTCCTCGGCGGACACCTCCTCGACGGCCGCCACGAGGTGATCCTTCGGGATCACGACCACGGTGGTCTCGGTGTAGAGGGGGATCGCGCTGAGGTCTTCCCGGTCGACGGGCAGGCGTACGAATCCCGCGTCGGCGGCGCCGCCCCGCAGCACGCCGAAGGCCTCGGCGGCGGGGGCCGCCACGAGGGTCAGGGGGATGTCGGGCAGCCGCTCGTTCCAGATCCGCACCCACTTGGTGGGCGTCACTCCAGGGACATACGCGAGCCGGAACGAAGGGGTTGTTTCCGAGCCTGTCACTCCGCCAGGTTACCGGTCGTGGTCGGAGGTAGCGCACATGCTCGATACCCTTGACCCCATGACGTCGCACCAGAGCACCCAGACCATGAAGCCCGCGACCGCGGCGAAGAAACTGGGTGTGTACCTCGAGGCCACCCCCGCAGAGTTCCAGGAGGGTGTCGTCTCGCGCACCGAGCTGGCCGCGCTGCAGGCCGACCCGCCCCAGTGGCTGCAGGACCTGCGCGCCAAGGGCCCGCACCCGCGTCCGGTGGTCGCGGCGAAGCTGGGCGTCTCCATCGCGGGTCTGGCCCGCGGCGGGGTCACCGAGCCCCTCACCACGGAGCAGATCGAGGCGCTGAAGAACGAGCTTCCCGACTGGCTCCAGCGGGAGCGCGCCACCCAGGCCGAGGTCCGCAAGGAGACGGTCCGCATCAAGGAGAAGAAGGCGGAGCAGGCCGAGAAGCAGGGCCCGCCGCGTTCCTGAGTTCCGTTTGAGCCGATGAACCGCCGTGGGGCGGGGGTCCGAAGACCCCCGCCCCACGGTCGTCCCACGGGTCAGTCGTTGACGCAGACGTTGCCGACGGCCGGGTTCAGCAGACCGATCACGTTGACGCTGTTGCCGCAGACGTTGATCGGAATGTGGATGGGGACCTGAATCACGTTGCCCGAGAGCACGCCCGGGGAGCCGATCGCCACACCCTCGGCCTTGGCGTCGGCGGACGCCGCCGAGGCACCGCCGGCGATCGCCATGGCGACGGCCAGGGCCAGACCAGCACTCTTCAGAACACGGGACATGGGAAGTCTCCTAGTGGTTCCAGAACGGCGCCTGTGCGCCGCGCGTCCCCAACGGGGCCGCATCTTCTCTTCGGCAGGAATTCCCTTCCCGATCGGCCAACGAGGGCTGGTTCCCTCGAAAGGGTGGGTCCACCCCTCCTGCATTTGGGCTGCCGCCGGACGGGCCCCGTCGGGGCGCGCCCAGCCGTGAACATGGCGGACACCTCCACAGGGTCACCGGGGACTGTGGTGCCCGCGCACATGGGCCGCAGGGCCGGCTGTCTCTAGCGTTTGCGGCCATGACGAGCGAACTTCACGCAGTTCCCGACGCCCTCCCGCGCGGCGCCCACGGGGTCGACCTGACGGGACGCACGGCCCTCGTGACCGGCGGCGGCAGCGGTATCGGGCGGGCCTGCGCGCGGGCACTGGCCGAGGCAGGGGCCCTCGTACACGTGGTCGACCGCGACGGCGCGGCGGCCGACGAGGTCGCCCGTGCCACCGGCGGCCTGGCCCATGAGGTGGACCTGGCGGACGCCGGGGCCCTACGCGGGCTCCCCCGCGAGGTGGACGTCCTCGTCAACAGCGCAGGGCTCCAGCACGTGGCGGCGATCGAGGAGTTCCCGCCGGAGCGGTTCGAGCTGATCCAGCGGGTGATGGTCACCGCGCCGTTCCTGCTCCTGCGGCAGTGCCTGCCGCACATGTACGCGGGCGGGTGGGGCCGCGTGGTGAACATCTCCAGCGTGCACGGCCTGCGGGCCAGCCCGTACAAGTCCGCGTACGTCGCCGCCAAGCACGGCCTGGAGGGGCTGAGCAAGGTCACCGCCCTGGAGGCCGCCCCGCACGGGGTGACCAGCAACTGCGTCAGCCCCGGCTACGTCCGTACGCCGCTGGTCGAGGGGCAGATCGCGGCCCAGGCCGCCGCCCACGGGGTCGCTCCCGAGGAGGTCGTCGGCGGCGTGCTGCTCAGCCGTTCCGCGATCAAGCGGCTGATCGAACCGGAGGAGGTGGCGGCGGTCGCCGTATGGCTCTGCGGGCCGCACACCGGCTACCTCACCGGCGCCTCCATCCCCCTCGACGGCGGCTGGGGCGCCCACTGAGGGGCCGGCCGGTACGCGGCGCCGCGCCACCCGCTCCGCCGACTTGCGCGAGGGCCGCGAAGGGCGTTGGTTCGAAGTAGGTGCGTACGCGGTTTCCGTCTCCCCTGGACTGGGGGTGAACCCCCGTGCTGTTCGCCCATCGCGCTGACGCGGGGCAGCGCCTCGCCGCCGCGCTCCGGCACCTGGAGGGCGCGGATCCCGTCGTCCTGGGCCTGCCCCGCGGCGGGGTCCCGGTGGCCTTCCAGGTGGCCCGGGCGCTCGGCGCCCCCCTCGACGTGGTCGTGGTCCGCAAGCTCGGCGTGCCCCACCACCGCGAGCTGGGCTTCGGCGCCATCGGCGAAGGCGGTGTACGGGTCATCAGCGAGGACATCGTCCGCCTCGGCCGGGTCCGGCCGGAGGACAGCGCGGCGGTCGAGCGCGCGGAGGAGGCGGAGCTCCTGAGGCAGGCCCGCAGGTTCCGCGGGGACCGGCCGCGGATACCGCTCGACGGCCGCACCGCGATCGTCGTGGACGACGGGGTCGCGACCGGCGCCACCGCGGCGGCCGCGTGCCAGGTGGTCCGGGCGCTGGGCGCGGCGCGGGTGGTGCTGGCCACGCCGGTGGCGCCGCCGGACGCCGCCTCGCGGCTGCGCTCCTCGGCTGACGAGGTGGTGTGCCTGTCCACGCCGCACGCGTTCCGCGCGGTCGGCGAGTGGTACGCGGACTTCACCCAGACCTCCGACGAGGAGGTCGTCGCGCTGCTGGCCGAGGCCGAAGCGGAGGCCGAGCGTGCAGCCCGGCCCGCCCGGCCCACCGGATCCGCAGGGTCGGTCGAGCCCGGCCCGGCCCCCCGGTCCGCCGAGGTGACGGTCGAGTCCGACGGCCTCACGCTGGCCGGTGACCTCGTCCTGCCGCCCGGCGCCCCGGCGGTCGTGGTGTTCGCCCACGGCTCCGGCAGCAGCCGCCACAGCCCGCGCAACCGGTCGGTGGCGCGGGCCCTCAACCACGCGGGCCTGGGCACCCTGCTCTTCGACCTGCTCACGCCCGCGGAGGAAGCGGACCGGGCGAACGTGTTCGACATCGAGACCCTGGCCCGGCGGCTCACGGACGCCACCCGCTGGCTGCGGCAGCGCGCGTCCGGGCCCATCGGCTATTTCGGGGCGAGCACCGGAGCCGCGGCCGCGCTGCGGGCCGCCGCCGCGGCCGACGCGGACATCGCCGCCGTGGTGTCCCGGGGCGGCCGCCCCGACCTCGCCGGGCCCCTGCTCGCCGACGTACGGGCGCCCACCCTGCTCGTCGTGGGCGGCCGCGACTCGACGGTGCTCGGCCTCAACCGGCAGGCCCTGGCGGAGCTGCGCTGCGAGAAGGAGCTGGCCATAGTGCCCGGCGCCACCCACCTCTTCGAGGAGCCGGGAGCACTGGCCGAAGTGGCCGGCCTCGCCCGCGCCTGGTTCACGAGCCACCTGACTCCCCCGACGGGCCACCTCGACGACACCTCCTAGAGGGGGTCCAGCTCGCCCAGGCCCATGGCACGCAGGGTGTGGTTCGCCATCTGCAGGTGGCCGGCCGCGTTGGGGTGGGCCGGGTCGTCGAGCCACGGGATCGGGTCGGCCGTGCCGTGGTGCTCCAGCCAGTGGGCCTCGTGGTCGACGAGCAGCGCGCCGGTGTCCTCCGCGATCTCCCGCACGGCCCGGCAGTACGCGGGAAGTGCCGCGCGCCGTTCCCGGCCCGAGGCGCTGACCAGCGCCGGCGTGTGCAGGACGACCTGTGTCCGAGGGTTCGCCCCGGCGATGATCCGTCTCATCGCCTCGTGGAAACGGGGCAGTCCGTCCTTGCCGGCGAGGCAGTCGTTGGTGCCGAGCGACACGGACAGCACATCGGGCTCGAACCGGCCGATGAGGTGGTCGCGGGCCGCGAGCACGTCGGCCGCGCCCCACGCGGAGACGCCGGTGTTGACCACGACGTCGGTGAGCCGGTCCAGCTGCCACCGGACCCGCTCGTGCAGGTGCTCCACCCAGCCGCGGGCGCCGTGGGTGTGCAGCACGGCCTGGGTGATGCTGTCCCCGGTCGCCACCCAGGTCATGGGCCCGTCCGCCAGCCGGATCATGGTGTGTCCCCTTCGCCTCCGGTCGCCGCGCGTCCTTGACGAGCGCGGTGCCCCGCCGGTGGGCCATGCTGCCCGGCCAAGATCACGGGCACAATGCCGGCCGTCACAGCCGCAGGATGAGCAGGGCGGTGTCGTCGGTGGCGCCGACCGGCGGGATGAGGTCGGCCAGGAGGGCCTCGGCAAGGGCCTCGGGGTCGCTCCCCCGGTGGCGGGAGAGGGAGTCGGCGAGCCGGTGGAGTCCGGTGTCGATGTCCTCGCGGCGGCGTTCGACGAGTCCGTCGGTGTAGAGGACGAGCGCGGAGCCGTCCGTGAAGGCGGTCTGGGCCTGGGGACGGGCGGTGTGTTCGGGGCGGGCGCCGAGCGGGGGGTCGGTGGCCTGGTCGAGGAACGTCAGCGTGCCGTCGGGACCGCAGAGCGCGGGCGGCAGGTGGCCGGCGCTGCTGTAGGTGAGGGTGTGGCTGCTCCAGTCGATGAAGACCGACACGACGGTGGTGGATTCCGCGCCGTCGACGGCGCGGGCGTAGAGCCCGAGGACTTCGAGGGCCTCCGCGGGGCCGGCGGCGACGTGGGAGGCGGCGGACAGGGCGCTGCGGAGCTGGCCCATGACACCGGCGGCGTGCAGTCCGTGGCCGACGACGTCACCGACGGCGACGGCGGTGCGGTTGCGGTCGGGCAGGTCGACCAGGTCGTACCAGTCGCCGCACACGTTGAGGGAGCCCGTGGCCGGCCGGTAGCGCACGGCGGCCCGGTGCCGGCCGAGCGGGCGCAGCGCGGGCAGCATCGCTTCCTGGAGGTGGAGGGCGACCTCGCGGGCGCGGGCGTTGGCCTCGCGCAGGCGTTCGTTGACCTCTTGGAGTTCCTGCGCGCGGCGGACGAGCTCGGCTTCCAGGACCTGGGCGCGGTCGTCGCCGCTGCGGGTGCCGCGGGCGCGGATGAGCTCGGTGATCTCCTCCACCCGGTGCAGCAGCAGCGCCACTGACCCGTCCGGGCCGCGGACGGGGCTGTTGACCGGGCTCCAGTACCGTTCCTCCCACTCGCCGGGCCGGTCGAGGTGCTCCACGTCGTAGCGCTGGGGGGCCATGACGTCGCGCTCGCCGGTGGCCGCGACCCGCAGCAGTGACGCCCGCAGGTTGCGCACGCCGGTCGCGTCGGGGTCATGGGGATTGTCGGGGAAGACGTCGAAGAGGTAGCGGCCGATGATCTGCTCCCGGGTGCGCCCCGACATGGTCAGGAACGCCTCGTTGGCGTCCACGTACACCAGATCGGTGGTCAGCAGCGCGACCGCGCCGGGCAGGGCCTCGAAGACCGCCCGGTAGTCGGTAGGCCTGAGCGCCGGGACCGGCAGGTCGCGGGGGCCGGTCACCGTCCGACGGTGTTCATCAGGACGATGGCCACGAGGTTCAGGAGGATGACGGTCATGACGCCGCCGATCATGACCCAGGCCCTGCGTGATTCGTCCATGCGTACGAGTCACCTCCCGACTCAGACGTACCGCCACGCGCGGGTCCCGCGGTCGCACCGGGGCCCCGCCCGCCTCCCGCCATGATGACCCCGTTCCGCGCGGAGCACAGGTCGGCCGCCGGGGTGGGCGTGGCCGGTCAGGAGACCCAGGCTCCGGTCATGCCGAGGACCGCCGAGCCGTCCTGGTCGGCCAGCTTGGTCCCGGTGAACCCGCGGGCCCACGGCGAGGTCTGGATGCGGAACGCGGGACGGTCGGCGGTCAGCGCCTCCATGACGGCCTCGGCCGCGCCGGCCGGGGTCTGGGCGCCGTCCAGGAACTGGCCGACCGTGCGCTCGACGTACTGGCGCAGCGCGTCGGCGTACGGGCCGGCCGCGGCGATCCTGGCTTCGATGTCGAGTCCGATGTTGTTGACGAACTCCGTGGCCACGGCGCCCGGCTCGATGACGGATACGCTCACGCCCACGGCGCCCGCGACGGGGGCCAGGCTCTCCATGTACCCCTCCACGGCGAACTTCGCGGCGCAGTACGCCTCGTTGAAGGGCTGGCCGATGACGCCGCCGACGCTGGTGACCGTGATCAGGCGGCCTCCGGTGGCCCGCAGGTGCGGCAGTGCGGCCTTCGAGACGTTCAGCACGCCGAAGAAGTTGACCTCCATGACCTCGCGGACGTCGGCGACGGATTCGAGCTCGAGGGTGCCGACGTGCCCGGCGCCGGCGTTGTTCACGACCGCGTCCAGACGGCCGTAGTCGGCGATCACGCCGTTCACGGCGGCGGCGACGGAGTCCTCGTCGACGACGTCGAGCTGCCTGATGTCGAGTTCCACGCCCGCCTCGGCGGCGGCCTTGCGCAGGGCGTCGGCCCGGCCGGTGTCGCGCAGGGTGGCGACCGTGCGCCATCCGGCCCGGGCGGCGGCGATGGCGGCCGCCAGGCCGATGCCGGAGGAGGTGCCGGTGATCAGGACGGTGCGGGGGGAGGTGTCGGGGGTGGTGGGGAGGGTCGACATGGCGGGTGCCTTTCACGGGGGATTTTTATGTGCGTGCACACACACTATAAAATTATGTGCGCGTACACGCAACATCTAGACTGCGGACATGCCGAAAAAGCTCACCGAAGCCGAGATGCCGGCGGCCGACTACGCGTTCTACGGGCTGGTCTGGGCCGGCACGGTGCTGACCGACCGCGTCGACCGGGCCCTCGTGAAGGCCCACGACCTCCCCGTGTCCTGGTTCGAGGTCATGCTGTGGCTGGCTTCCAGCCCCGAGCCCGTGCCCGCTTCCGTTCTCGGCAACAGCACGCTGCTCAGCCGCAGCCAGGTATCCCGGGTCGTGGACGCCCTCCAGACCAGGGGCCTGGTGACCCGCACACCCTCGGCGCGTGACGCCCGGTCGGTGGAGGTCTCCCTCACCGAGGCGGGACGTACGGTGTTCGCCGAGGCCGACGCCACCCGGCGCGAGGCCCTGGCGCCGGTCTTCACCGACCTCCTCGACGAGCGGGACCTGGAGGCGCTGGGAACCGTATGGCGCAAGCTCAAGGCCGAGAAGGGCCGCATTACGGAGTCCCCCCGCAGCCGATAGCACCGCCGGCACCCGCCGCGGGGCCGGGGAGGGGCCCCACCGCCGCCCCTCCCCCCTGCGGTCGTACCGGCGATCGTTCAGGAGACCGAGGTCTGCCCCTCTAGTTCGGTCAGCTTCACGGTGCACAGGCCCCCGCGCCCGGCCGTCACCCCGGTCACCTTGAGCTGCGTGCCCGGCGCGAGGATGAACTCCTCCTCGCCCGTGAACGCGGAGAAGCTGCGGATGCCCACCGCCCGGGCGGGGACCACCTCGAAGAGCGTCCGCTTGCCGCGGCTGCCGAGGAATGCCCGTGCCACTCCGGGCTCGGACGTGCACGAGGACACACCCCACCAGGTCACGGTCCGGCCGAGCGGGTACTGCGCGCGCAGGTCCAGCGCCACCCCGCGCCACAACGGCTCCGTGCGGGCGGGAAGCTGCGACACCGCCGAGAACAGCAGCCGCAGATACGGGAGGTACGGAACCACCGCGGCCCGGTCCGGCGAGCGCAGGACGGCGTTGATCTCCCGGTAGAACGCGGACTCGCAGGTGTAGAGGTAGAGCGCGGCGATCGCATCGGCGGGCAGGCCGCCGGGCGCTTCGTCCGCCCGCCTCTTGCCGAACTCGTGCGACAGCCTGACGTGCCGGTCGAGGTTCGACAGCAGCTGGGCGACCGGGCCGACGGCGTCCTGGAAGGACATGAGCGGGGTGTCGAACACACCGGTGATCGCGGGGAGGACGAGGCCCTCGTCCTTGACGCCGGCGAGCCGGTCGAGGTACAGCTGGTGCAGCTCCATGGTGGACGCGATGAACGCGCCCATGCGCTCGGCGACGTCACCGTCGCCGTCGCCGTTCGGCCCGTCGGCCTCCGCCGCGTGCTTGTTCCACCCTTCGCTCGGCAGCCAGTCGATCTCGTCGGCGCCCAGCGAGGCGAGGGCCGCGTTCACCGTCGCGAAATGGTCGCCTTCGCAGAAGACATCGCCCTGCGCCGCGGGATTGGGATGGTCGATGTGCCGGACCTCGACCTCCGGGTACTTCTTCTGGAGCCGCAGGACGACCTTCTTCAGACTGCGCGCGTGAGCCCCCCACCAGGCGAAGACGACACCACGGTCCTCCTCGTCGGCGTTCTGCTTGGCCCGGAGTATCTCTTCGACGATCCCCTCGGCGACCGGACGCCAGAACGCCGTGTGCCGGTCGGTTCCCGTCGCCCCGTCGCTGCTGGCGGTGAGTGCCGCGTTCAGCAGGAGTACGCCCTGCGTGAGCATCGCCTGGAACCACTCCGGCGGCTGGACGGTCTCCTGCTCCTTCAGGAGCGCCCGGACGTCGGCGATCGGAGTCTTCTTGGGGATGCCGTACTTCCACATCGCCGCCGCCTTGATGATGCAGCGGATGCTGACGACCCTGCCGAACTGGCTGTCCTTCCAGTCGTGGAAGGTGTTGTCGAACATGGCTATCCCCGTGGCGCTCTCCGGCCGCGGGTACGGGTTCTGGCCGAAGACGACGACCTTCCACTTGTGCGGCGGGTGGGGCTTGAGCGCCTGGAAGGTCAGTTCGCGGACCGGGACGACCTCCGGGCTGCGGCCCGGGCCGATGAACGAGGCCGCGTCCGGCTGCGCCTCGATGACGGGCTTCAGCACCGGAAGCCACGGTTCACCACCGCCCTTGAACAGTTCGGCGAGGGCGAGCGGGTCAGTGGTGCCGGGTCCGGCGGGGACGTGGGAATCGCGCATGGTGAGGGCACTCCGAAAGGTCGAACCGTGGTGGTGGGGCTGCGAGCAGCGAGGTGCTTGTTTTCTACGCGACGGCTCTGACATCCGGCGGTCCGCACCCCCTGACGACAGGTCACCGGCCCACGCGGGCAGCCGCGTTGTCAGTGGGCTGCCGTAGCGTCGTGAGCAGTGGAAAGACCCCTTCTCGATCGGAGTGGACCATGACCGTGAACCCCGTGCAGACGCCCCTCAGGGTGGTGCTGACCGACATCAGCAACGACGTGGTGGAAGCGTGGCGGGCCGCCTTCTCCGACACCCCCGGGATCGAGATCCGCAAGGGCTCGATCCTCGACGAGCGGGTCGACGCCTGGGTCACCCCGACCAACTCCCGGGGCCGGATGGACGGCGGGGTCGACGCGGTGATCAAGCGGCACCTCGGAGCGGGCATCCAGCTGCGCGTACAGCGGGCGATCCGCGACCAGTTCGCGGGGAGCCTCCCGGTGGGGAGCGCGGTGTGCGTTGCGTCCGGGGCGGCCGACCCGAAGTTCCTGATATCGACGCCCACGATGGAGACGTCCTCGCAGAACGTGAGCGAGACCCTCAATGTGGCCCTGGCGTGCGCCGCCGCGTTCCAGGCGGTCCACCGGCGGAACAAGGAGGCGCCCGGCAGCATCCAGTCGGTGGCCTTGGTCGGCATGGGCGCCCGGACCGGCCGGGTGCCGGCCCGGGTGTGCGCCAACCTGATGTGGACGGGCTACACCTTGTTCAACGACTACCGCTTCGAGGACTACGAGGACCTGCGCCGCACGATCGTCGCGCAGCTCGACGACATAGAGAACGCGCCCGCCGAAGGCCGGATACGCATCGCGCCCCCGGCGTCGCCCAGGCTTGCGTGACGGTACCGGCCGGGAGCGTCAGCGCCCGGTCGCGGGGTGCGGGCACCCCTGCAGCGCCGGGCGGTCCCTCGTGCGGACGGCGGGGAGCCATGCTGTGGGGGGTGTGGAGCCGGGCGGGAGGCGGACGTGGAACCAGCGGGTGGACTGCAGGTCCGCCTCGTCGATGATGGCCCGGCCGTCGGGCAACTGACAGTCGACCGCGAGGACGTCGCCGTGCCACACCCGGGACGGTACGACGTTGTCCGCGGTGTACTGGCGCATCGGGTCGATCGCCAGGCCCAGACTGCACTGCGGGTCCCGGTCGGCCCGCTCCTGGCAGCCTTTCTCCGCATTGAACACCCGGATCGTGCCGGCCGCCGCGCCCTCCAGGCCGTCCAGTGCGGAGGAGCTCGCCCGTGCCGCGTCCGACCACAGGGTCGTACCGGCGATCCCGCAGAACGCGGTGGCGAGGATCGCGGCGCGGGCCCGGCCCCACAGCCGTCCCGCTCCCCTCCCGCGCGCCCCCTGTTCGGCGGTGATGCGGGCGAGCAGGCTCTCGGCGGTGTGCGGGGCACGCGCCGCGTGGGTCGGGGCGAGGCAGTCGGCGGCGAGCTCGCGCCAGAACGGCGGCACGGCCTGGTCCATGCGCAGCGGCGCGCGCCCTTCGCCGTACTCCTGGACGGCGGCGCCGCGCGCCATGGGCGTGGCGCCGGAGAACGGGGAGGCGCCGGAGCCGAACACCTCGTGGATGATGATGCCCAGGGCCCAGATGTCGGCACTCGGCCGGACCTTCACGCCCAGCTCCCCGAGGGGTGCCCGCCAGCGCTCGGGCGGAAGGTAGTCCAAGGTGCCCATGGGGGGCGCGTACCCATACGTTCCCGTCATCTGGGTGGCGAGCCCGAAGTCCGAGAGCTTCACGGAACGGCTGCCGTCCAGCAGGACGTTCTCCGGCTTGAGGTCGGCGTGGACCCAACCCGACCGGTGGAGGTGGGCGAGTCCCTCGCAGATCCCCGCGATCAGCCGGGCGCGGTCGGCCTCGGCCACCCCGGCGTCGAGGAGTTCCCGCAGGCTGCCCGCGGCCCGCTCCATGACCAGCACGATCGCGCCGTCCAGGGCGGGGCGGTCCGGTGCCTCGAGGACGAAGGAGTCAAGGAGGCGGATCAGCCGCGCGTGCCCGGCCCTGCGTCCCAGTTCGACCTCCCGGCGGGCGGACTCCACGATCCTGCGCGTCTGGCGCGGGGCGTACCCGGCGGTCGGCATGATTTTGAGAGCGATGTCGGCGGGTGCCGCGGACGGGTGCGCGGGGGCCCGGCCGGTCCGGTCCGGGTACCGGTCGGCAGGCCGTGCGGCGTAGACCGTGGACCAGCCTCCGGCCCCGATCAGGTCGGTGATCGTCCAGCCTCGCACCCGGTGGCCGGGCGGGAGCAGGTCCGTACCGTCACATTCCGCGATGTCGCGCAGGGTGTGGGGCGTCGTCATCGCTCGGTCTGCCGCTCTCGCCCGCCGGCCCCCGTCAGGGGTGGCAGCAGCGTCAGGTGCTCCTCGCGCACGAGCCCGAACCGCAGGGCGAGCCCGACGATCTCCTCCCGCTTGCCGTTGCGGCGGTCACCCTTGCCGGGTTCGCGCGGGTCCGAGGCGCCGATGCGCAGCTTCTCCTCGGCGAGGTAGTCGATGTGCGAGCTGACCGCTCGCGCGGTCAGGGTGGCGCAGGCGACGTGGCCCCTGAGCCGTTCGACGATCTGGGGCGTGGTGGGGACCGCGACGCGGGACTGGTCACGCAGGCGCGGTTCGCAGAGCGCGAGGAGTACCAGGAAGTAGGTGGCCGTCTCGTCCAGCGAGTAGGCGGTGACCGTGAGGCGGCCCCAGGGGGCGCCCATGGCCTCCGGGTCCAGGTAGACGTGATCGGGAGCGAACACCTGGAAGGAGACGGGGACGTCGCTGCGGGTGGGCAGCACGACGCGCGAGAACTCGAACGGGACGGGTGCCCCGACCCGGCGGGGCGGGACCCTCAGGTACTCCCCGGCTCCCTCCGGGTTCTCCACGAGGTAGCTGTGGGTGGTGCTGTGGTTCGTCAACTGCCAGTGGTCGTCGGTCACGCGGATCTCCCCGGCGAGCCGGGAGATCGCCGCGTCGGCGAGGCGGAGCTCCACGGGGATCTCCGCGGATCCGCGTCCGAAGCGGGCGACTTCGCCCGGTCCGAGCCGTAACGTCACCGCATCGCCGTACGGTTCGCCGCCGTCGGCGCCACTGCACCCCTGCGGCAGATGAACGACTACCCCGCTCACCGCTCCCCCCGTTCCACGCGTCGTGCCGGACCGACGAGTGGAAGAATACTCATCTCTCAAGGGAGTTCATCGGCGCACTTCAGCCACTTCGGCCGGGACGGCCCGTCGGGTCGGACAGCCCGCACCGGCTGCCCCGGGAGGCTCTCCGAGCCCCTTGCCGGGAGGCTCGCCGGCCCTCTCCTCGCGGGCGGCTCCCCCTGTGTCCCCGGTCACTCCGGCGCTCGTGCGGCGATGGCGGTTTGGGGTCGTTTTCGGCTCTCTGGCGAGCGGTTCGGGGGAAGTTGTCGTGCCGCGGCGAGCGAGCGCGGCATACCGCCACCGCGGGCGGCCGTGCGGGATCGGCCCTTGCGCCCCCCGGTCGCGGACGTCGCGTACGGGACCTGCCGGGGTGGGGAAGGTCACCGTGCCCGGGAGGGTCACGGCCCCGCGGAACCGCCCTTTCGCCCCTTTCACGTGGCGCGATCCGCACTCCGGGTTCAGAGTGCGGGACGGCCCGATACGACGGGTGCGACCGGCCGGTCGCCGAAGGCCGTCCACGGCCGCCACCCGCCGCTCGGCCGATCCTGGACGCGGGTGCGCATCCTGCCTTCGGTGGTGACGGCGAAGACGTGCGTGCGCCCGGTGGGATCGGACGCGACGGCGGGCGTGGCGGCGAGCCTGATCCCGGGCTCCCCGAACTCCCCGCCGGAAGCCCAGCTTCCACCGGGGGCGGTCTGCCAGCGGTGGCCGAGCCGGGCGCCACCGGGCGTCAGCGAGAACGCCTCGAGGCGGCCGTCGGCGTTGGCGGCGAACGCCGGGGCGGCGGCGCTCCAGCCGAACATCGGCAGCCACTCGTCCCAGCCTCCGTTCGGCACGGACTGCCGCCGGCCGAAGGTTCCCACGCCCGACGGTCCGATGGCGGCGACGGTGAGCCGGCCGCTGCCGTCCCCGGCCACGCGCGGCGCGGCGCCGGACGCGGTGCCGAAGCGCTGCCACGCGGGGGTCCAGGCACCGCCCGGGGTCTCCTGCCACCGGTGGAAGATCCCGGAGCCGCCGGGAGCGAGGGCGAAGACCTCGAGCCGTCCGTCGGCGTTGGCCGCGACCACCGGTGGCGCGCCGGCGGCGCCGCCGAAGCCCGCCTCCCACGGGTCCCAGGCCCGGGATCCCGGTGCCGCTTGCCGCCGCCGGGCGACGGACGCACCGCCGGGGCTCAGGGCGAACGCCTCCAGTCTGCCGTCGGCGTCGCGGGCGACGGCGGGGGCGGCGCCGGCCGGGCCGCCGAACTCCTCCCAGTCGTACCAGCCGCCGTCCGGCCGCTGGGCCCGGTGGTGCAGGTTGGCTCCCTCCGGGGCGAGCGAGAACACCTCGAGCGCGCCGTCGGCGTTGCGGCCGAGCGTGGGCACCGCACCGGCCGGCCCGCCGAACTCCTCCCACTGCGACCAGGCGTCGGTGTCCGGGTCGAGCTGGACGCGCCGGAGCATCGAGTGGTCGGAGGCGTCGAGCGCGAACACCGTGAGGTGGCCGGCGGCGTCGAGTCCGGCCACCGGGTTGTCCGCGCTCTGCCACGGCGGTGGTGTGTCCCGCCACCGGAGGGGCGCCACGTGCAGCCCGTGGCGGAACCAGCCCGCGGCGCTGGCGTACCAGGCCTCCCCGTCGGCGATCACCTCCACGGCGTGACCGGCCACGTGGCCCGCGTACCCGGCGAGGTCGAAGTGGAAGGGATCCCGGGACGCCAGCACGTCCGTACCCTCGTAGCCGCCCCTCGGACCGATGAACAGGTAGTACCAGCCGTCCCGTTCGACGACGTACGGCGACTCGGTGACCGAGACGGTCGCGTACGTGGTCGCGTCGGTGAACGCGACGCCCGGCTCGCTCCAGTGCACCAGGTCGGCGGAGCGCCTGTGGGCCACGACGTGCCGGCCGCCCGGGCTCGAGAGTTCCGTGTAGTACATGACCCACTCGCCGCCGACCCGCAGCACCATCGGGTCGCGGGCCGCGATCCCGCGGAACAGCGGGCCGGACGGCTCGCGCGTCCAGCTGAACAGATCGTCCGACGTGGCGAGGCTGATCGCGGCGCCGCTCGCGCCGCCGCCCGCGTAGAACATCCAGAACCTGCCGCCGGCCTCGATGACATGCGGGGCCCACAGGTGCTCCTCGCCGTGGTAACCCGGGTCGACGGTCAGCGCGTCGGCGTGGGTGGTCCAGGGGCCGTACAGGGCGGGCGCGGAGGCGTGCGCGAAGGAGACCTCCGCGGCACTGTCCGGTGCCTCGCCGGGCGCCGCGCTGTTCCCGACGATGCTGAACAGGTGCCACCGGCCGTTCGCCCGGATCAGGGTGTGGTCGTTGAGGTAGCGGCGCCGGCCTGGCGTGGAGGGGTCGTAGACGTGGGTGAAGGAACCGGCGCCCACCCACTGGGACGCCGGGCCTGGGACGGAGGCCGCTGCTGCGGCACGGCCCGTGAGCGGGAGCGCGAGGGCTCCCGCTCCGGCCGCGCGCAGCAGGTGGCGCCTGCTGAACGGATGCACGAGAAGGCTCCAGAGGAACGTTTACTGTCAGTTGATCGCCGGTCCGGCGGTGTCCTTGAGCCAGCCCCACTGGGACCAGGTGGAGAAGCCGGTCTGCCAGCGGTGGTAGACCCCGGTGGGATTGGTCCCGAAGACTTCGATCCGGCCGTCGGCGTTGGCCACGGCCGTGATCTCCGTGCCACCGGCACCGAAGGACTCCCACGGGCCGTAAGGGGTGTTCACCCCGGTCTGCCACATGTGCTGGGCATCACTGCCGTTGAGAGCGAACACCTCGACCCGCCCGTCCACCGTGCGCTGACTCGTCAACTGCGAGTTCGCCAGCCCACCGGTCTCCTCCCAGCCCGACCAACTCGTGGGACCGGTCTGATACCGGTGGAAGACCCCGACCGGCCCGGAAGCAAACACCTCAAGCCGACCGTCCAGGTTGTGATCGACCGTCAGATCATGACCACCGATACCAAAGTCCTCCCAGGAGGACCAACCACCGTTCACGGACGTCTGATAGAGGTGCCGGAAGACCTCACCATTGAGGGCGAACACCTCAAGCCGGCCATCCGCCGCCTTCGCCAGCTCGATACGGCTCTCCCCCGGACCGTCGCCAGTCCCCTCCCAGCCCGACCAGCCACCGTTGGGAGCCGCCTGGAACCGGTGGAACACGTTCTCCGGACCGGAGGCGAACACCTCAAGCCGGCCATCGCCATTGGAACCCACAGCGATGTCACGGCCACCCTCGCCGAAGTCCTCCCAACCCGACCAACCACCGGAAGGCTGGTTCTGATAACGGTGCTGAAGAATCTGACCGTTGATCGCGAACACCTCAAGCCGACCATCAGCATTCGGCCCGATCGCCAACTCCGCACCCCTGGGCCCCGCGATGAACTCCCATGCCGACCAAGCGCCGTTGATGTCCTCCTGCCAGGCATGGTGCACCCCGTCCGCCCCGGCCGCGAACACCTCAAGACGCCCGTCCACCGACCGCGCCGACACCACACGACCCGACTCCGCGGGATACACCAGCGGCGCGGGACCAGGCCCGGGGTGGCCAAGACGGTCCACGGCGGCGCGCGCCGTGTCCATGTGCCGCTGATGGTGGCTCTGGTTGTAGGTGGACCAAGGGCTCCAGTCCGTGCCCCGGGAGGATATCCGGAAGGTCTCGTTCGCATTGCACTGCGCGTCGTAGGCACAGGCGTCGCTGACTTCGGCGTGCCAGTAGTCGTTGATCTGCCACAGACCACGGTCGGTGGACGGGGGCTTGTTGTTCGTGACGTTGTACGCCTGCGGATTGCAGCTGGACTCCGCCAGGGCGACGGCGACGGCGGTTACCAGGCTCTCGCCCCGGAAGCCCGCGTTGTACCCGACCTCCGCACACAGATCGCTCGCGGCGGCGGAGGCGGGCTGTGTGACGCCGACCGTGATTCCCGCCGCCACACACAGGGAGACGAACGCGGACAGAATGACGCGGTGGGGCGCTCTTCGAGCGCGCTGCGTGGCTCTCATCTGCCTTCTCCTCAGTCGATTGCCGGTCCGGCGGTGTCCTTGAGCCAGCCCCACTGGGACCAGGTGGAGAAGCCGGTCTGCCAGCGGTGGTAGACCCCGGTGGGATTGGTCCCGAAGACCTCGATCCGGCCGTCGGCATTGGCCACGGCGGTGATCTCCGTGCCACCGGCACCGAAGGACTCCCACTGGCCGTAAGGGGTGTTCACCCCGGTCTGCCACATGTGCTGGGCATCACTGCCGTTGAGAGCGAACACCTCGACCCGCCCGTCCACCGTGCGCTGACTCGTCAACTGCGAGTTCGCGAGGCCACCGGTCTCCTGCCAGCCCGACCAACTGGTAGGGCTGCTCTGGTACCGGTGGAAGACGCCGACGGGCCCGGAGGCGAACACTTCAAGCCGGCCGTCCAAGTTGTGATCGACCGTCAGATCATGACCACCGATACCGAAGTCCTCCCAGGAGGACCAACCACCGTTCACGGACGTCTGATAGAGGTGCCGGAAGACCTCACCATTGAGGGCGAACACCTCAAGCCGGCCGTCCTGCGCCTTCGCCAGCTCGATACGGCTCTTCCCCGGGCCACCGCCCGTCCCTTCCCAGCCCGACCAGCCACCGTTGGGGGCCGCCTGGAACCGGTGGAACACGTTCTCCGGACCGGAGGCGAACACCTCAAGCCGGCCATCGCCATTGGAACCCACAGCGATGTCACGGCCACCCTCGCCGAAGTCCTCCCAACCCGACCAACCACCGGAAGGCTGGTTCTGGTAGCGGTGCTGGAGGATCTGGCCATTGATCGCGAACACCTCAAGCCGGCCGTCGGCATTCGGCCCGATCGCCAGCTCCGCACCCCTGGGCCCCGCAATGAACTCCCACGCCGACCAAGCACCGTTGGCGCTCTCCTGCCACGCATGATGCACACCATCAGCCCCGGCCGCGAACACCTCAAGACGCCCATCCACCGACCGCGCCGACACCACACGACCCGACTCCGCCGGATACACCAACGGCGCCGGACCAGGCTGACTGCCGGGTATGCAGGGCATGTCGATGCCACGTTCCGTCAGGTAGGGAATCGGGTCGACACGCACAGACGCGCCGGCGTTCCCCCAGACCCGAAGGTGGAGATGAGGCCCGCTGGACTGGCCCTCGCTGCCCATCAGCGCGATCTGCTGCCCGGCGCTCACACGGTCGCCCTCCTGGACATCCCGCTGGTACATGTGGCCGTACTCGGTGATGGTGCCGTCGGGGTGCAGAATGCGGATCCACTGCCCGTAGCCGGGTTCGTATCCCGAGATGGTCACCTCGCCGTCGCCGACCGCGTAGATCGGGGCGCCGTAGTCCTTGGCGATGTCGATGCCGTTGTGCTCCCAGCTGTAGTACTGGGAGATGTAGCCGGCGGCCGGGCAGGCGGCGGCGAACCCGGCGGCCCGGGCCGGGACCGGGGAGGAGGCGGCATGCGCCCCGGCCGGTGAGGCGACGGCGAGCCCCGGTGCGAGGATCACGGTCAGCGCGAGAAGAAGCCCGAGCACCCGCCCAGGCAGCAGCCCGGACATGCCTCGGGAAAGGACGGACATCACGCGAGGTCCCCCCGTCACGCCTTGCGCAGGCGGTCGATGACGCCGTTGATGTCGTCCTGCAGCAGATTCCGGCGGACCCAGTGGCCGCCGTCCACCTCATGCTGCTCGTAGGGGATGCCCGCGCGGTCGAGGTGCCACTTGAACTCCCGCTGGGTGGCGAGCACCACGGTCTCGTTGGCGTAACCCTGGATGTCCTGGGGGCTGGTGCCGGCGACCAGGAAGACCCGCTTGTGCCGGTAGCTCTCGACGCGCTCGCACGGGTTGTCCGCGCTGACCCGGGCCTGGTCCCAGAAGGGCACGCCATAGATGCTGCCGCCGCCCAGTTCCACCGCGGCGGAGGAGGCGTTGGCCCAGTGGGTCACCACGTCACCATTGCCTCCGCGCAGGTTGGCCGGGCCGGAGTGGGCGCTGACCGAGGCGAAGTGGCCGTAGTACTTGGCCGCGTACTTCAGGGCGCCGAAGCCGCCCATGGAGAACCCGGAGACGGCACGGCCCTCGTACTCGGCGTAGGTGCGGAAGTTCGCGTCGATCCACGGGATCAGCTGCTCGATGTGGAAGTGCTCCCAGTTCCGGGCGCCGACATTGGAGCTCACCGCGTTGGAGTACCAGCCGGCGCGCCCGCCGTCGGGCATCACGACGATGAGGTCCTTCCAGGCCGTCAGACCCCGGATGTCGTGGTGCGCGTCGAAGGTGATGAAGTCCTCCAGGCCACCGTGGAGCAGGTAGAGAACGGGGTAGCGGCGCCCGCTGGTGTGGTAGCCGTCGGGGAGCAGCACGTTGACGGCCGGGGTCCAGCCGCCGATGGCGGAGGTCTGGAACCGGTAGTACCACATCCGGTGATCCTGCTCGCCGCGTTCCGTGATGTGCAGGCCGAAGCCGTCGCCGACCGCCGAGGCCGCCGACGCCGACGCGAGAACGCCGCCGGCTCCCAGGGCCACCGCGGCGGTGAGCCCGCCGGCGGACTTGAGGATGCTCCTGCGGGTGGGGTTCTGCGTGGTCAAGGTGACCTCCTGTGGGCGAGCTGGCTGGGGATCCGGCTGCCGTCCCAGCGGCACCGGCGGTTGGGAGGCTAGCGATCCCCGCCCGGGAGGAGTATCCGGAACCTTACGGACTGACAGAACCGGCTCGCGTCCTCTAGGGCCTGTCTGATGCCGTGAAGGCAACTCACCCATGCTCAGTGGAAGTTCATCGAGCCGTAGCTGCCGGTCGGTAGGTACGGCCCGCACCCGGAGCGGTTGCGGGAGCAGTTCGAGGGGGTGATCTGGCGGTCCGCTCCAGTGCACAGTGGCGGGAGATGCCTGCCGAGTTCGGCCCCTGGGCCGCCGTCTACGAACGCTTCCGCGTCTGGCGGGACACCGGTGTCTTCCCGCCCTGCTTGAAGGCCTGATCACCGAGGGCGCCCACACGGGAAGAACAGACTTGGGCAAAGCGTCGCGAGCCTTAGCGGGAGGGGCCGCGGGTGACCATCCGTAATTCTCCGGATCCCCGGGCCGTGTCCCTCTCGGTAGCTTTCAGCGCGATCACAACTGTGACCCAGCGCGACCGCGGCGGGTCCCCTTTTCCGTAAGTGCCTCGTACCGCTACCGACCAGGAGCCCGTTGTGAGCGCACACCATCCCTCCCGCAGAGCGCTTCTCAGAGCCGCCGGTGGACTTTCGGCTGCGATATCCCTCGCAGGCGCAAACGTCCTCGCGACGGGATCCGGGGCCAGTGCCGCCGGAAACGGCATCGGTCTCCGCTCCGCCCAGCCCATCCAGTCGGACGTGGGCGGCCCGATCACCCGCGACGAGATCCTTCTCCGTGCCCAGCACTGGGTGGATCTGAACGTCTACTACAACCAGGACGACTCCCACCCGGACCTGGAAGGCAGGCACTACCGCACCGACTGCTCGGGCTTCGTCTCCATGGCACTGCACTTGTCCTCGTCCCCCAGTACGGTCACCCTGCCCGAGTTCCTGGACCTGATCGCCTGGGAGGATCTGAAGCCCGGTGACGCCGTCGGCACTCTCGGGCCGGGAACCGGCGGCGACGCGGGACATGTCGTGCTGTTCGCCGGCTGGGCCAACCACGAGCACACGCGCTTCTTCACCATGGAGGAGATGGGCGGGGCAGGGTCCGTCAGATATGAGCGGCCGATCAACTACACCACGAGTGGGGGCCTGTTCACCGCCAGTCCGTACCGCTACAAGAGGGTTGCCGAGGCTCCTTCTCACCACGCCGTCAGCCCGGCTGAGACGGGCCGTGTGGTGTCGGCACGGTCGGCCGACGGCCGGCTGGAGACCTTCGCGGCCGGAGCTGACGGGGTGTACCACGCCTGGCAGACCGAGGTGAACGGCGGCTGGTCGGCCTGGCGGCCGCTCGGCGGTCCGCGAAACGCGCAGATGACGATCGTGCCCAACGCCGACGGTCGGCTGGAGCTGCTGGCGATCAACGGCGACATGGCCCAGCACATCTATCAGACCGGTCCATCCAGGGACTGGTCCGGCTGGCAGGGATTCGGCACCGGTGGTCGGTATATCGCCGCCGGAACGAATGCCGACGGCCGTATCGAGGTCTTCGCTTCCGGCCCGAAGGGCGTGTACCACCGATACCAGACCGCGCCGAACGCCGGCTGGTCGGGCTGGGAATTCACCGGTGGTGGTCCCGTCGACGCCCGTCTGGAAATGGGGAAGTCCCCCGAGGGGCGCCTTGAGGTATTCGCTCTCAACGGCAAGGTTTTCGAGCACCAGTACCAGCTCGCCCCCAACGGTGGCTGGTCCGCATGGGAACATTTCGGAGGCGGCGGCCACGATCTGACGGTGGACCACAATGCCGACGGGCGTCTTGAGGTATTCGCCTCCGGACCGGAGGCCATTTTCCACCGATACCAGGAAAGCCCAGCCTCCTGGTCAGGCTGGGTAAGAACCGGCGGCCCGGCCAACTCGAACCTCACCAGCGAGCGCACCGCCGACGGCCGGGTGGAGGTCTTCGCGATCAGCAATGAGATCGCCGTCCACGCCTGGCAGACCGGGATCAATGCCCCCTTCAGTGACTGGGTCACCATCGGCACCGGCGGCACAGACATCACCGCCGCCACCAACGCCGACGGCCGCATCGAGGTCTTCGGGACCAGCCATGCGGGCGTCTACCACACCTGGCAGACCGGCTTCTCCGACTGGGCCCAGTGGGCGTGGCTCAACGGCCCCGGCCCCGCGATCAACTGACAGTGGTGGGCGGCGGGGCCGGGGCATCGCCTGGAGCTCCGGCCCCGCTGTCACTCCGGATAGTTCCGGGTGCCCTGCCCCCTCCCTCGACTCCTAGTTTGTGGCCCAGCCAGTCCCACGGACACGAAGGAGACGACGGATCACATGCGCGTCACGACAACGCTTCTGCTCGGCGGGGCCCTTGCCCTCGCCTCCCTCACCCCGGCGACCGGCGCCCTGGCCGCCACCTCCGGCCCTGCCGGCCAGGCGAGGACGTACGACGCCGTCCAGTCCTTCCAGAACCAGGCCACGAGCCGGTGCATGGACGACACCAGCAACGGCTTCCGCACCTGGAGCTGCAACGGCTCGAATCCGCAGCAGTGGAGCGTGCACGTCTGGGGTGACGGGACGCGTCAGTTGATGAACATCAACACCGGCCGCTGCATCGAGGACACCAACAGCGGCTTCCGCACCGCGGTCTGCAACTCCAGCCCGGAGCAGAGCTGGTGGATCAAGGTCTGGGACGACGGCACCGTCCGCTTCCAGAACCAGCACACCTCGCGCTGCATCGACGACAGCTCCCAGGGCTTCCGTACCTGGGCGTGCAACAGCCTTCCGTACCAGAGCTGGTCCTGAGCCCGATGGCGACGCACGTCGAAGCCCTTCCCCTTCCGGCACTTCCGGCACTTCCGGCAGGCGATTCCCTCCACGAGGAGCAGGTTCGATGAAGTTGAAGCTGACCGCGTTACGGTTCTCGCTCGTCCTCGGTGTGGCCGGTGCTCTCCTGGCGGTGCCCACGGCGGCACAGGCCCAGGCGCAGACCCCGGCCCAGGCGACCGTGGACCACTCCGCCACGCTCGCGGCCCTGAACGAGCTCAAGGCCGGCGGCGGTCCCGGGGCGGGCGTGTACGCGGGGACCCGCGACGCCTCGTGGAACCTCTCCACCGGCACGGCCACCATCAACACCAACGATCCGATCGGCCCGGACGAGTACTACCGCGTCGGGAGCCAGTCGAAGACCTTCACCGCCGTCGCCGTACTGAAGCTCACGGAGGCGAACGGGATCGGCCTCGACGACCCCATCGAGCAGCACCTGCCCGGTGTGGTCTCCGTGAACGGCCACGACGGGAACCGGATCACCGTCCGGCACCTCCTCCAGCACACCAGCGGCATACCGGTGAACGGCCTCCCGCTCGCGCAGGCCCGCCCGGACGGCTCGTACACCCTCGCGGCCCTGGTGAAGGACGGACTGCGCTTCCCTCCGGCCTCCCAGCCGGGCGCCGCCTTCCACTACTCGAACACCAACTACGAGATCCTCGGCATGCTGATCGAGAAGATCACCGGCCTGCCCCTGCACCAGGCCGTCACCCAGCAGGTGATCCAGCCGCTCGGCCTGGCCCACACCCGCTTCCCCGCCCCCACGGACCGCGCCGTGCCGAGCCCGGCGATCCATGGCTACCGGGGTACCCGGATCGGCTCGTTCTTCTTCTGGTTGGACGGGACGGCGTTCGAACCGTCCACCTTCTACGCCTCCGGCGCCGTCATCTCCACGCTCCGGGACATGACCGCCTTCTACCAGGCCATCGTCGACGGCACGGCGCTGTCGCCCGCGAACCTCGCCGAGATGGAGAAGACCTTCGAGCTCGGGCAGCCCGGCTCGGGGAACGGCTACGGCCTCGGGATGCTGAAGATCGCCCTGCCCTGCGGCGGCACGGCCTGGGGGCACGATGGAGCCGTCCCCGGCTACTACTCGCAGACGCTCGTGACCGAGGACGGGCGGCACGCCTCCGTCATGACCAACGCGCATCTCGCCACGAACGTCCCGGGCGCGCAGATGTACAAGACCCTGACCAGCGCCCTGTGCGAGACGCCGTCCTGACCCTGCCCCTGACCCGCCACAAGACCAGCCTCACAGAAGAGAGAACCACCGTGCGATCCCTGCTCACCGGCGCGGCCGGCTTCCGCGCCGCGATACGGGCCACCGCGCTGACCGCCGCCGCCGTGGCGGCGGTCGCGGCGACCGCTCTCACCGGCTCCGCGGCCCACGCCGCCGGCGTCGCCGACGCCCCCACGATCCCGGCCTTCACCGACGGGCAGGGTCTGACCCAGGTCGCCGGAGCCACCGAGGTGCGCTCCGAGACCGACTTCACCCTCACCGTCACCACGCCGCAGCTCTCCGGCCGGCACAAGGTACGCGTCTTCCTGCCGAGCGGCTACTACGCCGAGCCGGGCAAGCGCTGGCCGGTGACGTACTTCCTGCACGGCGGTGGCGGCAACGTGAACGACGCCGCCGCGGCCCCGGCCCTGCGGGACGACCGGATGATCACCGTCGTACCGGACGGCGGCCTGAAGGGCTGGTACGCGAACTGGCGCATGCAGAACACCGCCGAGGGCGCCGCCAACTGGGAGACCTTCCACCTCCTGCAGGTGGTCCCCTTCATCGACGCCAACCTGCGGACCCTGCCCGACCGCGGCCACCGCGCGGTCGTCGGCCTGTCCATGGGCGGCTTCGGGGCCCTGCACTACGCCCAGGCCCGCCCCGACCTGTTCGGGCGCGTCGCCTCCCTGTCCGGGGGCATCGACTTCGGCCTGTGGGAAGTCCGTGCCGCGGTGCTGGCCACGGAGCTCAACCTGACCGGCGCGTGGTGCGCCTCCACCACCTCGGGTACCGGCAACTGCACCGGCTACGGGCCGGTGGTGGACAGCGACGCGATCTTCGGCTCGCCGTACGCGATCTTCAACGACCGGATCTGGAACGAGGTCAACCCCGCCTCGCTCGCCAACCTGGGCAAGCTCGCCAACACCGGGGTCACCCTCTACACCGGCAACCAGGGTCTGATCGACGGCAAGACGGCGGTCGCCTCCACCAACGTCGCGAACCGCCTGAACCAACTGGGCATCCCGAACCGCTTCGTCAACTACGGCAACGGCTCCGCCCTGTCGCCCACCTGCAAGGGCGACCACACCTACGGCTGCTGGGCCCCCGCCCTCGCCGACTACATCCCCCGCCTCGCGAACGAGTTCGCCCAGGCCGGCTGAAGCACCCAGCTCATCCCCACCCCACCGGGCCCGCACCAGCGGGTCCGGTGGGGTGGCTGAGCGTCGCCCCCGAAATACTCGGGTTGCACACGACGACGCGCCAGCCGACCCCGAGCGCGAATCGGACCTCAGAACAGGCGCAACTCTGCAATTCCGACAGGGCTTCACAACCCCGTTCCGGAGGGATTGCGGGGCAGGTGTTCGGGTCATGTGGTGCGCGGGCACATCAGTCGGGGCCTGATTGTGATGGCGGGCCACATATGCCGGTGAACTGCGGACTTCTACGTTGTGGCCACGCCCGCCGTCCCCGCAGACACCCTGGAAGTGGTGCACATGGCCTCCACCGCAGTCGACCCGAAGGCTCCGTCCGGCATCAGACGGATCGTCGCCGCCAGTCTCATCGGGACCACCATCGAGTGGTACGACTTCTTCCTCTACGGCTCCGCCGCCGCCCTGGTGTTCAACACCCTGTTCTTCCCGTCGAGCGACCCGCTGGTCGGCACCATGCTCGCGTTCCTGACCTACGCGGTCGGCTTCGTCGCCCGGCCGCTGGGCGGGATCGTCTTCGGGCACTTCGGCGACCGGACGGGCCGCAAGAAGCTGCTGGTGCTGAGCCTGCTGATGATGGGCGGGGCCACCTTCGCGATGGGTCTGCTGCCCACGCACGCCAGCATCGGGGTCGGCGCCCCGATCCTGCTCACGCTCCTGCGGCTGATCCAGGGCTTCGCCCTCGGCGGGGAGTGGGGCGGGGCGGTCCTGCTGGTCTCCGAGCACGGCGGGGACAAGCACCGCGGCTTCTGGGCCTCGTGGCCGCAGGCGGGCGCGCCCGGCGGCAATCTGCTCGCCACCGGTGTGCTGGCCCTCCTCGCGGCGGTCCAGTCCGACGAGGCCTTCCTCGCCTGGGGCTGGCGCATCCCGTTCCTGCTGTCCGGGGTGCTCGTCGTGATCGGCCTGTGGATCCGCATCTCCGTCTCGGAGTCCCCGGTCTTCCTGGAGGCCCAGCGCAAGGCGGAGGCGGAGGCCGCCGCCGGCGTCCGGGAGAAGGCCCCGGTCGTCCAGGTGCTGCGCACCGGCCGGCGCCAGGTGCTGACCGCGATCGGCACCCGGCTCGGCGAGAACGTCTCGTACTACATCCTCACCGCCTTCCTGCTCGTCTACGTCACCGCCCACCTGGGCCTGCCGAAGAGCGACGCGCTGAACGCCGTACTGATCGGCTCGGCCGTCCACTTCCTCACCATCCCGCTGTGGGGCGCGCTCTCCGACCGGATCGGGCGCCGGCCGGTCACCCTGATCGGCGCGGTGGGCATGGCCGGCTGGGCCTTCGCTTTCTTCGCCCTGCTGGACAGCAGGTCCTTCCCGGTCATCGCGCTCGCGGTCACCGTCGGACTGCTGCTGCACGGCGCGATGTACGGTCCGCAGGCGGCCTTCATCTCGGAGATGTTCGACACCAAGGTCCGGTACTCCGGCGCTTCCATGGGGTCCCAGCTCGCCTCCATCATCGGCGGCGCGCTCGCCCCGATCATCGCGGTCGAACTCCTCAAGGACTACGACTCGTCCGTCCCCGTCTCGCTCTACCTCTGCCTCGCGGCGCTCGTCACCGCTCTGACCGTGCTCGTGGCGAAGGAGACCCGGGGGCGCGATCTCGCCGAGGACTCCCCGGCCGCGCCGGCCCCGGAGGTCCTCCCCGTATGCTCCGCACCGTGACAGGCTCCGGCTCCTCCCACCACGAAGCCCGCACCGGTGTGCGGCAGTTGCTCGACCTGCTGGCCGACGGCGCCTCGGCGGAGGAGTTCGGCCGCCCCGCCGCCGAGGCCGCGGAGGCCGGAGCGGGCCCCGAGGAGCTCGCCGCACTGGCCGAGGCCACCGAGGTGGCCCTGCGCATCCGCCGTACGCTCGGCCAGCACCGCAGGCGCGAGGCGCAGCTCAGTGCCCTCTTCGACACGGCCGGCGACCTGGCCGCCCTGCGCGATCCGGACGCGGTGCTGAGGGCCATCGTGCACCGGGCCAAACTCCTGCTGGGGACCGACGTCACCTACCTGTCCCTCAACGACGAGGCCGCGGGCGACACGTACATGCGGGTCACCGACGGTTCGGTGGCCGCGGCCTTCCAGCGGGTCCGGCTCGGCATGGGCGAGGGTCTGGGCGGCCTCGTCGCCCAGACCGCCCGCCCGTACGCCACCGGGGACTACCAGGCCGACACCCGTTTCCACCACACCGCCCCGATCGACGGCGCCGTCCTCGAGGAAGGGCTACGGGCCATCCTGGGCGTGCCGCTGCGGGTGGGCGCCCAGGTCATCGGGGTGCTCTACGCCGCCGACCGCACCCCGCGCACGTTCACCCCGGACGAGGTGGCGCTGCTGTCCTCCCTGGCCGACCACGCCGCCATCGCCATCGACGGCGCCCGGCTGCTGGAGGAGACCCGGGCCGCGCTCGTCGACCTGGGCTCCGCCACCGAGACCATCCGCGCGCAGAGCGAGGCCATGCGGCGCGCCGAGCAGGTCCACGACCAGCTCACCGATCTGGTGCTGCGGGGCGGCGACGCCACCGGCGTGGCCGCGCAGATCGCCGACATCCTGGACGGCGGGATCCTGATCCACGACGCGGAGGGGGCCGAGCTGGCCCGCACCGGGACGGAGCCGCTCCCTCCGGTGTCCCCGGCGGTGGCGGCCTCGCGGGCCGGCGGCCGGGCCGTCCCCGTCGACGGGACCTGGGTGTGCGCCGTACTGGCCGGGCCCGAACTGCTCGGGAGCATCGCGCTGACGGGCCGCCCGGACCTGGGGGACGCCGACCGGCTGCTGTTCGAGCGGGCGAGCGTGGTCGCGGCCCTGCTCCTGCTGCTGCGCCGCTCGGTCGCCCAGACCGAGGACCGGGTACGCGGGGAGCTGCTGGGCGACCTGCTGTCCCCCACCGGGGACCCCGGCGGGCTCGCCGCCCGGGCCCGCCGGACGGGTGTCGATCTGGGGCGCCCGCAGGCGGTGTTCGTCGTCCACGGCGCAGAGGTCCCCCGGCACCGGCTGCTCACGGCGGCGGCCCGCGCCGCCCGCGCCCACGAGGGCCTGGCCGGACTGCACCACGAGCACGTGGTCCTCGTCCTGCCCGCCCGGGACCCGGGCTCCCGCGCCCAGGCTCTGGCCGCGGAACTGGGCCGGGCGGCCGGCGCCGAGGTCACCGTTGGCGCGGCCGGTCCCGCCACCGGGCCGGCCGCCCTGCCGGCCGCGCACGCCGAGGCCCGCCGCGCGCTGTCCGCGCTGCGGGCCCTGGGCCGGGCCGGCCAGGGCGGCGCCCTCGCCGACCTCGGCTTCGTCGGGGTGCTCCTCGGCGACCAGGCCGATGTCGCCGGGTACGTGACCCGGACCCTGGGCCCCGTACTGGACTACGACACCGCCCGCGGAACGGACCTGACCGCGACCCTGGAGGCGTACTTCGTCCAGGGCGCCAGCCTGACCCGGACCAGGGAGGTCCTGCACGTCCACGTGAACACCGTGGTCCAGCGCCTGGAGCGGGTCGGGCGCCTGCTGGGCCGGGACTGGAACGCCCCGGACCGGGCCCTCGAACTCCAGCTCGCCCTGCGGCTCCACCGGCTGGCCGGGGGCGGGTGACCCGGCCGGCACTCCGGTCCGGTCAGGAACGGTCCGGTCCGGAACGGTCCGGTCAGGAACGGCCCAGCAGCGTGCTGATCACCTCGTGCAGGACCGCCTCCGGGTCGTCCACCTCCTGCGTCCACCGCCACGCGACGAAGCCGTCCGGGCGGACGAGGACCGCGCCCTCCGGGTGGGTGCCGTGGACCTCCGCCCAGTCGGCCCCGTTCTCGGGGATCAGGTCGGCCTCGGGTCCGATGCCGATCGCGTACGCGTCCAGGCGCATGCCCAGCCGCTCCGCGAGGTCCAGGCCCGCCGCGCGCCAGGGCGTGCCCTCGGAGCTGAGCAGGACGAAGGAGCGCTCGTAGAGGTCGAGGGTGGACTTGCGCTCCCCGTCCCGGCCGATCCACATGTGCGGGGCGCGGGTGCCGGGATCTCCGGACAGCTGCATCCGCTCGGGCACGACCGGCTGGTCCGGATCGGTGCCCACGACGGCGCCCTGGTTGTAGCGGTAGCCCATGGCGACGGTGAGGACACCGCCCTGCCGCGCGCCGGCGGCCGCGGGGGCGGGTGCGTACCCCGGATGGCTGTGCTCCGCCGAGCGGGCGGAGGCCCGCTCGCTGGTGGCCCGTGCCACCGGCTGCCGTTCGGCCTCGTACGTTTCGAGCAGGCTCGGACCCGCCCAGCCCTCCAGCACGGCCGCCAGCTTCCAGGCGAGGTTGTGCGCGTCCTGGATGCCGGTGTTCGAGCCGAAGGCGCCGGTGGGGGACATCTCGTGGGCGGAGTCCCCGGCGAGGAAGACCCGGCCGGACGCGTACTGCTGCGCGACCCGCTCCGCGGCGTGCCACGGCGCCTTGCCGGTGATGACGACGTCCAGGTCGGGTGCGCCGATCGCCCGGCGGATGTGGTCGACGCAGCGCTCGTCGGTGAAGTCCTCCATCGTCTCGCCGTGGTCGGGATGCCACGGCATGTGGAACACCCACTGCTCGTGGTTGTCGACCGGCAGCAGGGCGCCGTCCGCGTCGGGTTTGGTCAGGTAGCAGACGATGAAGCGCCGGTCGCCCACGATCCGGGTGAGCCCGTGGGACCGGAAGGTGATGCTCACGTTGTGGAAGAGGTCGCCGGAGCCGCTCTGGCCGATGCGCAGTTGTTCCCGGACCGGGCTGCGCGGTCCGTCGGCGGCGACGAGGTAGTCCGCGCGCACGGTGGCGTGCTCGCCGGTGTCGCGGTTCTTCACGGTCGCCGTGACGCCGTTCTCGTCGGGGTCGAAGGTGAGGAGCTCGGTGGAGAACCGCAGGTCGGCGCCGAGCGAGGGGGTCACGGACATCAGGACAGGTTCGATGTCGTTCTGGCTGCACAGGCACCACGTCGATGGGCTGAAGCGCGCGATCGCGCCCCCGGGGTCGATCTCCTGGAACAGCCACTCCTGGTCGTCGCCGGTGAGCGAGCCGCCCTGCAGGATGCCGTGGTTGTCCGACAGCACCGAGGCCGCCTCGCGGATCTGCTCCTCTACGCCGGCGACCCGGAACACCTCCATGGTCCGTACGTTGATTCCGCGTCCGCGGGGATGCATCGAGGTACCTGCGTGCTTCTCGACCAGCATGTGCCTGATGCCGTGGCGGCCCAGAAACAGGGAGGTGCACAGGCCCACCAGCGAGCCACCCACGATGAGGACCGGCACACGATGGTCAACGTTTTCCGTCATGGCTCTTTCATGCCCTTTAGTGGGACGTTTCCCCCGCCCATTCACCCGCTTGGTTCTCCCCTCTCGCGCCGATCGCAGTACCGGACAACGATCGAACCCGGGTAGCGCCACCCGTGACTCGGGGGCTGACCGACCGCATCCGCAGGCGGATCACCCACGCGGATTCCACCGACGACTGACGACGTGCCACGGGATGTGGCGGGCGCGCGGTCTCGAAGGAGTGAGAACGATGACAACTTTGTCGGAACGGATATCGCAGTCCGCCTTCGACGGCTCCAGGCTTCGGGTCGTGCTTCTGCTTGACCTGTACGACGGCGCCCAGAACCAGTTCCTGCAGGTGTACGAGGACCTGCGCAAGCAGGTGTCGTCCGTCCCCGGACACATCAGCGACGAGCTGTGCCAGTCGATCGAGAATCCCTCCCAATGGCTCATCACCAGCGAATGGGAGAGCGCACCGCCGTTCCTGGCCTGGCTGAACAGCGAGGAGCACGTCCGGTCGGTCGAGCCGCTGCACGGCTGCGTACGGGACACCCGCTCGCTGCGCTTCAGCGTCCTCCAGGAGAGCGGCAAGGCGGTCGTCGATCTGCCGTTGCCCGTCAAGGGCCGCCTCCAGACGGCTCCCCGGCGGGGGGACGGCCTGGTCCGTCACGCCCTCACCTTCACCGTCAAGCCGGGCAGCGAGGCCGTCGTCGCCAAGCTGATGGCCGGGTACGCCTCCCCGCAGGCCCAGGTCGACGAGAGCACCTGGCTGCGCCGTACCTCGCTGTTCATGCACGGCAACCGCGTCGTACGGGCGATCGAGGTGGAGGGCGACCTCCTCGCGGCGCTGCGGCACGTGGCCCGGCAGCCCGAGGTCAGGGCCCTCGAAGAGGCCCTCAATCCGTACCTGGAGCAGTCCCGGGACCTCGACGACCCGGCGTCCGCCCGGGTGTTCTTCACCCGCGCGGCCCTGCCCGCCGTGCACCACGTCGCCGCGGCCGGGTACGAGTCCGAGGCCGTGGGGCGTCACGCGCTGTTCTACTCCGCCAAGGCCGGGTGCGGCATGGCGCTGGCCCGGCTGCTGGCCGGCCAGGACGAGGCGGCCGTGGACGATCTGACGAGCCCCGTCGAGGGCAGCACCGTCTTCCAGCGCGACGACGTCGTCGTACGGCTCCTGGACGTGCGCGGCCCGCTCGACGCCCGGCCCGCCCTGGCGGCCGGTGTCGAGGGCGACCGCAAGGCGGCCGTGCTCGCCCGGCTGCTCGACGACGGTGACGGCTACGGCAGCAGCGGGGCCGAGGACGGGCTCCTCACCACCGACCTGGGGATCTCGCGGTTCCTCGCGCGTTCCACCATGCGCCGGATCACCGACCGGCGGGCCGGTGCGGAAGTCTGACCCGCCCGGCCCGCCGTCAGCCCGTCCCACCGTGAGAAGGAGAACTCCCCCATGACCGTTCAACTGACCATCGAGGAACTGGCCGCCCTGATGAAGAAGGGGGCCGGTGTCAACGTCGACCCCGTCGACATGGCGAGCCGGCCCGACTCGGCCTTCGAGGAGTGGGGCCTGGACTCCCTCGGGCTCCTCGGCATCGTCGGCGAGCTGGAGAACCGGCACGGCCGGCCGCTGCCCGCGGACGCGGACCAGTGCAAGACCCCGCGGGAGTTCCTCAGCCTCGTCAACGACACCCTGGTGGCGGGAGCCTGACGTGCCTCGGCACCCCGAGACCGGCGCCGGGCCGGCTCGGGGTGCCGTGGTGGCTCCCGGCCGAGATCAGCCGGGCACGCTGCATTCGAACGCGTGCAGGTACGCGTTGACGGGGCGGACCTCCCCGATCACCAGCCCGGCGTCCGTCAGGCGGGTGACGAGGCTCTCCCTGGAGTGCTTCGCACCGCCGACGTTGAGCAGCAGCATCAGGTCCATGGCCGTGGTGAACCTCATGGACGGGGTGTCGTCCACGAGGTTCTCGATGACGACGACCCTGGCTCCCGGGCGGGCGGCCGCGACGACGTTGCGCAGGGTCCGGCGGGTGCTGTCGTCGTCCCACTCCAGGATGTTCTTGATGATGTAGAGGTCGGCCTCGACCGGAATGGCCTCGCGGCAGTCCCCGGGGACGATGCCGGTCCGCTCGGCGAGCGGACCGCCCTCCCGGAGCCGGGGATCCGCCTTCGCCACCACACCGGGGAGGTCGAGCAGGGTGCCGCGTACCTTCGGGTGCTTCTCCAGCAGGCTCGCCAGGACGTGTCCCTGGCCGCCCCCGATGTCTGCGACCGACGAGACACCGGTGAGGTCGAGCAGGTCCGCGACGTCCCGTGCCGACTGCATGCTGGAGGTGGTCATGGCCCGGTTGAACACGTGGGCCGATTCGTGCGCGTCCTGGTGGAGGTAGTCGAAGAACCCCTTGCCGAAGACGCCCTCGAACACGTTCCCGCCGGAGCGCACCGCTTCGTCGAGCAGCGGCCAGGCCTGCCAGGTCCAGGGCTCCGTGCACCACAGGGAGATGTACCGGAGGCTGTGCGGGTCGTCCTCGCGCAGCAGTCGCGACATCTCCGTGTGGACGAACTTCCCGTCCGGAGTCTCCGCGAAGACGCCGTAACAGGACAGGGCGCGGAGCAGCCGTCGCAGTGGCTGCGGCTCGGCGTTCACCGCGGCCGCGAGTTCCGCCGCGGTGGCGGGCGATTCGCCCAGGGCGTCGGCGACGCCGAGGCGGGCCGCGGCGCGTACGGCCGCGGCGCACGCGGCCCCGAAGACGAGCTCCCTCAGCCGCATGCCCGGCGGCGGGGCGGGTGCGGCGGTAGACGCGGGGGCGGAGAGGGGAGCGGAGAGAGGGGTGATGGGGGTCGGGCTCACAGTGGTCATTCGGCCTCGTTTCTCCTGAAGACGGGGAACACCGGTCAGCACATCCCCGCGGGCTGGGACACCTGGCACTGGTTGCCGCGGAACGTGTTGCCCGTGCCGGTGCCCTGGTTGGCCAGGTCCGCCGGCTTGTTGCCCCTGACCAGGTTGTCCCTGATGACGTTGTCGGTGTTCTGGGCGCCCACGAAGCTCTTGAAGAGCAGGATTCCGCCCGAGATCGGCGAGGCGCCCACGTTGTCGCGGATGGAGTTCGTCCGGATGATCGTCTCCTCCGCTCCGGTGAGGACGATGCCGGCGCCCTGGATGTCGGGCAGGCGGCTGTTGCCGCGGCAGAACTTGTTGTTCGCGTGGATCCTGTTGCCGCGGATGGTCATGTCTCCGGCGCCCGGCTCGCCCTCGTCCCCGACGACGAACACGCCGCCGCAGTTGCCGGTGAGGGTGTTGTCGTGGATGGTCATGTTCCTGACCCGCCTGGCCGTCACTCCGATGCGGTTCCCGGTCAGCGTGTTGCGGCGGACCACGGCGCCCAGGGTGTCGATGGCGCCGCCCTCCCGTGCGACGGTGTTGGCGATGAAGATGCCGGACTCCGCGTTGTCCCGGGCGACGTTGTAGCGGAACACGCCCCGGGTGGAGTGCTCCTGGGCCATGCCCCAGGTGCCGTTCTTCTCGGAGGTCACCTTCTCGACGGTGAGCCGGTCGGTGTAGGAGGCCCAGAGGCCGTTCCTCTTGAAGCCCGAGAGGGTCAGCGCCCGGATGGTCACCCGGTCGACGGTCCGTGCCGCCGTGCCCATGACGCAGATTCCGGTGTCGGCCTGCGAGCAGGGGGTGACCGCGCGTGCGGGCAGCGGCGCGGGCGCCGCGGCCGGCGGCATGATCACCGTCTGACTGCCCCACCCGCGCAGGGTCAGCCGCTTCGTGATCAGCACGTTCTCGCGATAGGTGCCGGGCATCACCGTGATGGTGTCTCCCGGCTTTGCGGCGTCCACCGCTTCCTGGATCGACTCGCCCGCGCGCACCGTGTGTCTGGCCGCCGCCACCGTGGCGGTCGCTGTCGCTGTCGCGGAAGGCGCGGCTGCGCCGATCCCCGCGGCCATCACGACGGAGATGCAGGTGAGGTACTTCAGCTGTCGGTTCGTCACATTCCGAAGCTATGGGCGATCAGCACCTCTCGCCACACCGGGTAAGCGGATGGATACATATGGTGCGCAAACGGCTCCATTTCCATACTGCGAAAGGGGGTCGGGGCGGCTCCTCGCCCGGTTACTCGCGAGGAAACACAGCCTTTGGCTATGGTGAGCGCCCTCGATCGGGCATTCCTTCGGATCCCATGAACAAATGGGCATCCGCTGCGCCGATCGAAGGACGTCCTCCCAATCCAGGACGCAATCGCAGTCAAGAGTGACGTGCTGTCGGCAACACCGCGCGACGTCCGCTCGGTACGAGCCTGCCTGCCCCCGTCCTGTCATCCGGGACCGGAGGGCGGCGGCCCTCTCTCATTCACCTACCTCGCGAAGGCAAGGCAGAGATGGCACGACGACTCCCCCGGCAGCGCTCCCGACGGGCCCCGCACCAGCGGGCGCACCCCGTCGACGAGTTGCTCCCCCTCCCCCGGCTCGCCCTCTACGGGTTCCAGCACGTCCTCGCGTTTACGCGGCGGCCGTCATCGTCCCCGTCCTGCTCGGGAACGCACAGGGCCTCTCCCGCCAGGAGCTCATCCACCTCATCAACGCGGACCTGCTGACCTGCGGTATCGCCTCGATCATCCAGGCGCTCGGCGTCTGGAAGGTCGGCGCCCGGCTGCCCCTGGTCCAGGGCGTCACCTTCACCGCGGTCTCACCCATGATCGCCATCGGTACGGGCGCGGGCGGCGGCACCGCCGGGCTGCTCGTCGTCTACGGTGCGGTGATCACGGCCGGCATAGCGACGTTCCTGTTCGCGCCGGTCTTCAGCAAGCTGGCCAAGTACTTCCCGCCGGTCGTGATCGGCACGATCCTCACGATCATCGGCATCACGCTGATCCCGGTGGCCCTGCAGGACGCGGCCGGCGGCGCGCACCTGATCGGCAGCCCCGCGTACGGGGACCCGGAGAACCTCGCGTACGCGCTGGGCACCCTGCTCTTCATCCTGGCCGTGGTCCGCGTCGGCAAGCCCTTACTCGGCAGCCTCGCCGTGCTGCTCGGGCTGGTGGCCGGCACCGCCGTCGCCTGGTTCCTCGGCGACACCGATTTCACGGCCGTGCGCGACAGCGCCTGGTTCGGCGTCACCACCCCGTTCCACTACGGAATGCCGCGGTTCGAGCTGCTGCCGATGGCCGCCATGCTCGTGGTCATGCTGATCACCATGGTGGAGACCACCGGGGACGTCTACGCCATCGGTGAGATCACCCGCAGGAGAGTGGACACCGACACGGTCGCGCGGGCCCTGCGCGCCGATGGCGCCGCCACGGTGCTCGGCGGCGTCCTCAACTCCTTCCCGTACGTGGCGTTCGCCGAGAACATCGGCCTCGTGCGCATGTCCAGGGTCATGAGCCGGTACGTGGTCGTCGCGGCCGGCCTGTTCATGATCGTCCTGGGGCTGCTGCCGAAGGCGGGCGGCCTGGTCGCGGCGATCCCGCACCCGGTGCTCGGCGGCGCCGCGCTCTCGATGTTCGGCATGGTCGCCGCGGTCGGCGTCCAGATCCTGGCCAAGGCCGATCTGCGCGAGGAGCGCAACGCCCTGATCCTGGGGGTGAGTCTCGGCGCCGCGATGCTGCCGGCCACGGTAGGGCCGTTCTTCGACCGGATGCCCGACGGCGTCCGGGCGGTGCTCGACAGCGGCATCACGCTCGGCGCCCTCACGGCCATCACGTTGAACCTGCTGTTCAACGTGTTCACCAGCCGCACCACGATGGAGATCGACTGGGACCGCATCGGAGACGGCGGCCCCGCGGATCCGTCCCTGGGCGCGCCGGCCCGCTGACGCACCGGCATCCTTCCACCCCCGCCCACGGGTTCCGGCGCACCGGGGTCCGTGGGCGTCCGGCGCCCCGTCAGCGGCCGCCCGCGGGGAAGGGGGAGGCCTCGCCCGCTTCGCCGACCAGTTCCCAGAAGTGGTCGGCGAGCCGGTTCAGGTAGGCGGCGCGCTCGGCCGCTGTCTCCTTGAGCCGGGTGTCGTCGTTCAGGGCGACCAGGTGCCCCATGTACCGCTCCGAGAACTCCGCGAACTCGCCGTGCATCGTGCGCAGCGCGTCGCCCACGCTGGTCGCGTCGACCACCACGATCTCCGCCACCGGGTCCACGTGCGCCTTCCACCGCCCGCTCACGGCCGACCGGAGGTGACCGGCCAGCTCCTCGCCGCGGCCCATGATCCCGATGAGCTTGCGCAGGGACAGGCCCAGGGCCTCGACCAGGGCCCTGGTCTGCCGGGCGTCCCCGTGCCACTGCCGCGCCGCCTCCGCCACGCGGTACTCGGCCGGGTCCATGCCGATGCGGTACGCCAGCCGCTCCACGGTGAGCCGACGGGCCAGCCGGTGCTCCGCCAGCGTGCGCGGCTCCACCCCGCGGAGCGGATCTTCCTCCCGGGCCGTTGCCTCCGCTCACGCGTCCGGCCAGGTCACGGGCGGTTTCCCGGCCGTCCCCGTGACGGGCAACAGGAAACCCGTCGACCCCCGGGCGGCTCCGGGACAGGCTGAAGGTGTCAGCACGAGGCAAGACCCACGAGGGGAAATCATGCGCAAGATGTTCCGCGGCGCCGCCGCGCTCGCGACCGCCGCCGTCGCCGTGATCGCGCTCAACGGTACGGCCGGCGCCGCGCCGGCCGACGCCTGGGCCGGGTGCCCCGACGGGGCGGTCTGCATCTACCCGCAGAACCAGAACCCGGCCGTCAAGCCGACCCACATCTTCTACGCCTACGGGGCCCACAACCTGAGCAACCAGTTCGGGAACCACTGGGTCCTCAACAACCAGACCGGCGGCGCGTCCGCGAACCTGTGCACCGGGTACAACGGCGCGGGCTGCGGCTACCTGATCGAGGCGGGCAAGGGCGTGTACGCCGACCTCGGGCCGATCAACTCGATCCGCCTCAACCGGCCGTGACCCCCGCCTGACGGGGGGAGTGTCCGGAGCCTCCGACCAGGGCTCCGGACACTCGTATTCTCGTCATACCGGAACCGGGACTTGGCCGTCCGTCCGACCCCCGCTGTAGCCTTGGCAGCGTCATCTCGCTGCCTGGGTGTGCTGTGCCATGGGGGATGTTGTGGGGGATCCGGACCGCCGGCGGAAGACCGGTCACCAGCACGAGCCACCCGAGGACGCCGCGCCGTCGTTTCCGGCGCAGCTGCGGCGTCTTCGGGTGCAACGCGGCCTGTCGCTCGCCGATCTGGCCCGTCAGACGCATTACAGCAAGGGCTACCTCAGCAAGATCGAGACCGGCTCGAAGCGCGTCACCGTCGATGTCGCACGTCGCTGCGACGAGGTACTGCGAGCAGAGGGTGGGCTCCTGCGGATGGCCCGGGAGGGTGAATCCCCCGACGACGTCACCCGCGCCGGCGTCGGCGCTGGTGACGGAAGCGGAACCGGAACCGGAACCGAAGAGGCGGGTCCGCAGTCCGACGGCGCATGCCCCTACCGCGGTCTGCCGGCGTTCACCTCCCAGGACGCGGAGTTGTTCTTCGGCCGCGAGCGCGCCACGGCCGAACTCGCCGAGCGGGTCTTCGAGCGCATCGGGAACGGGCCGCTGATGCTGGTCGCCCCCTCGGGCGCCGGCAAGTCCTCCCTGCTGAACGCCGGTCTCGTACCGGCCCTCCGACGCCGCGACCGCTTCCCGATGCCCGGCGCGGAGGGCTGGCCGGTGGTCGCCTTCACTCCCACCGCGCATCCGCTGGAGGAGCTGCTCGACTGCGCCGCGAAGGTGGTGGGCAGCGATCTCGCCGTCACCGCACGGGAAGTGCGCGCCCGGCCCAGGGCGTTACTCGAAGCCGTCCGCCGGCTCGCGGACAGCGCCCCGGCGGCGGCCCGGGAACCGCAGCCGCCACCCGTCCGCCCGGTGCTGATCGTCGACCAGTTCGAGGAGCTGTTCACCCTCTGCCCGGACGAGGAGGAGCGGAGCGCCTTCGTACGGGTGCTCCGCGCGGTGGCCACGGCCGGCCCGGACACCGCCGGGCCCGATCCCGCGGTCGTGGTGCTCGGCGTACGGGCCGACTTCTCCGGGAACTGCCTGGACCTGCCGGAACTGGCCTCCGTCTTCACCGAGGGGCTGTTCGTCCTGCCCCCGATGTCCGTGGCGGAGCTGCGGGAGTCGATCACCCGACCGGCCGAACTGGCCGGGCTCACCCTCGAACCGGGCCTGGTCCCGCTGCTCCTGCGCGACGCCGGGCTGCGCGAGGAGCCTGCGCCCCCCGGGGCGGGCGCGGGGCCCGGCCACACCCCGTCCGGTGCGCTCCCCCTGATGTCCCACGCGCTGATGGCGACCTGGCAGCGGCGCGAGGGGGCCACCCTGACCGTCGCCGGGTACGAGCACAGCGGCGGCATCCGCGGGGCGATCGCCCGTACCGCCGAGAACGTGTTCGCCCGCCTGTACCCGGCCGAGCAGAAGACCATCCGCCGCATCCTGGTGCG
The DNA here is from genome assembly GCF_026340255.1 of Streptomyces sp. NBC_01408. Lineage (GTDB taxonomy): Bacteria > Actinomycetota > Actinomycetes > Streptomycetales > Streptomycetaceae > Streptomyces. The sequence goes on along the minus strand of NZ_JAPEPJ010000001.1, from coordinate 4,375,474 downwards.
CCTGGTGCACGTCGCCGACGGTACGGGGGCCACCCGGCGCCGCATCGGCCGGACCGCGCTGATGGAGCAACTGGCCGACGCGGACGGCGTCGCGGCGGCGCTCGACCCCTTCGTCCGGGCCCGGCTGATCACCATGGGCAGCGACACCGTCGAGATCACCCACGAGGCGCTGCTGCACGCCTGGCCCCGGCTGCACGGCTGGATCCACGCCGACCGCGCCGGGCTGCTGATCCACCAGCAGCTGGCCCACGCCGCCGACGAGTGGGAGCGCGAGGGCCGCGATGCCTCCGCCCTCTACCGCGGGACCCGGCTGGACAGCGTCCGCTCCTGGGCGGACGAGTTCGACGGCAGGAGCCGGCTCGCCCCGCGGGAAGCGGACTTCCTGCGGGCGAGCCAGGCCGCCGAGGACAGCCGGGAGCGGCAGTCCAGGCGTCAGGTCCGGCTGCGCCAGGGGATGCTGGCCACCCTCGTCGTCCTGCTGGCCCTCGCCCTGACCGCCGGGGGGCTGGCCTACCAGCAGCGCTCGGGCGCCCTGGCCCAGGAACGCGTGGCCCGGTCGCGGGCGCTGGCCCTGCAGTCCACCTCGCTGGCCGCCGGCCAGCCGGAGCGGTCGATGCTGCTCGCCGGGGAGGCGTACCGGACCGAGCCGACCGGCGAGGCGCGCGGGGCGCTGCTGAGCACCCAGGCCCAGCCCTTCGTCACCCGGCTCGGCGGGCACGGCGGCCCGGTCAACGCGGTGGCCTTCGCGCCGGGCAACCAACTCCTCGCGACGGCCAGTTCCGACGGCACGGTCACGCTGCGGCGGGTGGCGGACCGGGTGACGACCGCGACCCTCACCCTGCCCGGCCGGGTGCGCTCGGTCGCCTTCAGCCCCGACGGCCGGATGCTCGCGGCGACCGCCACGGACGGGCCCGCCCGGCTCTGGCAGGTCGCGGACCCCCGTACGGCGACGGACCTCCCAGCGAGCACCACGGGCGCGCGGGCGCTGGCCTTCGCGCCCGACGGGCGGACGCTGGCCTCGGCGGGGGCGGACGGCACGATCCGGCTGTGGGAGACCGCCGGGGAGCACCGGGCCGTGGCCACCCTCACCGGACACACCGGGAAGGTCAACGCCCTGGCCTACGCCCCGGACGGCCGGACCCTGGTCTCGGCGGGAGCCGACCGGACCGTACGGCTGTGGGACGCGGTGGAGGCGGGGCCGATCGCCGTGCTCCCCGGGCACACCGACGAGGTGCTGGGCGCGGCGTTCTCACCGGACGGGAAGACGGCCGCCACCGGGGGCGTGGACCGGACCGTGCGGCTGTGGGACGTGGCGGCGCACCGCCAGAGCGCGAGCCTGACCGGGCACAGCGACGACGTGAACGCGGTCGCCTACACGCCCGACGGGACGACCGTCGTCAGCGCGGGCGGCGACGGGACGACCCGGCTGTGGGACGTGCCCAGCGGCCGGGCCGTCGCCACGCTCGCCGGACACACCGACTACGTGCTCGGGGTGGCCGTGGACTCCGCCGGGACCCTGCTGGCCACCGCCGGGTTCGACCAGTCCGTGGTGCTGTGGGACCTGCGCGGCCGGGTGCTGACGGCGCGTCCGTTCACCGAGATCTGGCACGCCGCCTACGGCCCGCGGGGCGAACTGCTGGCTACCGCCGAAGCCGACCACGCGGTGCGGCTGTGGGACGTGGCGCGGCGGCGGGTCGTGGCCTCGTTCACCTGGCACGGCGAGACGGTGTTCTCGGTGGCCTTCGCCCCCGACGGGCGGACCCTGGCCTCGGCCGGGTCCGACGGCACGATCCGGCTCTGGGACGTCGCCGCGGGCACCGCGCTGGCCACGCTCACCAGCCGGCACGGCACCGTGTTCTCGGTGGCCTTCGCGCCCGACGGACGGACCCTGGCCTCGGCCGGGTCGGACGGCGCGGTCCGGCTGTGGGACGTCCCGGGGCGCAGCCTCCTCGCCACGCTCAGCGGCCACACCGACTTCGCCAACGACGTGGTGTTCAGCCCCGACGGGCGCACCCTGGCGAGCGCCGGCGACGATCTGACCGTGCGGCTGTGGGACGTGCCGGCCCGCCGTCCGCTGGCCACGCTCACCGGTCATACGGGGGCGGTGCGGGGGGTGGCCTTCGGCCCGGACGGCCGGTCCCTGGCGAGCAGCGGCAACGACGGGACCGTACGCCTGTGGGACGCCGGGCGGCACCTCCTCGTGGCGGAGCTGACGGGGCACACCGGTTCCGCGCGGGGCATCTCCTTCTCCCCCGACGGGCGCACGCTCGCGTCCAGCGGCAACGACCGTACGGTGCGGCTGTGGGACGTGGCCGGGCGCCGGCTCGCGGCCACGCTGACGGGGCACTCGAACGCGGTGTGGGGCGTCGTCTTCGCACCCGACGGGCGGACGGTGGCCAGCAGCAGCACCGACGGGACCGTGCGGCTGTGGGACCTGGACGCCGGAGAGCGGCTGGCGGAGATCTGCCGGCTGCGCGCGGAGCTCGGCGCGCGGCGGTCGGCCGCGCTCCTGCCCGGCTCCTCCGGCTCCGCCGGTCCCGCGTGCGAGGAGTCGTGACGCGGGTGCTCCCCCGGTCGGCCGGGCGGGGGTTTCCCAGGGGTTTCCCGTTGCCCGTTCGGGTGGTGCGCCGCCGGAGCCTCGACGCGCGGGGGCGGCGGCCCCCAGGCTGCGTCGGGGGGAGCGCCGCACGAACTGCACGGGCGAGCGCAGGGCGACCCGCCCGGCCCCTCCCGAGATCCGCGTCCGACGACCGACCCCACACAGAATCGAGGCCCCGCATGCTGCGCCGGTCCACTCTCTTCGGCCCGCTCATCGCCCTGTTCGCCCTGCTCGCCCTCCCCCTCTCCGCGCCCTCCCCGGCGGCCGCCGCCGACGGCTCGTGTGCCGTACGGGCGCCGGGAGCCTCCGCCACCGCCGAAAGAGCCGTCGCCGCGGCCTGCGCGCAGGTCGACGCCGACGTCTGGTACACCTGGGGCGGCGGCCACGGTCCGCAGCCCGGTGCCACGTACGGGCAGGTGGACCCGAGCGACCCGGCCAGCGAACACGATCCCGAGCGGCTGGGTTTCGACTGCTCGGGGCTGGTCCGCCACGCCTACGCCCAGGCCGCCGGGTCGGACATCCTCAACGGGGTCGCCAGCAGCCAGTACTACACGCACCGGGCCGCCGGACGCTTCACCGCCGCCCAGGGCCTCGGCCCGCTGCTCCCCGGTGACCTGCTGGTGTGGGGCACCTCCCGGCAGCTGCACCACATCGCCGTCTACCTCGGTGCGGGCAAGATGGCCGAGGCCCGCCAGTCCGGCACGAAGCTGATGGTCAGTGACGTCCGGCTGTCCGGCGACTACTACGGCGCGGTCCGGATCGACGCGGGTCCGGTGACCGGTCACGTCTTCCAGACATGGGGCACCGGAGTCTGGACCAAGGCCCAGCCGTCCGTCCGGGCCGAACGCGTCTACGCCTTCCCCGGGCCGACGACGATCCGGGTCGGCTGCCAGAAGCACGCGGAGGAGGTCACCTCGGACGGCTACACCAACGACGCCTGGTCCTACCTGCCCGACTACCGGGCCTGGGTCAGCAACATCTACGTCCGTGGGGCCGCGTGGCTGGAAGGGGTGCCCACCTGCGAGGACTGAGCTCTCGGGCGGTACCCCTCCCGGCGTCTCACGCGTCCACGACCGTGAGGACCTCGCGGTGCACGGCGTAGGGGCCCTGGGCCTCCAGCCGCAGCACCCACGTGCCGGCGGACGGTGCCGTGAGCGCGGCGCGCAGCAGGCCGCTGCCGTCGGGGGTGAGCGGGACCGGTTCGCCGGCCGGCCCGCCCCCGGACGCGGACAGGCTGACGCTGACGGGCCGGCCGGACCGGGCTCCCTCGACCAGGACCTCGAACGGCTCGCCCGTCACCGAGAATTCGGGCGCGAGGACGCCGAACTCCTCCTCGCCGGTGAGCGTCTGGCCGGCGCCGCGGCCCCGGACGATGGCCGACAGCTGGTGCCCCACGGTGTCCGCACCGGTCAGGTCCACGTGCCGGTGTCCGCTCCAGACCGCGTCGCTCATCTCCTCCAGGGCCCACCCGGCGAACGCCGACTCCTCGGGCACCGTGCCGTCGCCGGTCCACGGTTCCGCGTCGTCGAGCGCGGTGGGGAACTTCAGGCCTTCCGGGGCCAGCAGGACGCCGTGGACGGTGGGGTGGGAGCGCCCGCCCAGACAGTGGACCTTGTACGGGAGCCCGCTCTCCCCGCTGCGGCGCCGGTTGCGCGCGAGCGCGTCCTCGAACTCGGTGTGGAAGGCGAAAGCGTCCTTGACCAGCTCCGAGGGGAGGTCCGGTACGGCGATGCCCTCGTCGTCGAGGTAGCGGGTGCGGGTCAGGCCGGGCAGCATCACGGCCTTGTACACGGGCAGCAGCTGCCCGACGGAGGGGAAGCCGCGGCACAGCTCGGCGAGGGCGGGGTTGAGCCATTTCCCGGCCAGGGTGAGCGCCTTGCGCCCCAGCAGCCGCTGGTCGTCACCGGGGCCGATGCCGTTGCGGGTCAGGAAGCGCACCGCCTTGGCGGCTCCCCGGTGCGGGGTCCCGAGGGTGACCAGGGAGCGGGCCGTGTCCCGGCCGCCGAGGCACTCCAGGTAGTAGCGGGTGACGAGGCCGCCCATGGAATGGCACAGGAAGATCACCCGGGGTTCGTCGGCGGCTTGCGGATAGTGGTCGCGCACGCGCTCACGCCACCGGGTCAGGGCGCGTTCGACGGCGGTCTTCAGGTCGGCCGCGGTGAGCCGGTTCGAGAGCCGCCAGTCGTAGGTGAAGGCGAGGTACTGCTCCTCGTGCAGGTCCCCGGCCATGGCCCGGATGTCGGGATAGCCGAGGAAGGACAGCAGGCCCGGCAGCGCGGACGGCGTCTTGACCAGCCCGTCGGCCGCGACCTCCCAGGGCGTCTCGGGCCGGTGGTCCCCGATGCCCGGCGGCAGCGCGAGCCGGTCGAAGGCCGCGCCCGGACCGCGCGGATGGACCGCCAGCTCCTTGGCCATGTGCAGCGCCGTGCGCAGGGACTGGTGCCATACGTCCTTGCCGTCGCGGGTGAGGCGGCTGCCGAGGATGCCGGGGACGTAGACGACGAGGTCGTGGCGCAAGGCGGGTTCTCCCGTTCAGTGGTCGAGGTGGGGGCGGTGTGCCGGTGGCGGTGTGCCGGTGGTGGTGTGCGCGTGACGGAAGCCGGTGGGGTGGGGCCGATCACAGGCGCGCCGTTCTCCTGCGCCCCGGCGGGCGGGGCGGCAGGGCGGCGCGCAGCCGGACCAGGTCGCAGCGCTGGAGCGCCTGGAGCGCGAGCGTGATGCCGCGCTCCTCGTCGAAGACGGCTTCGAGGGTGGCCACGTCCATGCCGCGGTAGGGGACGGTCAGTTCGGGCAGCCAGGCTCCGTGGCGCACGTCCCAGACGGTCAGGGAGCGTTCGCCCCCGCCGGTCAGGAGCAGGGGGCGCTCGGGGCCGCCGGAGAAGGCCAGCACCGTGGGGCCGGGCGCCCCCGCCTGGACGGTGGTCCGCTTCCAGCGTCTGCCGGTGCAATCGGCGAGCTGGACCAGGGGGCCCTCGGCCCAGGCGAGCAGCGGGATCGACTCGCCGTCCACGAGGTACTCGCCCAGGACGGCCGGTGCGGTGGGGTGCCAGACCTGGGTGCCGCCCGCCTCGGCGAGTCCGTCGTACGTGCCGCGCCACAGCCGGTACCGGTCGCCCACGTCCGTGACGACCCAGGTGGAACCGTCCCGCATGGTGCGCGCCGCGAGGCCGCAGACCAGGATCCCCGCGTGCGCGGAGCCGGCCTCCCGCAGGTGCGTGCCCGTGGCGGTCCAGCACTTCACCCCGCCGCCCACCGGGACGAAGAGCCGCACCGCGCCGTCGGCGGCGGTGAGGCCGATCCCGGGCACCTTGGCGCCCGCGTCTCCGCCCAGTTCGAGCGGTTCCCCCTGCTCGTACGTCCCGAGCCCGGCGGCGAGCCGCCACAGGTGGATGCGCCGGCCCGCCGCCACCGCCACCACCCACTGGCCCGCGTCCCCCAGGGCCCGTACGGCGGTGACGGCGTGCTCGTGCGGCAGGACCACCGGGTCCGCCGCGGCGCCCGGCCCGGCCGTGAGGCCTACGAGGACCTCGCCGCCCCAGGCCCGGCACAGCAGGGCGGCTTCGCCGGGTCCGGCGGCCAGCGCGACCACGGGACGCTCGTGGTGGGCGCGGCGCCGGGCCCGGCGGCCCGCGCGCACGGCGGAGGCGGCGTCCAGCAGCCGTACGTCGGGCCCGTCACCGGCGGCGACCAGGCCCGAGCCGCCCGGGTCGAAGGCGAGGGCCTCGGGCTCGCGCTGGCTGCGCAGCGGGAAGGAGCACTCCAGCGCGGCCTCGTCCAGGACCCGGATCCGGACCGCCCCGCCCTCGTGCAGGGCAATCGCGGGCCGGTCCCCGAGCCGGCCCAGGGCCAGGCCGCGGGCCTTGGAGCCGAGGGTGAGCGGGGTCCCCCAGCCGGGGCCGGCGGTGGCGGTCCCGTCCGGGCCGAGGGTGAGCCGCCACACCGTCACCGTCTGGCCGTCGGCCGCGGCCAGCCAGGCGGCGCCGCCCGTGGCGTCGGGCAGGGCCCCGGCCGCGTAGACCGGTCTGCCGCCCTCGCGCAGCACCCAGCTCCCGCCGAGGAGTCCGGCTCCGCCGCGGGCCTTGGGGTGCAGCTCGCGCAGGGTCACGTCGGTGCCGGCCAGGAGCAGGAAGCTGCGGCCGTCCAGGTGGAGCAGGGCGGTCCGCCCGGCGGCGGCGTCGCTGACGTCCGCGAGGCCGCCGTCGCCGGGGCGGCCCTGGTACGGCCAGCGCCAGGCCCAGGTGAGGCGGCCGTCGGCCACCACGGTCAGCGCGGTGTCCTCGCACCGGACGGCCGTCAGACTGTGCGGCGCGCCGCCCCACCGGTAGGCCTGTGAGGGGAGGCGTTCGGGTCCGACCCAGAAGTGGACGGCCCCGCTGTCGCGCGCGGCCGTCACCCGGTGGGCTCCGGTGCCCAGTTCCCGGACCTCGGTGAGTGCCTCGCGCCGACCGCCGCGCTCCACGGTGGTGCGGCGGGTGAGGAGGCGTTTGCCGGTGAACGCGTCCTGCACCACGATCTCGCCCTGGCCGGCGACGGAGAGCGTCCGCCCCCGGTCGGCGGCGCTCCAGCTCACGGCGCGGGCCCCGCCGAGCGGGGCCGGCCAGCGCAGCTCCAGCGGTTCGGGAGGCGCGTCGGTCCACAGTTCGCGCCACGGCAGGGCGGCGAAACCCGGCCGGGCGCGTAATCGTGCGTACAGGCCGGGGCGGTGGCTGACGAACGCCGTCGCGAGGAGCAGGGCCCGGCGTTCCCCGGCGGTGGTGCGGAAGCGGAACTCGTCGGCGACGCGCGCGTACAGGGCCGCGCCCTCGCAGTCGCGCAGCACCGCGGTGGTGAGCGGCAGCAGCACGTCCGGGTCGGTGTGCACGAGGAAGTCCGGGTCGTCGAAGAGCAGTTCCAGCAGGCCGGAGCCGGCGCCCGCGGCGTGCGCCCCCAGGTACCGGCGGACGTAGGGGTGGGCCTGCTCCCAGGCGTCCGCGTCCTGGGCGCGCAGGGTGTCGACGAGGCGGCGGTGTCCGTCGGCGGGGTCCAGACCGGCGCTCTCCAGGAGGTAGGCCCCGTAGCTGGGATGGGCCAGGCACCAGGCCGTGCCGCCTTCGGGTTCCACCTGCCCGGTCACGAGGCTTCCGGTGGCCGCGGTGAGGACGCGGCGCAGGGCCTGGGGGTCGAGTTCGGGGGTGCCGTCGTCGCGCAGGGCGTTGGCCAGGCCGAGCCAGAGCCCGCTGTCCTCGGCGGTCCCGTGGGACAGGCCCGGGCCCTGGACGAGGGCCAGGGGGCGCAGGAGTTCGGCGGTGCGCAGGGTTCCGGCGGCGCTGAGGTGGCCGATCTCGTCGGCGAGCCGGTCGCGCAGTCCGGCGCCGCCGGCCCGGATGTGCTCCACCAGCCGGTCCTCGGGAACGCGCCGCGGGCGGCGGACCAGTTCGGCGGCGATGAGCCGGGCGATCAGGAACAGCCGGCCGCTCTCCTCGGCGATGCGCGTGGCGGCGGCGGTCCGCTCGGCCTCGGCGCCCGGTTCCGCGTACGGCGATCCCTCCGTGGCGAGGACGGCCTCCACCATGTCGGCGATGTCCCGCTCGGTCTCCTCGTCCTCGTCGAGGACCAGGGAGGGGGCCGTCCGGTCCAGGGTCTGCAACAGGCTCTCGTCCGGCTCCCGGTAGGCGATCTGCTGGCGGGGCTGGGGGCGGGTGCCGACGACGACCTTGACGCCCGCACTGCGCGAGAGCGGGTTGAGCAGGTGGCGGGCGATCTCGTGGCCCTGCTCGGGCATCGCCTCGTCCAGGCCGTCGAAGACGAGGTTGACGGCGCCTTCGCGGGCCACGAGCGCGCCGATCGCCGCGAGGGTGTGCTGCACCGTGACCGTGCCCGCCGGCGGGGCGGCCATGCCCTCGAAGGCGGTGAGCAGCTCCCACAGGGCTCTGGTCAGGGTGGTCAGGGACTGGCCCCGGCAGGAGACGAGGGCGTGGACGGTGCCGGGGCGCGGGCGTACCTGCGGGGGCGGCGGCGGGTCCAGCCGGTCGCACTTGCGGGGGACGGACATCAGGGCGAGGCGTCCGAGCAGGGCGGTCTTCCCGCAGCCGGCGGGACCCGTGACCACGAGCAGTCCCTGTTGGTAGGTCTCCAGCCAGCGGACCAGCCGGCTCAGCGGCCCGTGCCGGCCGGAGAAGGTCCGCTCCAGTTCGCCGCCGTCCTCCAGCCCGAAGTGCTCGGCGCCCAGCCAGGGGTAGGGGTCGTCGTCCCCGAGCAGGGCCGTGCCGCGCACCTCCCCCTCGTCGGCGTAGTACGGGTTGTGCAGGAAGCTGTTGGGCAGCGAGCGGACCTCTACGTGGCCCGGCCGCTCCTCCGGCTCGTCCAGCCCGGATGCGGCTGCGGCCCCGTCGATCCCCTCCAGCAGGTACTGCACGGGCAGGTAGAGGGCCGAGGGGTCCAGGGGTCTGGCGTGGTCCTTCATCTCCAGGTCGGGGCTGGCGATCACCTGCTCCAGCCACTCCACCCAGCGGCCCTCCGGGATGACCCGGCCGACGCCCGACGTACCGACCACGACGAAACCGCCCGCACGCTCGCGGTAGGCCCGTCCGACGGCCTCACGCTCCTTGCTCAGGGCGCGGTCGAGGGCCTCGGGCAGGTGGCCGTGCGCCGAGCAGGCGTCGATGACCAGCAGGGTGTCGGCCCCGTCGGCGGGATCCAGGAGGCGGTCGACCAGGTCGGTGACGGCGAGCGCCCGGCCGCCGTCGAAGCCGCCCGCGGCCCATGTGTCGCGGCAGGCCAGGAAGTAGCCCGCGGCGCCCCGGTCGATGCCGTGGCCCGTCCAGTACAGGATCTTGCGGCGCGCGCCGTGCGCCCGGAAGGCGTCGAGTCCGGCCCACAGTCCGGCGCGAGTGGTCCCGGCGTCGTCCAGCCGCATCCGGTGTCCGAACCCCAGCCGCCCGCCGGCGAGTTCGGCGACCCGGCCGCGGACGCCCTCGACGTGCGCGAGGGTCTCGCGGCCGCCGGGCCGCGCGGGATGGTCGTACTCGGCGACGGCGACCGTCGCGATCAGTCCTTCACGCCGGTACGCGCCGCGTTCCGCGAGCCGGGACACGCCCCCCACCCCCACCCAGGCCCCTCCCCCGAGATCCTCAGCCTGGGTCATACTCTCATCAACTACCCATGCGTGAAGGGACTTTGATGGCGCAGCGCGACAGGTTCAGTCTGGCCGGCCGGCAGACCGACTGCCATGTCTTCGAGGGGGACGGGACGCGTCCGATCAGCGAGGAGAACGTCCGCGTCCACCACGTTCCGGAGCGGGTGGAGTTCCCCGAGGAGATCGCGGGCTGGCGGCGGGCCATCGAGGACGAGGAGCGGCGCAAGGAGGCGGCGGGCCTGCCGCACCGCTGGAACAACCCCCGCTTCGCCGTGGACCGGCTGGTCGTGACGCGTACGGACAACCAGGAGGCGCCGGTCGCCACGCTCACCCTGCGCGACGCGGACTACTACGACTTCCTCACCACGTCCATCAACCTGGACCGCGCCCAGAAGAACGGGCTGACGCTGCGCGAGCAATACCTGGAGAGCCAGGACCCGGTCGACGCGCCGCCGTACATGTTCTGCAGCTTCGGCGTGAACGTCGCCGTGCGCACCGGCCCGGACGGCAAGGTGCTGTTCTCGCACCGCAGCTCCAAGGTCGTCGGTCCCAACCGGTCGCGCTGGAACTCCTCGGCGAACGAGGGACTGGCGGCCATCCACGACCTGGCGCCCGACGGCCGGATCAGCCTGCACGCCGTGGCCCGCCGCGCCCTGCGCGAGGAGCTGGCGGTCCAGGAGACCGACCCCGTGGACCTGGAGCTGCTCGGCTTCGGGCTGGACCTGCGCAACAACCAGTGGGCGGCCTTCTTCAGCGCCGAACTCCAGGACCTGGACGAGGAGGCGCTGCGCCGCCGCTGGAGCCGGGGCGTCGAGGACAAGTGGGAGCACGACGAGTACGCCTTCGTACCCGCCGATCCCGATGCGGTGCTGTCCTTCATGCTGGACAAGCCCGCCGAGGCCTGGTCCCCGTGCGCGCCCGCTCTCTTCTACCTGGCGTTGGTACGGGCCGCCGTCCGCGGGCGCGGCGGCGACCCGGCCGCCCGGCTGGACGTCGAGGCGGCGGAACTGCGGGTACTGCGCCGCCTGGAGCAGGCCCGGGGCACGGTGTAGGCCCGGTCCCGCCCTGGTCCGGCCCTGGTCCGCCCCCGGTCCGGCCGGCACGGGTCGCGTGCCGGCCGGACACAGGTGCGTGCAGGGGATACGGCGGTGATCAGCCGCCGTCGCGGACCGCGACGATGCCGTTGAAGACGCCGATGTACGCGGTGCCGTCCGGGCCGAGGGTGATCGGGGCCCAGTTGTTGTCGTACAGCGGGCCGGTGCCGGTCAGCCGGCGCCAGCGCCGCTCGCCGGTGCGGAAGTCCACCGCGGTGAGGTACCAGGCGTCGATGCCCCAGGCGTTGGGCTCCTTCTCGTAGAAGTAGAGCAGCCCGTTGGCGGTGGAGAGCTTGGGCACGGTCGATGGCGAGCGGATCCCGCTCTCCCACACGGTGTCGCAGCCGCTGCCGTCGGCGCGGACGTCGATGCGGCTGGCCCCGCCGACGACGGATCTGCCCAGCAGCAGGGTGGTCGGGTTCTCGTACCCGTAGTTGTTCTCGACGACGATGCTGTTTCCCCAGGTGATCAGGGAGTTGTCGGTGGTCGAGGCGCCGGATCCGAAGACGGGGACCTTGCAGACCAGCCGCTGGTCGGCGGGGACGTCCACGCCCCGCTTGTAGACCAGGACGTTCATCCGGTCGTCGGCGTTGTCGGTGATGGCGACGTAGCCGTTGCCGAAGAGGTCCGGGGTGGTGCCCGAACCCTGGTTCACGGAACCGGGTTTGGCGGCGGTGCCGCGGTCGTACGTCTGGCGCCACTGCACCTCGGGGGTGCCGTCTGCGCCGGCGCGGAAGCTGTAGAGGGCGTGGTCGGTGACGATGGAGACGCCGTCCTCGGCGACCGAGAAGGAGTTCTGGATCTCCTCGCCCCGCAGCTGGACGGAGCGGATCAGCGAGGTCGCCGGGTCCACGGTGCCCACCCGACCCTGGCGGGTGACCCACCAGATGCGGCCGTTCCAGTCGGGCATCACGGAGGTGACGGGATCGCAGGTACCGCTGGGCCGCAGGTTGGTCCAGCTGACGCAGTCGTGCGGGACCTGGCCGGTGAGGTCCCAGTCGTCGTCGACGGTGAACTTCCAGCTGCCGTCCGGGCCCTGGCCGTGGGACAGGCGCAGGATGTGCTGGCGGGAGTCGGCCAGCACGGCCCGGTCCTGGTCGTCCAGGTAGAAGTAGGCGCCGCCCGAGGTGTCCTTGAAGATCTTCGCGAAGTCGAGCGAGGTGATCGCCTCGACCGTCGAAGAACGCTGCGGGAGCTGGTACTCCGCGAGCGTGGCGAGCGTACGGGGCTCCAGGAGCTTGACCTTGAAGCCGGAGAAGGTGCCGCAGACGGTGACGATCCGGCCGCCCGAGTCGAAGGTGGCGGTGGCGCATTCGCCGCCGAGGGCGGCGATCTTCTCGCTGGTCACCTGCGGGTTCCTGCCGAGCGGCCCGGACCAGGGCGAGGTGGCGCTCCCGGCCGCGTCGGAGTGCATGCCGCTGCGGCCGTTGGGCGCGAGGAAGGGGTGCTGCGGCGGGGCTTCGCCGGGCAGCGGAGCGGCGGTGGCGGGGCTGCCGTCGTAATGGCTGACCAGCCGGTGGCCTGGCGCCTTGGGTATCTCCTCGGCCTGCGCCGGGGAGATCCCGTACAGCACCGTGAAGGCTGCGAGCACCGGGACCACGGCGCAGTTCAGCGTTCTTCGGAGCATGCGGACTTCCTCCGTTCCTCTTCGTGTTGTTGACAATGCGTCTGACATCGCGCCGCCGCCCGACGCTAGATCGCGGTGTCCGAAGAGTCCATGGAAGTGCCGGATGATTCACGAGCGCGCAACAGTCGCCCTACGGTTTGAGGCTGGACACCACGTTCGCGGTGGCGGCCAGGCCGTTGTGGATGGTCGCGGCCATGCTGCTGCTCGCGAGGTAGAAGCCGAGCAGCACGCAGACGAGGGCGTGCGAGAACTTGAGCCCGCCGCTGCGCACGAAGATCCACGCGAGGACGAGGAGCAGGACGACCACGGAGAGGGAAAGCACCATCGGAAACCTCCTTACTCGGCGCCATGGTGGCGCAGGAGGGGGTGCCTTCGGGCGAAAGACGTGTCCGCCGTACGGGTGTTGACCGTCCGTGACGGGTGGTCAGTCCTTGACGATCTCGTCCCAGCGGGTCGTACGGTCGCACCAGCGCGCGAGCAGCACCGGATCGTGCCCGACCGCGAGGAGCCCGGCGCCCGACTCGGCCCGGTACTCCTCGACCACCCCCACCAGGGCGGCAGTGGTGGAGGCGTCCAGCATCGCGGTCATCTCGTCGCAGACCAGCCAGCGCGGACGCAGCACCAGGGCGCGGGCCAGGCAGGCGCGCTGGAGCTGGCCGTCGCTGACCTCGTGGGGGCGGCGGGTGAGCAGATCCGCGCCGAGGCCGACACGCTCGGCCAACTCTCCGACGGCCGCCTCCACTTCCTTGCGACGGCCCGTCGCGCGCAGCGGTTCGGCGACGAGGTCGTACAGCCGCAGCCGGGGGTCGGCGGACAGCCGCGGCTGCTGGAAGACGACGCCGACCGCGGTGCGCAGGGCGCGCGGGGCGCGGTGGCGGAAGCCGGTCACGGCGTGGCCGTCCAGGGTCACGCTCCCCCGGTCGGGACGGTGCAGCAGGGCGGCGACCCGGGCGAGGGTCGACTTCCCGCAGCCGCTGGGGCCCAGCAGGCCGAGGGACGCGCCGGGGCGCAGGGTGAGGTGCGCGCCGCGCACGACGGGCTCGCGGCGGTCGTACCCGGCGGTGATGTCCTTGAGCTCAAGCATGGTGGCAGGCCGGCCCTTCGGTGAGCACGGGCCGCTCGGCGCGGCAGAGCGCGTCGGCGCGGTCGCAGCGGGGGGCGAAGGCGCAGCCGGGCGGGAGGGCGCCGAGTTCGGGCGGGGCGCCGGGGATGGGGGTGAAGGCGCGTTCGGGGAGGGCTTCGAGGAGCCCGCGGGTGTAGGGGTGGCGGGGACCGGGCGAGCCGAAGAAGGCCCGGGCCGGGGCCAGTTCGACGATCCGTCCGGCGTACATGACGGCGACGGTGTCGGCGATGCGCTCCGCCGCGGCGAGGTCGTGCGTGATCATCAGCAGCGCCCGGCCGGCGTCCCGGGTGTGGGCGCGCAGCTCGTCGGCGGTGCGGTGTACGAGGTCCCGGTCGAGGCCCGTGGTCGGCTCGTCCGCGAGCAGCAGCGGCGCGTCGCCGACGAGGGCGAGGGCGGTGGCGGCGCGCTGGGCGAGGCCGCCGGAGAGTTCGTGCGGGTAGCGGTCGAGGTGGGTGGCGGGGAAGGCCGTGCGGGCGGCCGCCGCCTGTGCCGCTGCGCGCAGCCGGGCGGCGGCGGTACGCGGGCGCCGGGACCCCGGCGGGTTCTCGGCCGGGACGGCCGCCTCCAGCACCGCCCCGCGCAGCCCGGCGGCGGTGCGCGGGCGCGGGAACCACAGCCGGGTCCCGGCGCGGGCGGCCGCCGCCTGCGCGGCCGCGCGCAGCCGGCCGGCGGCGGTGGTGCTCAGGCGCGGGGACCCGGCCGCGATCCCGGCCCCAACGGCCGCCTCCAGTGCCGCCCGGCGCAGCCCGACGGCGGCGGTGCTCGGGCGCGGGGACCCCGGCGCCATCTCGGCCCCGACGGCAGCCCCCTGCGCAGCCCCGCGCAGCCTGGCGGCGGTGCGCGGGTGCCGCCGTGGGGACCCCGGCGGGGTCTTCGGTTCCGGGTGGTCCGGGGGCGCGTCCGCCGCTCCGGCCCGGCCTGTGGAGCCGGCCGGCTCGCTTGGGCCCAGTTCCCGGACGGCCTCCTCCAGGTGGGCCCGGACCGTGCGGACCGGGGTGAGGTGCGCCGCCGGGCTCTGCGGGACCAGGCCGACGCGGCGGCCCCGTACCGTCTCGGCGAGGGTCCGCTCGTCGGCGGCGAGCAGGTCGAGGCCGTCGGCGAGGCGGGCCGACCCCGCGGTCTCGGCGTTGCCCGGGAGCAGGCCGAGCAGGGCGGAGGCGAGCACGGACTTGCCGCAGCCGCTCTCCCCGACGAGGGCCAGGCACTCCCCGGGGCCGAGCCGGAAGCCGGCGTCGCTGACGGCCTCGACGTACCGCCCCGCGGGCATGCGGAAGCGCACGGAGAGCCCCTCGACGACGAGCACATCCGCCACGGCGGACGCGGAGGGCCCGGCGGGGGCGGCGGGCACAGCAAGCCCCGGGGTCGGGGCGGACGTGACGGAGGCGACGGGCCCCGGGGTCGGGGCAAACGCGGCAGGCGCGGCGGAGGCGGAGGGCCCCGGAATCGGGGCGGATGCGGCGGGCGCTGGGGCCGTGGCGACCCCGGCGGGGGCGGCGGGGGCGGCGGGCACCGCAGGCCCCGGGGGCGCGGAGGGCCCGGCAGGCCCCCGGGGCGCGGCGGACCCGGACGCGGCAGGCGCGGCAAGCCCCGGGGTCGGGGCGGACGCGGATGCTGCGGGCGCGGTAGGCGCGGCGGGGGTCGGGGCCGTGGCCACCCCGGCGGGGGCGGCGGGCGCGGCAGCGGCAGGCACGGCGGGCACCGCAAGCCCCGAGGTCGGGGCGGACGCGGCAGGCCCGAAGGGCGCGGCAGGCCCCGGGGTCGCGGCGGACCCGGACGCGGCAGGCCCGGCGGACGCTGGTGGCACGGCGGGCTCAGGCGCCGCAGGCTCGGCGGACGCCGGGGGCGCGGCGGGCTCAGGCGCGGCAGGCCCTGGGGTCGCCGAGGGCCCGGTGGGGTGGGGGTGGTTCACAGGGTCAGCTCCGAGCGGCGGCGGGGGTTGAGGCGGTCGCGCCAGGCGCCCGCGAGGCCCGCGATGGCCAGGGTCGGGACGATCAGCAGGAGGCCGGGGAAGAGCGTGGGCCACC
The DNA here is from genome assembly GCF_026340255.1 of Streptomyces sp. NBC_01408. Lineage (GTDB taxonomy): Bacteria > Actinomycetota > Actinomycetes > Streptomycetales > Streptomycetaceae > Streptomyces. The sequence continues at coordinate 4,359,893 of NZ_JAPEPJ010000001.1, read as the reverse complement.
AGTCGCCGGCCAGCAGGGAACCCCGGGCGCTCTGGACGAGCCCGCCGAGGCTGGCCTGGTGGGCCGGGAGTCCCAGCCCCAGGAAGGACAGCGCGGACTCGTGCCACATCGCGTGCGGGACCATCAGCACGGCGGCCAGGCCCGCCTGCGGGAGGACGCCCGGCACCAGGTGCCGTACGGCGATCCGCCACCGTGAGGCGCCGCCCGAGACCGCCGCGTCCACGTAGGGCCGGCCCCGCAGGGACAGAACCTCCGCGCGGACGATGCGAGCCGTCGACAGCCAGTGGGTCGCGGCGACGGAGGCGACCACCGGCCACACCCCCGGGCGGAACATCGCCACGATGAAGATGCCCAGCAGCAGGTGCGGGATCGAGGACAGCGCGTCCACCAACCGCATCACCAGGCGGTCCGTCCAGCCGCCCAGCGCACCGGCCGCCGCGCCCACGGCGGTGCCGATCACGGTGGCGGCCAGCGCCGCCACCAGGCCGATGCCCAGCGAGACCCGCAGCCCGTAGACGCACCTCAGCAGCAGGTCGCGCCCGACGTCGTCCGTCCCGAAGGGATGGGCCCAGGACGGTGGAAGGAGCTTTGCCGACAAGTCGACCGCCTGCTGGTCCAGCCGCACGAGCGGCGGGACCACCAGCACCGCCGCCACGACCAGCGCGACGGTCACCGCCGAGGCCCGCACGCGCAGCTTCCGCGTCGAACGCCGGGTGGTGCCCGCAGACTTCCACACCCGGCCGGCCGTCGGCTCAGCCATCGAAGCCCACCCTCGGATCGGCCAGCCCGTAGAGCAGGTCGGACAGCAGGTTCCCCGCCAGCACGGCCGCCGTGGCCAGCACGGTCAGGGCCGCCAGCAGCGGGAAGTCCACCGAGGTCGCCGCCTGTACGGTCGCCGCGGCGATGCCCGGCCAGCTGAAGACGGTCTCCACCAGCAGCGCGCCGGTGATCAGTTCCGGGACCCGCGAGCCGACCAGGGTCAGCATCGGCAGCATGCCGGAGCGGAGCCCGTGCCCGAGCAGCACGGTCCGCTCCGCCAGACCCCGCGCGCGGGCCCCGCGTACGGGGTCCTCCGCCAGCGCGTCGGCCACGCCCTGGCGGACGTACAGGAAGAACCACGGGAGTTGCGAGGCGCCCAGCACCAGCGCGGGAAGGACCAGGTGCGTGGCGACCTGCCCGAGGGTGACCACGTCGCTGCCCGCGTCCGTCAGCCCCCCGGAGGGCAGGGCCCCCAGCCGTACCGAGAAGAACCAGATGGCCAGCAGGCCCAGCCAGAAGGCCGGGGCCGCTTCCAGGGTGTACGCGAGCCCGGACACGGCCCGGTCCAGCGCACCGCCCGGCCGGCGCGCGGCCAGCACTCCGAGCGCCGTGCCCGCGAGCACCGCCACGGTGAAGGCGCAGGCGGCGAGCAGCGCGGACCAGCCGACCCGTTCGGCGATGACGTCGGCCACCGGCTGCCGCATCACGGAGGAGGTGCCGAGGTCGCCGGTGAGCGCCGAGGTGAGCCAGTCCCACCAGCGTGTGACCAGCGGCTGGTCCACGCCGAGGTTGGCCCGCAGCTCGTCGAGGCGGTCCTGGGAGGCGGTGAGGCCCGCGGTGCCGGCGTACGCCTTGACGGGGTCGAAGGGGGCCAGCGCGGCGACGGCGAAGACCCCGAAGGTGACGGCGAGCAGGACGGGGGCGGCGAAGAGGGTCCGCCGCCCCGCCATGCGCGCCATCGGCGCCCAGGGGAGGCGGCCGGAGCGGGAGGTCACTCAGGGCCTGCCTTTCGGGTCAGGCCGGGCCCGCGGTGTCCGGTGGTTGATCCGGCCCGACCCGAAAGACAGGCCCTGGCTCGGCTCACTTCTGCTTCGGCTTCCAGCTCTCGACGTTCCACCACGGGCCGGAGCCCAGGCCGTGGTCGTGCGGCTCGACCTGGGTGGTGAGCCCCTCCCACTTGTCGTTCACGACGTACAGGTGGTCGATGTGGGTGAGGAAGACGTAGCCCGGGTTCTTCACGAGCTCGCGCTGCACGGTGTCGTACGCCGCCTTGCGCGCGGCCGGGTCGCCGCTCCTGCGGGCGTCGCCGAGGGCCCGGTCCACAGTCGCGTTGTCGTACCAGGCCATGTTGTTGAAGCCGTCGCCCGCGAGCGAGGAGGTCAGCAGCTGGTACTGGTCGAAGTCCGGGTCGGCCGGGGAGCCGCCGCCCGCGAGGACCGCCTCGGTCTTCATCCGGGGCTCGATGACCTCCCAGGTCCCGGCCTCGGTCCTGACCTCGATGCCGGCCTTCTTGGCATCGGAGGCGAAGGCGAGCGCGTGGTCCTGGCGGATCTTGTCGCCGGAGGTGTACCAGAGCGGGAAGGAGGCGCGGACCCCGTCCTTGACGCGGATGCCGTCCTCGCCCGCCTTCCAGCCCGCGTCGTCGAGGATCCGCCGCGCCCTGTCCAGGTCGTACGCGCGCTCGGTGCCGGCCGTGAACCACGGGCTGCCGGTGGGCACCGGGCCGTACGCGGGCTTGCCCGCGCCCTCGAGGAGCTTGTCGACCATGGCGCCCCGGTCCACGGCGATGTCCAGCGCCTGGCGGACGGCCACGTCACCGGTGACCTTGTGCTGTGTCGACAGGGTCACGTTGCGGTAGTCGAAGGTCTTGGCCGCGTAGGTCGTGCGCGTCCTGTCCTTCTCGAAGCCCTTGGCGAGGTTGGGCGGCAGGATCGCCGCGTCCAGCTCACCGGAGCGCAGCCGGGTGACGCGTACGTCGTCGTCCTTGATGACGGCCATGGTGAACTTCTTCACGGCGGGTTCGCCGCCCCAGTACCCGGGGTTGGCCTTGAAGCTGAGCTTCTCGCCCTTGGACCAGCCGGTGAGCAGGTAGGGGCCGGTGCCGACGGGCCGTGTGGCGAAGTCCCCGCTGTTGACGTCCTGCCGGCCCGCCACGTGCTCGGGGGCGATCGGCAGCACCGTGCGCTCGGCGAAGGGCGCGTAGGGGTACTTCAGCGTGAAGACGACCGTGTCCTCGCCCCGTGCCTCGACGGACTCGATGGCGTCCAGCTCGGTCTTCGACGCGTTGTTCGTCTTCGGGTCGAGGATCGTCCGGTAGGTGAAGACGACGTCCTTGGCGGAGAAGGGCTCCCCGTCGCTGAACTTCACGCCCTGGCGCAGCGCGTAGGTGTAGGTGCGTCCGTCCGCGGAGACCTCGGGCAGGGCCTGGGCCAGCGCGGGCCGCAGCCTCATGTCCGCGTCGTGCGTGAGCAGCCCGTCGAAGATCTTGGAGTTGCCGTCCTTGCCGTAGCCGAGCAGCGGGCTGAGGCTCTCCGGCTCGGTGGCGATGCCGACCACGGCGGCGGACCCTCCCGCGGTGCCCGCCGCGGTACCCCCGGAGGGGTTCGAGCAGGCCGCCACGCCCGTGATGAGTGCGGCGGCCAGCGTCGCGCCGGCCACTCCCCGTACTGTCCGGGCCGTCATGCTGTGCACATCCCTGTTTGCGATCATCCGCTATTGCAAAGAGATCGCAATAATGCCAGACGGGAACAGAAGAAGACGAACCAGGTCACATCGGCGGCCACTTCCGACCGGCAGACCGGAGGCGCACGGGTCTTGCCGCGCCTCCGGTCCGCATGCCATATATGTCTAGACCTTTACGAGGACGCGGAGGAAGGCACCCCCGTGCGACGCACCACCCCCACGCTCGCCCTCTGCCTGGCCCTCTGCGGCCTGGCCGTGTCGGCCGGGTGTACCGCGGCCGACACCGACCCCCCGCCCGCTCCGACCGGGCTCACCGCGCAGGCCGGCAGCGCCACCACCGTGCACGTCATGTGGGAGGCTGCGGCGGCCGGCGACGGGGTGACCGGCTACCAGGTCTTCCAGGCCGGCCGGCTGGTCCGCGAGCTCCCCGCCGAGAAGACCATGACGGACGTCACCGGGCTCACCCCGCAGACCGGTTACGCCTTCGCCGTCCGGGCCGAGGACGCCGCCGGGAACCTGTCCCCGGAGACGGTGGCCGCCCAGGTGACCACCCCTGCGGCCAAGGCCGAGGACCGCGCGGCGCCCACCGCCCCGGCGGCCACCACGGGCCGCGCGACCGGGCCCCGCGCCGCCCGGGTGTCCTGGTCCATGGCGACGGACGACACCGGCGTGACGGCGTACGACGTCTACCAGGGCGGCGTCCGGATCCACACCGCCGGCCCCGGTGAGAGCGGCACCGCCCTCACCGGCCTCCAGCCGGACACCGTCTACACCTTCACCGTCCGGGCCCGGGACGGGGCGGACAACTCCTCCCCCGACGGTCCCGCGGTGGACGTGACGACCCCGCCCGCCTCCGGCGAGGGGCCCGGCACCGCGCCCGCCGATTTCACCGCGGTCGCGTCGACGGGCGCGGTCACACTGACCTGGACGGCCCCCGACACCGGACGGGAGACCAGCGAGTACCAGCTCTACGTCAACGAACAGCCCACGACCGTCATCCAGTTCGGTGCCGGCGCCATCCCGAGCGGCAAGGCCGAACACCGGCTGACGGTGACCGAGCCGGCCGGTACGGTGTGGGCCGTGAAACTGCGGGCCCGGCTGCCCGACGGCAACTGGGGCGCCTTCTCGGCGGAACGGCGGATCGTTCTCGTAGCGTGAAACATGGCTGAGGTTCTGGCCGGATCGGCACTGCCGTGAACGAAGGTCACGCACAATACATCCGTGTTCGGTGAGTACTCGGTCAACAACAATCAGGCAGGATCCGCGGGCGGCGGCGCTGCGCCAGACTCTGGCGCCGTGCCGGGAAACCTGCCGCCGGAATCGGCGAGCTTCGTCGGCCGGGAGAACGAACTCGGCTTGATCCACGACCTGTTGCGGGAGCGAAGACTGGTCACCCTCACCGGGGTGGGCGGTGTGGGCAAGTCCCGCCTCGCCCTGCGCGCCGTCACCGACGCCCGCCAGGCGCGGCCCGACGGCGTCTGGTGGGTGGAGCTGTCACCGCTGCGCGACCCCAGCCTGCTCACCACCACGGTCGCCCACGCCGTGGGCCTCGCCGACCACTCCGCGCGCCCCCTCGACGAGGAGCTGTGCGCCTGGATGGCCGACAAGGAACTCCTCCTCGTCCTCGACACCTGCGAGCACCTGGTGGCCGACTGCCGGCACCTCGTGGGCGAACTCCTCCAGTCCGCACCTGGCTTGACGGTGCTGATCACCTCCCGGGAGCCGCTCGGCTCCCCCGGCGAGACCCTCGTCGAAGTCCGCCCGCTGCCCTGCGAGGGGCCCGACAGCGACGCCCTCGTCCTCTTCCGGGCCCGCGCCCTCTCCGCGACCGCCCGGGCTGCGGCCGCCTTCGAGGACCCCGAGCGGTCCGCCGTCGCGGTCGAGGTGTGCCGCCGCCTGGACGGGATCCCGCTCGCGCTGGAACTCGCCGGCGCCCGGCTGCGGTTGTGGACCCTGGAGCAGATGGCCGAGCGGCTCGGCACGCGCCTGGACGTGCTGTCCGGCGCCCCGGCCGCGCTGCCGCCCCGGCACCAGACGATGCGGACCACGATCGGCTGGAGCCACGAACTGTGCGAGCCGGTGGAACGCCTGCTGTGGGCCCGGCTCTCCGTCTTCACCGGGGACTTCGACGTCGCCGCGGCCCGCGCCGTGTGCGCCGGCGGGCCGCTGCCCGCCTCGCGGGTGGAGCGGGTCCTGGCGGGCCTGGTCGCCAAGTCGGTGGTCCGGTGCACCGACGAGCGGGGCGCCGGGACCCGTTACCGGATGCTCGACACGATCCGCGAGTACGGGCACGACTGGCTGGAGGAGCTCGGCGAGGTCCGGATCACCGCCGACCGCCACGCCCACTGGTACGCGGCCCTCTGCCAGGCCGCCGACCGCGGCTGGCTTGGCCCGGCCCAGGTGGACTGGTACCGCAGGACGACCGCCGAGCACCCGCAGCTGCGTACGGCCCTGGAGCACCTGCTGGGCTCCGACCCGACGGCCGCGCTGGAAATGGCCGGGGCCCTGTGGTTCTTCTGGTTCGCGTGCGGGCACGTCCACGAGGGCCGGAACTTCCTCGAGCGGGCGCTGCGGGCCGCCCCGCACACCGGGGCCGCGTACACCCAGGCGCTGTGGGCGCTCGGGCTGACGACCCTGCTCCAGGGCGACCTGGCCGCGTCCCGGGAGCTGGGCCTGGAGTGCACCCGGGAGGCGGCCCGGCTGGCGGATCCCGAGCGGGAGCTGCGGGCGGCCTATCTGCACGCCGTGGCGGTGCTCATGCCTGGGGACCCCGTACGGGCCCTGGAACTCGCCGGTCCGCGGGCCCGGGCGGGCCACGGCGGCCGGACCAGCGCGCCCGGCTGGCTCCTGTGCCGGCTGGCCACCGGGTACGCCCTGTGCGACCTCCAGCGCTACGAGGAGGCGGCCGAGGAGGCCCGGGCCCTGCGGGAGGCCTGCGCGGAGCTGGGCGAGCGCTGGCTGCGGGCGTACGCGGACTACATCCTGGCGGTGTCGGCGCTGGGCCTCGGCCACCACGGGGAGGCCGCCCGGCACGTAAGGGCGATGCTCTCCGGGAAACGGCTGCTCGGCGACCGCTTCGGCATCGCGCTGGGGCTGGACCTGCTGGCGGCGGCGGTGGCGGCGCTGGGTGACGGGGAACTGGCGGCCCGCCTGCTGGGCACGGGGCACGCCTGGTGGCGCACGGTGGGCAGGCCACAGATGGGCTCGCCCTCACTGACGGCCCTGCGGGACCAGGGCGAACGCCAGGCCCGGGAGGCGATCGGCGACGCCGCCTTCGAGGCGGCGTTCCTGGGCGGCGCGGCAGCGTCCACCGGCTGAGCGGCAGCCGGTGGACCGGGTAACTCCTGGGCTCCCGTCAGTACGGGAGGGGTCTGCCCGACGGTGTGCGCAGGTCCAGGTCTCGGGGGGCGGGCTTCGGGACGGGCTTGCGGATCAGCTGCTGGCGCATGCTGCCTCCTCGCTCAGACAAGGGCCGGGCGGCGGGGTTCCACCGCGCGGCCGTCGGGGAGCAGTTCACCGGTGTCGTCGAAGACGACGGCGCCGTTGCAGAGCAGGCTCCAGCCCTGTTCGGGGTGGAAGGCCACCGTGCGGGCGGCATCATGGTCGGCGCTGTCGGCCGTAGGGCAGGGGGGCTGGTGGGAGCACATGGCGCACCTCCTCGCAGAGTGGGGCGGGAGGGCCGGTGGTCACCCGGTCGAATCCGCGATCCACGGTGGCGGTGAGTATTGCTGATCGCCACCCCTGGACGGAACCCATATTCGCGGTCCAGTTCAGGGTGTGTATGCCCGATTACCATGCGCTCATGCCCGTTATCCGGATCGTTCACCGCACGTTCCTCCCGCCGGCCGAGGCGTGGTCGCGGCTGACGGACTGGGAACGGCACGGCGCGCAGGTCCCCCTCACCCGGACGATCATCGGGACGGCGCCCCCGACCCGGGTCGGAACGGTCTTCACGGCGCGGACGGGCGTGGGCAGGATCACCTTCGACGACCCGATGGAGGTCGTCGTCTGGCAGGCCCCGACGACGGCGGGCGCGCCGGGACTGGTCCGACTGGAGAAGCGCGGCCGGGTGGTGACGGGCTGGGCGGAGATCGCGATCCGGCCGGACCCCGCCGGGGGCAGCGAGGTCCACTGGCACGAATCCCTGCGCGTACGCCCGCTCCCCCGCCTCCTGGACCCCCTGGTCACGGCGGCCGGCCGCGCCCTCTTCACCCGCGCCCTGCGCCGCCTGCTTCCGCCTGGGCCCGGCAACTCCAGCCTCGCCGGCGCTTGAGCCGCCTCCCCAGCCCCGCCGGCGTTCGAGCGCGCCTCCCCAGCCCCGCCGGCGTTTGAGGCGCGGGGTCTGGGGCGGAGCCCCAGGAACCCGGCTCCGCCGGGCACCGGGCTCTGCCCGGACCCGCGCCTCAAACGCCGGCGAGGCTGGGTTTGCCCGGCGGGGCCGCGCGGGAGTCCGTCCGGGCACAGCGCCTAGCGGATCGGCATGTCGGAGATCGTCCGCGCGATCACCAGCCGCTGGATCTCGCTCGTCCCCTCGAAGATGGTGTAAATGGCGCTGTCGCGGTGCATGCGCTCCACCGGGTACTCGCGGGTGAAGCCGTTGCCGCCGAGGATCTGGACCGCCTGGGCGGTGACCTTCTTGGCCACCTCGCTCGCGAAGAGCTTCGACATCGAGCCCTCCGCCGAGGTGAAGGGCCGGCCCGCGACCGCCATCCAGGAGGCCCGCCACACGAGCAGCCGGGCCGCGTCGATCTGGGTCCGCATGTCGGCGAGCTGGAAGGCCACGCCCTGGTTGTCGATGATCGGGCGGCCGAACTGGGTGCGGGTCTTCGCGTAGTCGAGGGCCACCTCGTACGCGGCGCGCGCGGTGCCGACGGCCATGGCGCCGACCGCCGGCCGCGAGGCTTCGAAGGTGGCCATGGCAGCGTTCTTCACCCGCTCGCCGGCGCCTCCGCTGCGCGCCCGCTCACGGGCCCGGGCGAGCCGCTCGTCCAGCTTCTCCTTGCCGCCGAGGAGGCAGGAGCCGGGGACCCGTACGTCCTCCAGTACCACCTCGGCTGTGTGCGAGGCCCGGATGCCGTGCTTCTTGAACTTCTGCCCCTGGGCGAGGCCCGGCGTGTTCGGCGGCACGATGAAGGAGGCGTGCCCCTTGCTGCCCAGCTCCGGGTCGACGACGGCCACGACGATGTGGACGTTGGCTATGCCGCCGTTGGTCGCCCAGGTCTTGGTGCCGTTCAGCACCCACTCGTCCTTGGCCTGGTCGTAGACGGCGCGGGTGCGCATCGCGCCCACGTCGGAGCCCGCGTCCGGCTCGGAGGAGCAGAAGGCGGCGACCTTCACGTCGTCCGGGGTCCCGTACATCTGCGGGATCCACGTGCCGATCTGCTCCTCGGTGCCGTTGGCGACGACGCCGATGGCCGCGAGGCCGGTGCCGACGATCGACAGTGCGATGCCCGCGTCGCCCCAGAAGAGCTCCTCCATGGCCATCGGGATGCCGAGGCCGGTGGGGTCGAAGAACTGCTGGGCGTAGAAGTCCAGCGAGTAGATGCCGACCTTCGCGGCCTCCTGGATGACGGGCCAGGGAGTCTCTTCGCGCTCGTCCCATTCCGCGGCCGCGGGCCGGATCACATCGGCGGCGAAGCCGTGGATCCAGTCCCGTACCTGCTTCTGGTCGTCGTTGAGCTCCATGGTGAACTCCGCCATGTCCCCTCCAGCTGTCTGTGCTCGTCCAAGTGCATGTTACTACCGGTAACCACCACGGCGGCCACAGTCTGTTACCAGCGAGTAAGCACTGTCAAGCAGGGCCGGGACCACCCGGGAGGCGGCCGCCGATTCGATCGCCAGGGTGTGCGGGGTGTTACGTTGCGTGGGCGTCACGCACATCGCAAGGGCGGGGAGAGAAACAGGTCATGGAGATCACGCAGCGGGCCGGCGAGCCGGGAGCGGCCGAACGGCGGCGGCGGGAACTGCTCGAAGCGGCCGACCGGGTCGTACTCAGGGACGGACCCAAGGCGTCCATGAACGCCATCGCGGCGGAGGCGGGCATCACCAAGCCCATCCTCTACCGGCACTTCGGCGACAAGGCCGGTCTCTACCAGGCGCTCGCCGTCCGGCACACGGACGCCCTGCTCGACTCCCTGCGCGCGGCGCTCGACGCCCCGGCCGAACGTCGGCAGCGCGTGGAGGCCACCCTCGAGACCTACCTCGCCGCCATCGAGGCCCGCCCGCAGGTCTACCGCTTCCTGATGCACCCGGCCGAGGACGCGCAGGCCACCGAGCGTGGTTTCGACGTCGGCCAGCACTCGGCGCCGCTGCTGCGCCGGCTCGGCGAGGAACTGGCCCAGGTGATCGGCGAACGGGTGGACCTCGGCCCGGGCGGCGAACGCCTCGCCCGTGTCTGGGGCCACGGCATCGTCGGCATGATGCACGCGGCCGGCGACTGGTGGCTCGGTGAACGCCCTTGCTCCCGCGAGGAGTTGGTCGCCGGCCTCACCGACCTCCTGTGGGGTCGCCTGGCCACCGCCGGCAACCGCGCGGACGGCCCCGGCTTCTAGCCGTTCCAGCTTCGGCCGGACCATCTCGGCTCCGCCGGGGCCACTTCCAGCCCAGGCCCGACCACCCCGCCTCCACCGGGGCCACCTCCAGCCCAGGCCCGACCATCCCGCCTCCGCCGGGGGCAACTCCAGCCCCGCCGGGGGGCAACTCCAGCCTCGCCGGGGGGCAACTCCAGCCTCGCCGGCGTTTGAGGCGCGGGGTCTGGGGCAGAGCCCCAGGAACCCGGCTCCGCCGGGCACCGGGCTCCGCCCGGACCCGCGCCTCAAACGCCGGCGAGGCTGGAATGCTGCCGCCCGAGGCCGCGTTCGCGAAGCTGGGCTTGGCCAGGCGAGGCCAGGCCAGGGTTGGCCAGACCAGGCCAGGTTTGGCCAGGCAAGGCCGAATTCGGCCGGACGAGCCGAGGCCGGATGCGGCTAGCCGCGCAGCGGGCCGGCGCGCCACGGGGCCTTGCGGATCGCCCGCCGCAGGCGCCGCGCCCGCAGCCCCGTCACGCGGTCCGCGTACACCGCGCCGCCCAGGTGATCGCACTCGTGCTGAAGGCAGCGCGCGAAGAACCCGGTCCCGGTGATCCGGACCGCGGCCCCGTCGGAGGTGACCCCTTCGACGACCGCCCGGTCGAAGCGGGCCGTCCCCGCCTCCAGCCCCGGCAGCGACAGACAGCCCTCCGGCCCGAGGAACTCGTCCCCGTCGGCAACGACCAGGCGGGGGTTGACGACGTGCCCGACGTGCCGGACGTCCTCGTCGTCGGGGCAGTCGTAGACGAACACCCGCTGCCCGACCCCGATCTGGTTCGCGGCGAGGCCTACGCCCTGGTGGGCGTACATCGTCGCGAACATGTCCTCGATGAGCCGGTCGAGGGCCGGACCGAACTCGGTGACCTCCGCGCAGGCCGAGTGGAGCACCGGATCGCCCAGCAGGCTCATGGTGCGGACGATGCCGGAGGTACCGGGGATGGGGCGCTGTCGCATGGCCGTAAGGGTACGACGGGCGACTATATGAGGAGATCTGTGGCGGGGTGGGGGCGCCGCGGTCAAGGCTCCGGCAGGTACTGGATAGGCTGGGGCCGACCGACGCAAGGAGGACAAGGGACGATGGCAGGCAACACAGAGCCGCTTTCGCCGCGGGCCAAGCTGGCCGTGACGGCGGGCAAGGCCGCGGCGGCGGTGTCGCGGGCCGCGGGACGCGGAAGCGGATCGGTGATCGGTGGCAAGGTCGCACTCAGGCTCGACCCCGATCTCCTCGGAGCGCTGGCGCAGCATCTCGATGTCGTCCTCGTCTCCGCGACGAACGGCAAGACCACGACGACCCGGCTGATCGCGGAGGCCCTGCGGGCCAGCGGTCCGGTCGTCTCCAACGCGCTGGGCGCGAACATGCCGGCCGGCATCACCTCGGCGCTGGCGGGCGGCTCGGACGCCAAGTACGGCGTCATCGAGGTCGACGAGAAGTACCTGGCCGGAGTGGCCCGGGACGTCACCCCCAAGGTGATCGCCCTGCTGAACCTCTCGCGCGACCAGCTGGACCGCGCCGCCGAGACCCGCATGCTCGCGGAGAAGTGGCGAGAGGGCCTCTCGGGCTCGAAGGCGGTCATCGTCGCGAACTGCGACGACCCGCTGATCGTCTGGTCGGCCTCCTCCTCGCAGAACGTGGTGTGGGTCGCGGCCGGCCAGGAGTGGAAGGACGACGCCTGGTCGTGCCCCTCCTGCGGCGGCGTGATGCAACGCCCGGGCGACGACTGGTTCTGCGGCGAGTGCGGTTTCCGCCGCCCCACCCCCAGCTGGGTGCTCTCCGGCGACCACGTGCTCGACCCGCACGGCAGCGCCTGGCCGATCCACCTCCAGCTGCCCGGCCGCGCCAACAAGGCGAACGCCGCCACCTCGGCCGCCGTGGCCGCGGTCTTCGGCGTCCCGCCGCAGGTCGCGCTGGAGCGGATGTACCAGGTGCAGGCCGTGGCCGGCCGCTACGACGTGGTGAGCTTCCAGGGCCGCGAACTGCGGCTGCTGCTCGCGAAGAACCCGGCCGGCTGGCTGGAGACGTTCTCGCTGATCGACCCGCCGCCGACCCCGGTGATCCTCTCGGTGAACGCGCGCGGCGCCGACGGCACCGACACCTCCTGGCTGTGGGACGTGGACTACCCGCGCCTGGCGGGCCACCCGATCTTCGTGATCGGCGACCGCAAGCTGGACCTGGCGGTCCGCCTGGAGGTCGCCGGCCTGGACTTCCGGGTGTGCGAGACCCTCGACGAGGCCGTGCAGCTGGCGCCGCCCGGACAGATCGAGCTGATCGCCAACTACACCGCCTTCCAGGACGTACGCCGCCGCGTCGGCAACTAGACCCGTCAGAAACGCAGAGGACAAGAGCATGAGCGACAACAGCCTGCGTCTGGTGTGGGTCTACCCCGACCTGCTCAGCACGTACGGAGACCAGGGCAACGCCCTCGTGGTGGAGCGCCGGGCGCGTCAGCGCGGCCTGGACGTGCAGCGCGTGGACGTGCGCAGCGACCAGCCGATCCCCACCTCGGGCGACATCTACCTGATCGGTGGCGGTGAGGACCGGCCGCAGCGGCTGGCCGCGGAGCGGCTGCTGCGCGACGGCGGTCTGGAGCGGGCCGTCTCGAACGGGGCGATCGTCTTCTCCGTCTGCGCCGGGTACCAGATCCTCGGCAACGAGTTCGTGAACGACATGGGCGAGCGCCAGCAGGGCCTCGGCCTGCTGGACGTCGTCACCGTGCGCGGCGAGGGCGAGCGGTGCGTCGGCGACGTCCTGGCGGACATCGACCCGCGCCTGGGCCTGCCGCAGCTGACGGGCTTCGAGAACCACCAGGGCGTCACCCACCTCGGTCCGACGGCGCGGCCGTTCGCCCGGGTGAGCATGGGCCGCGGCAACGGCACCGGCGACGGCACCGAAGGCGCGTACAACGACACGGTGTTCGGCACCTACATGCACGGCCCCGTGATGGCGCGCAACCCGCACATCGCGGACCTGCTGCTGAAGCTGGCCCTCGACGTGAACGCGCTGCCGGCCATAGACGACCGGTGGTACGACGCGCTGCGCGCCGAGCGCATCGCGGCGGCGACGCAGCCCGCGTAGCGCCCTGCGGGCCGCTCATCGGGGCGGCCCCGTCATCATGTGTTCGGCCCGGTTTTCCCTAGGGGGAACCGGGCCGACGTGGTTTCGTACGACGAGTGCGACCAGCATGTGGAGGATGGTTCAGCCCACCGCTCCACCGCTTGTAGGGTGGCCGTAGTTCCCACCGGACGACGTGGTCCGGTCGTCGGCCCACGTTGCAAAGGTCTCTTCCTGCCATGCGCATTGGTGTGCTCACTTCCGGTGGCGACTGCCCCGGCCTGAATGCGGTCATCCGCTCCGTCGTGCACCGAGCCGTCGTCGACCACGGCGACGAGGTGATCGGCTTCCACGACGGCTGGAAGGGCCTCCTGGAGGCGGATTACCGCAAGCTCGACCTCGACGCCGTCGGCGGCATCCTGGCCCGCGGCGGCACGATCCTCGGCTCCTCCCGGGTCCAGCCCGCGCACCTGCGCGACGGTGTGGAGCGCGCCCGCGGCCACGTCGCCGACCTGGGTCTGGACGCCATCATCCCGATCGGCGGCGAGGGCACCCTGAAGGCCGCCCACCTGCTCTCGCAGGCCGGTCTGCCGATCGTCGGCGTCCCGAAGACCATCGACAACGACATCGCGTCCACCGACGTCACCTTCGGCTTCGACACCGCCGTCGGGGTCGCCACCGAGGCGCTGGACCGGCTGAAGACCACCGCCGAGTCCCACCAGCGCGTGATGGTGGTGGAGGTCATGGGCCGCCACACCGGGTGGATCGCCCTGCACTCCGGCATGGCGGCCGGCGCGCACGCGATCGTCGTCCCGGAGCGCCCCTTCGACATCGACGAGCTGACGGCGATCGTCGGCGAGCGCTTCTCCGCGGGCAAGCGCTTCGCGATCGTCGTGGTCGCCGAGGGTGCCAAGCCGCGCCCCGGCTCGATGCGCTTCGAAGAGGGCGGCACGGACATGTACGGGCACGAGCGGTTCGCCGGCATCGGCAACACGCTCGCCGTCGAGCTGGAGGACCGCCTCGGCAAGGAGGCCCGGCCGGTGATCCTGGGCCACGTCCAGCGCGGCGGCACGCCCACCGCGTACGACCGGGTGCTCGCCACCCGCTTCGGCTGGCACGCCGTGGAGGCGGCGCACCGGGGCGAGTTCGGCATGCTGACCGCGCTGCGCGGCACGGACATCGTCATGGTTCCGCTCGCCGATGCGGTGCAGACCCTCAAGACGGTCCCGTCGGACCGGTACGCCGAGGCGCAGAACGTCCTGTGACTCCCGCGGGGTGAGTGGCGGCCCCGGGCGCGGATGCGTCCGGGGGCGGCATTACTGTGGTGGGGCGCCACAGTCAAGGGAGTGAACAGATGGATCACAGCGGGCACGGCATGGACATGGACATGGACCTGCCGCCCTTCACTCTCGGGCGTGGTCTGGAGTTCTCCTTCGACTCCTTCTTCCTGATCGGCTCGGTGCTGGCGCTCGCCCTGTACGGATGGGGCGTGCTGCGGCTGCGCCGGCGCGGGGACTCCTGGCCGGTGGGCCGGACCATCGCGTTCACGCTCGGTGTGCTGAGCGTGATCCTGGTGATGTGCACGAAGCTGAATGACTACGGCATGGTCATGTTCAGCGTGCACATGGTCCAGCACATGGTGATCAGCATGATCACCCCGATCCTGCTGCTGCTCGGCGCGCCGATGACACTGGCGCTGCGCGCGCTGCCGCCGGCCGCGCGCGGCACCAAGGGGCCGCGCGAGCTGCTCCTGATGCTGCTGCACAGCCGGTACATGCGGATCATCACGCACCCGGCCTTCACGATCCCGATGTTCATCGCCAGCCTCTACGCCCTGTACTTCACCCCGCTCTTCGACTTCCTGATGGAGAGCCGGACCGGGCACATCGCGATGATGCTGCACTTCCTCGCCGTCGGCCTGATCTTCTTCTGGCCGATCATGGGCATCGACCCGGGCCCGCACCGGCCGGGGTACGTGATGCGCATGCTGGAGCTCTTCGCCGGGATGCCCTTCCACGCCTTCTTCGGCATCGCGCTGATGATGGCGAGCGAGCCGATGATCAAGACGTACGCGAACCCGCCCGCATCCCTCGGCATCGATCCACTGCTCGACCAGCAGTGGGGCGGCGGTATCGCGTGGGCCTTCAGCGAGATCCCCTCGGTGCTGGTGCTGATCGCGCTGGTCTTCCAGTGGTACCACTCCGAGCAGCGGGCGGCGAAGCGTTCCGACCGGGCCGCGGACCGCGACGGGGACCAGGAGCTGGCGGCGTACAACGCGTATCTGGCCTCGCTCCAAGCGCGTGGCCAGTAGCGCGTCGGCGCCTCGGCGCGCGACCATGGGGCATGACCGGATCTGTTAAGGCGATGGCTGTCATGACCTTCGCCGCTCTGGTGGCCGTCGCCGTGTACTCCGTGGCCCTCGGCAGCAACGGCTGGCTGTGGTTCGGCTGGGTGGTGCTGGGGCTGCTGACCGCCGGAATGGCCGCCTCCCGCAGCGTGTGATCAAGACAGGGTGCGATCAAGGCGGTCCCTGAGCTGCCGGACCGGGACTGACTGTCCGTACGATGGCCGTGACAACGGGACATCGACGGGAGCGGCCTGGTGTTCTACCACTTGCTCAAGCACGTGTTGCTCGGTCCGCTGCTGAGGCTGCTGTTCCGCCCGCGGATCGAGGGACTGGAGAACATCCCGACGGAGGGGGCCGCGATCATCGCGGGCAACCACCTGTCGTTCTCCGATCATTTCCTGATGCCCGCGATCCTCAAGCGGCGGATCACCTTCCTCGCGAAGGCCGAGTACTTCACCGGCCCCGGGGTCAAGGGCCGGCTCACCGCCGCGTTCTTCCGCAGCGCCGGGCAGATCCCCGTGGACCGCTCCGGCAAGGACGCCGGACAGGCCGCCCTGCGCGAGGGGCTCGGCGTGCTGGCCAAGGAGGAGCTCCTGGGCATCTACCCGGAGGGCACGCGCTCGCACGACGGGCGGCTGTACAAGGGCAAGGTGGGCGTGGCCGCGATGGCGCTGGGCGCCGGGGTGCCCGTCGTACCGTGTGCGATGGTCGGCACCTTCGAGATCCAGCCGCCCGGGCAGAAGATCCCGAAGATCCGGCGGGTGACGATCCGCTTCGGTGAGCCGATGGACTTCTCCCGCTACGCGGGGCTGGAGGGCGAGCGGGCCGTCCTGCGGGCCGTCACCGACGAGATCATGTACGCGATCCTCGGACTGTCCGGCCAGGAGTACGTGGACCGGTACGCGGCCGAGGTCAAGGCCGAGGAAGAGGCCGAACGGAAGAAGGCCCGGCGCACCTCGCGCTGAGCCTTCTCCCGTGCCGGACCGGCCCGGGGACCGGCGGTCGGGCTGTCGACGAGCCGGTCGGACGGGCCGGTCGGACGGGCCGGTCGGACGGTCTAGCGGACGGCCGGGAGCTCCTCGTGCGCCAGGAGGTCCGAGGCCGGGGCCTGGCCGAGGGACTTCGCGGCGGCCGGGGCCGGGGCGACCGGGGTGGCGTGCGGGTCGCACGTCACGTCCTTGGTGTCGACCTTGCCCGTCAGCAGGTAGGCGTCCACCCGGGTGTTGATACAGGGGTTCACCACGCTGGTGACCCCGTGCGAGCCCGCGCCCCGCTCGGTGATCAGGCGCGAGCCGGCCAGCCGCTTGTGCAGCGAGACGGCGCCCTTGTACGGCGTGGCCGCGTCCCGCTCGGACTGGACGATCAGCACCGGCGGCAGGCCGCGCTTGGCACCGACCTCGATCGGGGTGCTCTGCTTGGACTTCCAGGTCGCGCAGGGCAGGTTCATCCAGGCGTTCGACCAGGTCAGGAACGGGTACTTGGCGTGCAGCCTGGTGTTGTCCCGGTCCCACTTCGCCCAGCTGGTGGGCCACTTCGCGTCGGCGCACTCGACCGCGGTGTACACGGCGTTGCCGTTCTCGGTCGCCGCGTTGCCCTTGAGGTCGGACATGTCCGGGGCGATCGCGTCGACCAGCGCCTGGGTGTCGCCGGCGAGGTACTTGCTCCAGGTCTGGGCGACGGGCACCCAGGAGGAGTCGTAGTACGGGGCGCCCTGGAAGAAGCCGATCAGCTCGGCGGGGCCGACGACCCCGCCGATCGGGTTCGCCTTGGCCGCGGCGCGCAGCTCCTGGTACTTGGCCTCGACCTTGGCGCGGGTGTCGCCGATGTGGAAGACGGCGTCGTTCGCGGCGACCCAGTCCTGCCAGTCGTTCCAGCGGGTCTGGAAGGCGACGTCCTGGCCGAGGTTGGCCTCGTACCAGATGTTGTCCCGGTCCGGGTCGACCACGCTGTCGACGATCATGCGGCGCACGTGGGTCGGGAACAGGGTCGCGTAGACCCCGCCGATGTAGGTGCCGTAGGAGACGCCGAGGAAGTTCAGCTTCTGCTCGCCGAGGGCCGCCCGGATGACGTCCAGGTCGCGCGCGGTGTTCGGGGTGGTCATGTGCGGCAGCATCTCGCCGCTGCGCTCCTTGCAGCCGTCCGCGTACTCGGCCGCGAGCTTGCGCTGGGCGCGCTTGTCGGCCTCGCCGGACGGGACCGGGTCGGCCTTGGGGGCCTTCACGAACTCCTGCGGGTCGATGCAGGAGATGGGCGCCGAGTGGCCGACGCCGCGGGGGTCGAAGCCCACGAAGTCGTAGGCCTTCGCGGTGTTCACCCACAGCGGGCTCTGGGTGGTGACCCGGCGCGGGAAGCGCATGCCCGAGCCGCCGGGGCCGCCCGGGTTGTAGACGAGCGCGCCCTGGCGCTCCTCCTTGGTGCCCGTGCTGGCGATCCGGTCGACCGCGAGGTCGATGGTCTTGCCGAACGGCTTGCTGTAGTCGAGCGGGACCTTCACCCAGCCGCACTGGATGGGCTTCTCGAAGCCCCAGTCGGCGGGACAGTCCTTCCAGTCGATCCCGGTGTGCGCGGCGCGGGCGGCGGCGATCTTCACGCCCGCCGCCTCCGCGGCCCCGTTGTCACGGTCGGCCGGAGCCGCTCCGGCGGGCGGTGCGAGCAACAGGCCCGCCGCGAGTGCGCCGGTGATGAGAGTGGCGGCGCTCCCCAGCGTCGCGGTACGTATCACGTGGTGGTTCCCCCTGCGTCAAGTGCCGCCGTGGGCAGCATGGTTCGGTCAGGCCCGGTCATCGGGGCGCAAGGGGATCCTTGTCGCTCACCCGTACCGGGCGACAGAGCGCGGCCCGGTTCTTTGCCAACCCGATAACCGGGGAGGCGTGTACCGCTGAGCGGTGTCCGATTCGCCCTGAGGCGGGAGGCCCCGGTCACCAGCCGTAGGAACGCAGGGCCGTGTCGAGCAGTTCACGCAGCCGCAGGGCGTCCGGGGCCAGGGCCGTCACGAGTACGGCCGGGCCGGCCAGCGGGGTCACCGCGGCGAACTCCCCCAGCGGCCCGGCCGCGGGCGGCGCCCCGGCGAAGGCCGGGTCCACGACCAGGAGCTGGCCGAGCGCCCGGTGGCCCGCCAGCCCCGCCGGGCCGTCCCAGCCGCCGGGCGCCCCGGGCCCGCAGGTGAGTTCCTGGTCCAGCAGCGGACGGCCGCCGAGGCCGACGGTGAGCCGGCTGCGCAGCAGGCCCGGGGGCTCCCCGGTCCGGCCCAGCACCTGCTCCTCGCGCAGCAGCAGCCGTGCGGTGGGGGCGAGTTCGGCCCGCGTGCGCACCCTCAGGTCGCTGCCCCGCACGGAGACCAGCGGCTCGGGCAGCCAGCGCACCGAGGCCCCCTCCGCCAGGTCGAGCCGTACGTCGTACCGCGCGGGCTCGCCACCTCGGCCGGGCAGCGCCAGCGTCGCCGCCGCCGAGGCGAGGGCGAGGCGGGCCGCGGGCCCGGCGGTGACCTCGACGGTGAGGTGGTCCCCGCCCAGCGGGGCGCTCATCGCGCCGACCAGCATGACCCCGGCCTCGGCCCCGCGGCCGCGGGTGCGGCGCAGCGCGAGCGGCCCCTCCCCGGCCAGCAGGGGCAGGGCGGTGGAGCCGCGCCCGTCGGCGACGGCGTGGATCCGGGCGGTGGCGCGCAGGCCCGCCGCGGGCGGCGGCTCCGGGGCGGGGACCGGCGGGACGGGGGCCGGCGGGGTGGAAGGGGCGGCGGCCGGCGGAGCGAGGGCGGGCGCGCTGGTCACCGTACGGTCCAGGCGGCGATCCGCTCGCGCACCCAGGCGGCCACCGGGGCCACTCCGTCCGGGCCGCGCAGCGACTGGAAGGCGACGGGCAGTTCGCCGCGCTGCTCGGCGGCGTCGCGGGCCATCCGGTCCAGGTCGGAGCCGACGTGGGGGGCGAGGTCGGTCTTGTTGACGACGAGGAGGTCGGCGGTGGTGACGCCGGGGCCGCCCTTGCGCGGGATGTCGTCCCCGCCGGCCACGTCGATGACGAAGATCTGGGCGTCGGCCAGGCCGCGGGAGAAGGTGGCGGTGAGGTTGTCCCCGCCGGACTCGACGAGGATCAGGTCGAGCGGACCGCTCTCCCGGAAGGCCTCCTCCAGTTCTTCCACGGCCTCCAGGTTGGCGGAGATGTCGTCGCGGATGGCGGTGTGCGGACAGGCCCCGGTCTCCACGGCGGTGATCCGCTCGGGCGGCAGCACGGCCTCCCGGAGCAGGAACTCGGCGTCCTCCCGCGTGTAGATGTCGTTCGTGACGACGGCCATGGAGAACTCGGCGCGCAGGGCGCGGCAGAGCGCGGCGACGGTGGCGGTCTTGCCGGAGCCGACGGGTCCGCCGAGTCCGATGCGCAGGGCGCGGCGCGAGCCGTCGGCCCGCAGCGGCGCGGCGCCGTGGGTGTGCCGCTGGGGGTAGGTCACGGCGTGGTCGAGGTGCATCAGGGGTCTCCTTGGGGTGGTCGGGACGGCCGGCGGGGCGCCGGTTCAGGAGGCGAAGAGCCGTACCGCCCAGTCGGCATGGATCTCTGCCGCGATCTCCAGCAGGGGTGAGGAGGCCGCGGGCAGGGCGTCCGGGCCCTCCGAGCGGGCGCGCAGCGCGGCCCGCTCCGCCCGGGCGGCGACTGCGTCCAGCTCCGGGGCGAGGCGGGCCAGGACCCCGCTCGCCTCGAAGGGGTCCAGGCCCAGCAGCCGGACGGTCGCGGTCGCGGGCCCGCCGACCGCCTCGTACGCCGCCACGTGCGCCGCGTCGCGCGGTCCGAGCCCGGCCGCCCGGGCGGTGACGCCGAGCACGACGGGCTGATGGGCTCCGCGCGGGAAGGCGGCGGCCAGTTCCTCCAGTTCGGGGGAGGGCCAGGTGGCCCGGGCGGCCCGCATCAGCTGCCGGCCCAGCCGCCGGGCCGCGGTGCGCAGCGCGGGCGAAGGGGTGCGGGCGTCGGCGGCGGCGTCGAGCTCCGCCGGGTCGAGTCCGAGGGCCGCGGCGGCGGCGAGGCCGGCGGCGGTGAGGCCCGCGGTGTGCAGTCGGCCCCGGCAGAACTCCTCCAGGGTGGCCGCGTCGCGGATCCGGCCCGCCTTGCAGGCGGCTTCGGCCCCGCCGGAGTGGGCGTGGCCCCCGGCGGGGAAGCGGCCGTCGGCGAGGACGAGCAGGGCGGCGAGGCTCATCGGGTGAGGCCCGTCATCAGAAGAGGAAGTATCGCTGGGCCATGGGCAGTTCGGTCGCGGGCGCCGGTTCCACGGCTTCCCCGTCGATGCTGACGGTGAAGGTGTCGGCATCGACCTCCACCCTCGGCATGGCGTCGTTGTTGCGCATGTCCGACTTGCTGACCTTGCGGGTGCTCTCGATGGCCACGAACTGCTTGCCGAGTCCGAGCCGTTCGGGCAGTCCGTCGTCGAGTGCGGCCTGCGCGGTGAAGTTGAGCGAGTTGAGGCCGGGTGCGCGCCCGTGGGCGCCGAACATCGGCCGGGGCAGCACCGGCTGGGGGGTGGGGATGGAGGCGTTGGCGTCGCCCATCTGCGCGTAGGCGATCTGGCCGCCCTTGATGACCACTTCGGGCTTGACCCCGAAGAAGGCGGGGTTCCACAAGACCAGGTCGGCGAGTTTGCCGGTCTCGACGGAGCCGATCTCGCGGGCGAGGCCCTGGGCCACGGCCGGGTTGATCGTGTACTTGGCGACGTAGCGGCGGGCCCGGTGGTTGTCGGCGGGCCCGTCGCCGGGCAGGAAGCCCCGGCGCTTCTTCATCACGTGGGCCGTCTGCCAGGTGCGCAGGACGACCTCGCCGACGCGGCCCATGGCCTGGGAGTCGGAGGAGATGATGGAGATCGCCCCGAGGTCGTGCAGGACGTCCTCGGCGGCGATGGTCGAGGGCCGGATGCGGGACTCGGCGAAGGCGAGGTCCTCGGGGACGGCCGGGTTGAGGTGGTGGCAGACCATCAGCATGTCGAGGTGTTCCTCGACGGTGTTGACGGTGTGCGGCCGGGTGGGGTTGGTGGAGCTGGGCAGGATGTTCGGCTCGGAGACCACGGTGATGATGTCGGGGGCGTGCCCGCCGCCGGCTCCCTCGGTGTGGTACGAGTGGATGGTGCGCCCGCCGATGGCGGCGAGGGTGTCGCCCACGAATCCGGCCTCGTTGAGCGTGTCGGTGTGGATGGCGACCTGGACGCCGGTCTCCTCGCAGACGCTCAGGCAGGCGTCGATGACGGCGGGGGTGGACCCCCAGTCCTCGTGGATCTTGAACCCGAGGGCGCCGCCGCGCAGTTGGGAGTGCATGCCCTCGCGGGACATGGTGTTGCCCTTGCCGAGCAGACCGATGTTGACGGGGTAGGCCTCCAGCGCGGCGAACATCCGGGCGAGGTGCCAGGGTCCGGGGGTGACGGTGGTGGCCTTGGTTCCCTCGGCCGGCCCGGTGCCGCCGCCGACGAGGGTGGTGATCCCCGAGGCCAGGGCCTCCTCGATGATCGTCGGGGAGATGAAGTGCACGTGGGCGTCGATGGCCCCGGCCGTGACGATCTTCCCGTTGCCGGCGATGATCTCCGTCTCCGGGCCGATGACCAGGGCGGGGTCCACCCCGTCCATGGTGTCGGGATTGCCGGCCTTGCCGATGCCGCAGATCCGGCCGTCGCGGATGCCGAGGTCGGCCTTGACGACGCCCCAGTGGTCGAGGACGACGACCCCGGTGATCACGGTGTCCGCGGCCCCCTCGGCGCGGGTGGTGCGGGCCTGGCCCATGGACTCGCGGATGACCTTGCCGCCGCCGAAGACCGCCTCGTCGCCGGACCGGCCGGGTCCGCCACTGAGGTCCTCCTCGATCTCGACGAAGAGGTCGGTGTCGGCCAGCCGGATCCGGTCACCGGCGGTCGGCCCGAACAGGTCGGCGTACTCCTGGCGCGAGATCTCAGCCATCGAGCGGCCCCCCGGTCTCCCCGCGCAGTCCCGTTACGGTGCGCAGTCCGCCCAGCGGTACGAGTTCCACCGCGACCGGGATGCCCGGTTCGAAGCGGACGGCGGTGCCGGCGGCGACGTTGAGCCGGAGCCCGCGGGCGGCGGGGCGGTCGAAGTCGAGTCCGGGGTTGGCCTCGGCGAAGTGGTAGTGGGAGCCGACCTGGACGGGCCGGTCGGCGGAGTTGAGGACGACGAGACGGGTGACGGGGCGGCCCTCGTTGAGGAGCACCGGGCCGTCCCCGTAGGCGATTTCGCCGGGGATCATGCGGGTTCGCCCTTCAGACGATGGGGTCGTGGACGGTGACGAGTTTGGTGCCGTCCGGGAAGGTCGCCTCGACCTGGACGTCGTGGATCATCTCGGGGATGCCCTCCATGACCTCCTCGCGGCGCAGGACGGTACGGCCGGAGGCCATCAGCTCGGCCACGGTGCGGCCGTCGCGGGCGCCTTCGAGGATGTGCGAGGTGATCAGGGCGACCGCTTCGGGATGGTTGAGGCGGACCCCTCGGGCCCTGCGTTTCGCGGCCACGTCGGCGGCCACGTGGATGAGCAGTCTTTCCTGCTCGTGCGGTGTCAGATGCACACGAATCACCAAGCTTCCGGGACAAGATCAACATCGTGCCGGGGCGACCTTACTTGCCGTCAACACTCTGTTGACCTGCGCATATCCGAGCCAAGCGTGTCTTGCCCAACACAGGAAAAGGCTTTCCGTCCCGACCACCGCAGCTTTACCGGATCATGGGTGATCATTGGCGGAGGAACGTGGCTGCCACGCTAGGGGCCCCGTTTTTCCGTTGAGTTAACCCACGTTTCGGGGAGACACTCGGTTCAGCGGCCGGGCCGGGCAAACCCCGTTCCGTATACGGCCGTCAGGCGGCCCCGCGGGCAGCCTTCCAGCAGAGCTCAGACGGCTTTCACCGAGGAGACGCGTGTTCTTCAACCCCGTCCGGCACATCACCTTCGACTCCCTCGACCCCTACGCGGTCGCACGGTTCTGGTCCGCCGTGACCGGCTTCCAGATCCACCCGGACGACGAGGAGGGCGACGACGAGATCCTCCTCGTGCCGGAGCCGGCGCAGCCCGGCGTGCCCGGGCTGCTCTTCATCCGCGTCCCCGACGCCAAGTCCCTCAAGAACCGGGTCCACCTGGACATCCAGCCGTCGACCGGCACGCGGGACGAGACCGTGGAGCGGCTGATGGGGCTCGGCGCGAAGCTCGTGGACGACCGGCGCGCGCCGGACGGGGTCCTGGGCTGGGTCGTGCTGGCCGACCCCGAGGGCAACGAGCTGTGCATCGAGCGGAGCACCGCGGAGCGCGAACTCGGCTGAGACCGGCCGCCGCCGGTCCCGCCGACCCCACCCGGTCGCCTGACCCCGACGCGGTTCAGCAGCCTGTGACGGCGCTCCCCGCCGGGGCCCCGACCGTCCAGGGCAAGGCGATCCACACCGTCTTGCCGCCTTCCTCGGTGGGGGTGACCGAGAGCCGGCCGCCCGCTTCCGCGGTGAGCCACCGGATGATGACCATCCCGCGGCCGTTGTCCTGCTGCACCGCGGCGGGCAGCCGCTTGGGCCAGCGCGGGTGGCTGTCGGTCACTCCGACGCGGAGCCACTCCCCGCGCTCCAGCCGGACGTCGACGGTGAAGGTGGGCGACTGGCCGAAGGTGTGCTGGACCGCGTTGGTGGCGAGCTCCGAGACGATCAGTCTGACACTGTCCGCGGTGTCGGCGTCATCGGGCAGTCCCCATTCGCCCAGCACCTCCGCGACATAGCGGCGGGCGGCGGCGACCGAGGCCGGATCGCTCGGCAGAGTGACGGATGCTTCCTGGTGATCTGCCATGGCGACGGTCCCTTTCCCACCGGGGCCAAGCCGCCCCGGATCTGTGCTGGACGCCAGAGTGCCACCCATGGTGCCGCCGTTTCTGCCGATCCCCCAAGATATGCATATATCTGTCCCTCAATGCGGTGAACTCTGCTACGGAAGAGCGTATTTGGACGGCAGACTGGTGCGAGCTGTGCCGGTGGAAGGAGGCGGGTGTGCAGCACGGTCCCGCGGTGCGCCGACGCAAGCTCGGCGAGGAACTGCGTGCCCTGCGCGACCGGTCCGGACTCACCAGTGGTGAGGCGGCCCGGATCGTGGGGTGGCACCAGTCGAAGATCAGCCGCATCGAGACGGGGCGCAGCGGCGTCAAGCCCGAGGACATCCGGCTGCTGCTGGACGCCTACGGGGAGATCGTGAGCGCCCAGCAGCGGGCCCTGCTGGAGGCCCTGTCGGCTTCGGCGGCGGGCCCCGGCCCGAGCGGCGACACCGGGCGGGGCCGCCAGTGGTGGCACGACTACCGGGGGCTGCTGCCCCAGGAGTACCGGGACTTCATCAGCCTGGAGGCCGGCGCCCGGTCGGCCCGTACGGTGGAGCTCTCCGTGGTGCCGGGGCTGCTGCAGACCCCCGGATACGCGCGGGCCGTGACCCGGGCCGCGCTGGGCGGGCTGCCCGAGCCGAAGGTGGACGCGCTGGTCGACGTACGGCTGGCACGGCAGTCGGTGCTGCGGGCCGATCCCCCGCTGGAGCTGAGCGCGGTCCTGGACGAGGCGGTGCTGCGCCGTCAGATCGGCGGGCCCGGGGTGATGAAGGAACAGCTGAGGCACCTGGTGGAGGTGGGACGCCTGCCCCAAGTGCGGTTGCAGGTACTTCCGTTCAGCGTGGGGGGACATCTCGGCCTCACCGGACCGTTCGTCATCTTCTCATTTCCGAACATCGCTGATCTGGATGTGGTGGTACTCGACCATTTGACGAGTAGCCTCTATCTGGAGCGGAAGGAAGACCTAGAGGCGTACAGCGCCGCGTTCCGCACCATCCAGGCGCACGCCCTCCCGCCCCAGGACTCGTCGGATCTCATCAGCTCACTCGCTGACGACGCGTAAGGAGGCACCCCCGTGTCCGCAACCCCCTTATCCACCAGCGGACTTCTGAACAGCGCGCGGTGGCGGCGGAGCAGCCGCAGCACCGGAATGAACAACTGTGTGGAAGCGGCCGCCCTCAACGGCGGCCTGCTCGCCGTCCGCGACTCCAAGCGGACGGACGGCCCGGCCGTGCTCTTCACCGGGCCGGCCTGGGACGGCTTCCTCGCCTCGGTCCGGGCGGACCTGCTCCAGTAACCCCGCCTACCGGTCCGTGGCCCCGGCGGGCGCGGTCCCCAGGATCGTCCCGACGGCCCGGTTGATCTCCTCCCCCGTGAGATCGGCCCGGGCGGTCAGCCGCAGCCGGGAGATGCCGTCCGGCACCGACGGCGGGCGGAAGCAGCCCACGGACAGACCTGCCTCGCGGCAGTCGGCGGCCCAGCGCAGTGCCGCCGAAGCCGACGGGGCCCGCACCGACACCACGGCCGCGTCCGGCCGGGCCGCGGTCAGGCCGGACGCGGTGAGCCGCCCGTACAGCTCGGCGGCCACCTCGCGGGCCCGCGCCGCGCGTTCCGGTTCCCGCTGGAGCAGGCGCAGGCTCGCCAGCGCCGCGCCCACGGCGGCGGGCGCGAGCCCGGTGTCGAAGATGAAGGTCCGGGCCGTGTTGACCAGGTGCCGGATCACCTTGGCCGGGCCGAGCACCGCGCCGCCCTGGCTGCCCAGGGACTTCGAGAGCGTCAGCGTGGCCACCACCCCCGGCGCGCCCGCGAGCCCGGCCGCGTGCAGGGCGCCCCGGCCGCCCTCGCCCAGTACGCCCAGCCCGTGCGCGTCGTCCACGACCAGGGCCGCACCCTCGTCCCGGCAGGCCGCCGCGTACGCCGCGAGCGGGGCCGCGTCCCCGTCGACGGAGAAGACCGAGTCGCTGACCAGCAGCGCCCGGCCCGTGTGGGTGGCGAGGGTCTTGCGCGCGGTGTCCGGGTCGGAGTGCGGGATCACCGCGGTCTCGGCGCGCGAGAGGCGGCAGCCGTCGACGATCGAGGCGTGGTTCCCGGCGTCGGAGACCACCAGGGTGCCCCGGTCGCTGAGCGCGGTCACGGCCGCGAGGTTGGCCGCGTAGCCGGAGGAGAGCACCAGCGCCGCCTCGAACCCGCAGAAGGCGGCGAGCTCCCGCTCGAGCTCGGCATGAAGCTCGGTCGTACCCGTCACCAGCCGCGATCCAGTGGCTCCGGCCCCCCAGCGCTCGGCCGCCTCACGTGCCCCGCGGACGGTCCCGGGGTGCCTGGACAGACCGAGGTAGTCGTTGCTCGCGAGGTCGAGGAGCGGCGAGGAGGCCGGGCGCGGTCGCAGCGTCCGCACCAGTCCTGCCTGCTCGCGGACCCGTTCGGCGTCATCAATCCAGGCGAAGACGTCCACGGGATCGGGGCTGTGCTGGGGCATCGGCGCGTCCTCGGTTTTTGTCGGCAGTCCACAGACCTGCCCGACCTTAACGGCCGTGACTTGAGCGTCAGGTGTGGCGATACACACACTCGGATCACGCCATGTTGTTCATTCTCTCCTTGGCCGGGAGTGGTCGTGTGGTCCAGGATCGGCGTCATGGATCTGCTGAACACCTTGGTTGACAAGGGGCTGCGGCGCGAGCTGCCGACCCGCGAAGAGGCACTCGCCGTACTGGCGACCTCTGACGACGAACTGCTCGACGTGGTGGCCGCGGCCGGCAAGGTGCGCCGCCAGTGGTTCGGTCGTCGGGTCAAGCTGAACTACCTGGTCAACCTGAAGTCGGGCCTGTGCCCCGAGGACTGCTCGTACTGCTCCCAGCGTCTGGGCTCCAAGGCCGAGATCCTCAAGTACACCTGGCTGAAGCCGGAGGAGGCCTCCCAGGCCGCGGCGGCCGGTGTCGCGGGCGGCGCCAAGCGGGTCTGCCTGGTGGCGAGCGGCCGCGGTCCGACGGACCGGGACGTGGACCGCGTCGGGAAGACCATCGCGGCGATCAAGGAGCAGAACGAGGGCGTCGAGGTCTGCGCCTGCCTCGGCCTGCTCTCGGACGGCCAGGCGGAGCGGCTGCGCGACGCGGGCGCGGACGCGTACAACCACAACCTCAACACCTCCGAGGCGACGTACGGCCAGATCACCAAGACCCACACCTACGCGGACCGGGTCGACACGGTGCAGAAGGCGCACGCCGCCGGCCTGTCCGCCTGCTCCGGCCTGATCGCGGGCATGGGCGAGAGCGACGAGGACCTGGTCGACGTCGTCTACTCGCTGCGCGAGCTGGACCCGGACTCGGTGCCGGTCAACTTCCTGATCCCCTTCGAGGGCACCCCGCTCGCCAAGGAGTGGAACCTCACCCCGCAGCGCGCCCTGCGGATCCTGGCCATGGTGCGCTTCGTCTGCCCCGACGTCGAGGTCCGGCTCGCGGGCGGCCGCGAGGTGCACCTGCGCACGATGCAGCCGCTGGCCCTGCACCTGGTCAACTCGATCTTCCTGGGCGACTACCTCACCAGTGAGGGCCAGGCCGGCCAGGCCGACCTCGACATGATCGCGGACGCCGGTTTCGAGGTGGAGGGCGCCGGTACGACGACCCTTCCCGCGCACCGCGCCGACGTGGCGGAGGCCGCTACGGCCGGGGGCTGCGGATCGCACGGCGGCGGCGCCTCGGTCTGCGGCCCGGCGGCTCCCTCCGGTGCGGCCGACGGGGCGGGCTGCGGCTCGGCCTGCGGCGGCTGCTCCGGGCACGCGCCCGCCGCCCAGGAGCCGGCGCCGGTACCGGCGGCCGCGCAGGCCGGCGCCGGTGAGGTGCGGTCCGACCTGGTGGCGGTGCGCCGTCGTGGAGCGGGAACGGATCTCGCCCCCAATGCCTGATCCGCACGCCGCGCACGACCCGCTGCCGGTCGAGGAGCTGCTCGCTCTGGACCGGCAGCACGTCTGGCACCCGTACGGCCCCATGCCCGGGCGGCAGGAGCCGCTGGTCGTCTCCTCCGCCTCGGGTGTCCGGCTGCGGCTCGCCGCCCCGGCCGAGGGGCAGGACGAGCTGGTCGACGGCATGTCCTCCTGGTGGTCGGCGATCCACGGGTACAACCACCCGGTGCTGAACGAGGCCGTGACCGGCCAGCTGGGCCGGATGTCACACGTGATGTTCGGCGGGCTCACCCACGAGCCCGCCGTCCGGCTGGCCGCGAAGCTGGTGGAGATCACCCCGGCCGGCCTGGAGCACGTCTTCCTCGCCGACTCGGGCTCGGTCGCCGTCGAGGTCGCGGTCAAGATGTCCCTCCAGTACTGGCGTTCGCTGGGACGGACGGGCAAGACCCGGCTGCTGACCTGGCGCGGCGGCTACCACGGGGACACCTGGCAGCCGATGGCCGTCTGCGATCCCCAGGGCGGGATGCACGAGCTGTGGCAGGGGCACCTGCCCCAGCAGGTCTTCGCGGACGCGCCGCCCGGCGGCTTCGACACGCCCGTCGACCCCGCGTACGCCGCCCACCTGCGCAGCCTGATCGCCGCGCACGCGCACGAGCTGGCCGCCGTGATCGTGGAGCCGGTGGTGCAGGGCGCGGGCGGCATGCGCTTCCACAACCCCGGATACCTGCGGGTGCTGCGCGAGCTCTGCGACGAGTACGGGGTCCTGCTGGTCCTGGACGAGATCGCCACGGGCTTCGGCCGTACGGGCGCGCTCTTCGCGGCCGACCACGCCGGGATCACGCCCGACGTGCTGTGCGTGGGCAAGTCGCTGACCGGCGGGTACCTCACGCTAGCCGCGGCCCTGTGCACCGAGCGGGTCGCGCAGGGGATCTCGCAGGGCGAGGTCCCGGTGCTGGCCCACGGGCCGACCTTCATGGGCAACCCCCTGGCCACCGCCGTCGCCCTGGCCTCCGTCGACCTGCTGCTGGGCCAGGACTGGGCCCGGGAGGTCAAGCGGATCGAAGCGGGCCTGCGCGAGGGCCTTGCGGAGGCGGCCGCCCTGCCCGGGGTCCGGGACGTACGCGTGCTGGGCGCCATCGGCGTGGTCCAGCTGGACCACGAGGCCGACGTGGCGGCCGCCACCCGGGCGGCGGTCCGGGAAGGCGTGTGGCTGCGCCCCTTCCGGGACCTGATCTACACCATGCCGCCCTTCGTCACCGGCGACGGCGACGTCGCCCGCATCTGCCGCGCGGTGTGCGCGGCGGCGCGGGAAGGCTGAGATGTCCGTACTGGTCGTGTCCGGCACGGGCACGGAGATCGGCAAGACGGTGGTCACCTCGGCGATCGCCGCCGCCGCGGTGGCCGCCGGCCTCTCGGTGGCGGTGCTCAAGCCCGCCCAGACCGGCGTGGGCCCGGACGAGCCGGGGGACGCCGCCGAGGCCGTCCGGCTGGCGGGCCCCACCGTCACGGCGGTGGAACTGGCCCGCTACCCGGAGCCGTTGGCCCCGGACACCGCGGCCCGCCGGTCGGGGCTGCCGACGCTCTCGCCTGCGGACATCGCGCAGGCCGCGGAACGGCTGTCCCGGGACCACGACCTGGTGCTCGTGGAGGGCGCGGGCGGACTGCTCGTCCGCTTCGACGAGGAAGGCCACACCCTCGCGGACGCGGCCCGGCTGATCGGCGCCCCGGTGCTGGTGGTGGCCCCCGCAGGCCTCGGAACCCTCAATTCCGCCGCCCTGACGGCGGAAGCCCTCCGGGCCCGGGACCTCACCGGACTGGGCCTGGTGGTCGGCAGCTGGCCCGCGTCCCCGGACCTGGCCTCCCGGTGCAACCTCGCGGACCTCCCGAAGGTCTCGGACCTGCCGCTGCTGGGCGCGATCCCGCACGGCGCGGGCTCCACCCCCCCGCCCGCCTTCCGCACCGCGGCCCCCTCATGGCTGGCCGCCCCCCTGCACGGAACCTGGTCCCCCCAGTCCTTCCTGACCACCTGGCCGGCCTAACCGAACCCAGCCACCACCAGCCCCGCCGGCGTTTGAGGCGCGGGGGCCCGGGGGCAGAGCCCCCGGCAGCGGCGGCGCGGGTGACGCGGGGGCCCGGGGCGGAGCCCCGGCAGCGGCGGCGCAGCACCACCCCACCAGGGATGAGCGCCAGCGGAAAGGGCACGCTGAAGGTATGCGCCCCGTCCCCCGCCCCGGGAGGTCCGTCATGTCGCCGCGCAGCAAACCGCCCCCCGACTCCGTGCACCACCCGCTCTTCGCCCGGTTCTACGCCCGCGCCAGCGCCACCGCCGAAACCCACGGCATCGCCGCCCTCCGCCGCGAGCTGCTGCACGGCGTCTCCGGCCGCGTGATCGAGATCGGCTCCGGCAACGGCCTGAACTTCGCCCACTACCCGCGCGCCGTCTCCGAGGTGGTGGCCGTCGAACCGGAGCGCACCCTCCGCCGGCTCGCGGTCTCCGCCGCCCTGCGCGCCGAGGTCCCGGTGGACGTCGTACCCGGTGTCGCCGAAGCCCTCCCGGTCAAGAGCGAGGCCTTCGACGCCGCCGTCGCCTCCCTGGTGCTGTGCACCGTACGGGACCTCCCGCGCACCCTCGCCGAGCTGCACCGCGTCCTGCGCCCCGACGCCGAACTGCGCTTCCTCGAACACGGCCTGGCCCCGGGGCCCGGCATGGCTGCCGTCCAGCGCGCGCTGGACCGGACCGTCTGGCCCCGCCTCTTCGGCGGCTGCCACACCTCCCGCGACCCGCTCGCCTCGATCGAGGCCGCGGGCTTCCGGATCGTCTCGCACCGCGCCTTCCGGCTGCCGGAGCGCGGTCCGGCCCTGCCCACCTCGTACTGCGTGATCGGCTCCGCCCGCCGCTCCCCCGGGTGAGGATCAGCGGCCGAGCGGCTTGACCCAGCGGGTCCACTGCTCCTGGGGCCCGTATCCGGCCGCTGCCCACGCCGGGTGCGCCTGCTCGTTGCGGTCGAGCACCATCGCGTCCGCGCGCCGCCCGCCGAGCTCCGCGAACCGCTCCTCGGCGGCGGCGAGCAGCGCCGTGCCTATGCCCTGCCTGCGGTGCCCCGGGTGGACCGCGAGCCGGTAGAGGTGGCAGCGCCAGCCGTCGAACCCGGCGATCACCGTGCCGACGAGTTCACCGTCGCGGCGGGCGAGCAGCAGCGCGTGGGGGTCCCGCTCGTGGAGACGCTCGATCCCGGCGAGGTCGTCGCTGATACTCGTCCCTTCGGCCGCGCTCTTCCAGAAGTCGAGTACGGAGCTGAGTTCGGCTGCCGCCGCAGGGCCGATGTGAAGATCGTTCATGCCCGGATCCCATCATCCGGTCCGCTCCACCAGAAGGATGACGGTCTCCCTTTGCCCGTCCTTTACCATGTGGTCACCAGTCCACTCGAACGAAAGGTGTGAGCGTCCGCCCATGGGCGAGCCTCCCAGTCCCCGGCATTCCGGTATGCGACATCGCGCGACACCCCTCCTCCTGGCCGATCATGGGACGGAGGTGACCGACCGATGACCGAAGTGCTCCTGCTCCTCGTGGCGCTGCTGCTCTGTCTTGCCTGTGGGGTCTTCGTCGCGGCCGAGTTCTCGCTGACCACCGTCGAGCGCAGCGAGCTCGAACGGGCCGTCGAGCGGGGTGAGCGCGGGGCCGACAGCGCCCTGGCCGCCGTCCGCAGCCTGACCTTCCAGCTCTCCGGCGCCCAGCTCGGCATCACCGTGACCGGCCTGGTCATCGGCATGATCTCCAAGCCCTCGATCGCCGCCCTGCTCCAGGGCCCGTTCCAGGCGCTCGGCATGTCGTCCGGCGCCGCCTCCTCCACCGCCCTGGTCATCGGCACCGTGCTGTCGACCATCGTCCTGATGGTCGTCGGCGAGCTCGTGCCCAAGAACTGGGCGATCTCCTCCCCGCTGGCGATCGCCAAACGCGTGGCCACCATGCAGCGCGTCTTCAGCCGGGCCTTCAAACCGCTCATCGGCCATCTGAACAGCACGGCGAACCACATGGTGCGCCGCCTCGGCATGGAGCCGGCCGAGGAGCTGGCCTCGGCCCGCACCCCGCAGGAGCTGGTCGCGCTGGCCCGGCACTCGGCCAAGGCCGGCGCGCTGGAGAAGGACACCGCCGAGCTGTTCGTGCGGACCCTGAACCTGGCGGACCTGACCGCGGAGAACGTGATGACCCCGCGCGTCCAGGTCACCGCCCTCGACGCGCAGGCCACGGCCGAGGACGTGGCGAACGCGACGCTGGCCACCGGCCTGTCCCGCTTCCCGGTCTACCGGGGGAGCCTCGACACCGTCGTCGGCACCGTCCACATCAAGGACGTACTGGCCCTGCCCGCGACGGACCGCCACCGCACCCCGGTGTCGCACCTGATGCGCGAGCCGCTGCTCGTACCGGAGTCCCTGACCGTGGACCGGCTGCTGGACCGGCTGTCCGGCAAGCGCACGATGGCCGTGGTCATCGACGAGTACGGCGGCACGGCCGGCGTGGCCACGCTGGAGGACATCGTCGAGGAGGTCGTGGGCGAGGTCCGCGACGAGCACGACCCGCACGAGACCCCCGACCTGGCATCGGCCGGTACGGACGCCTCCGGACGGCTGCTCTACTCCGCCGACGGCGCCGCGCGCACCGACCAGCTCCAGCGGATCGGACTGCGGGTGCCGGACGGCCCGTACGAGACCCTGGCCGGCCTGATAGCGACCGAGCTCGGACGGATCCCGGCGGTGGGCGACAGCCTGGAGCTGGACGGCTGGCGGCTGGACGTGGTGGACGCCAGCGGGCGGCGGGCCGCGCGGGTGCTGCTGCACGCGCCGGACGGACCGGCCGGGACCCAGGGTTCGGAGGGGGACCGATGACCGTGATCCAATTGCTGATCGGCCTGGCGACCCTGGTCGTCAACGCCTTCTTCGTCGGCGCGGAGTTCGCGCTGATCTCGGTCCGGCGCAGCCAGATCGAGCCGTACGCCGAGGAGGGCGACCGGCGGGCCCGAGCCGTCCTGTGGGGCCTGGAGCACGTGTCGGCCATGATGGCGGCGGCGCAGCTGGGCATCACGCTGTGCACCCTGGTGCTGGGTGTGGTGGCCGAGCCCGCCATCGCGCACCTGCTGACCCCGCTGTTCGACCTGGTCGGGGTGCCCGCGGGCCTGACGCACGCGATCTCCTTCGTGGTGGCGCTGGCACTGGCCACCTACCTGCACATGCTGTTCGGCGAGATGGTGCCGAAGAACGTGGCACTGGCGGAGCCGGTGCGCACCGCCCTGCTGCTGGGACCGCCCCTGGTGACCCTCACCCGGGCGCTGAAGCCGGTGATCTTCGCGATCAACGCCTTCGCCAACGCCCTGCTGCGCCTGCTGCGGGTGGAGGTGAAGGACGAGGTGGCCGCCACGTTCACGGACGACGAGCTGGCCCGGATGGTCAAGGACTCCAGTGACGCGGGGCTCCTCGACGACCGGGCGAGCGAGCGGCTGCACGACGCCCTGGAGCTGGGCCGACGGCCGGTCACCGATGTGGTGCTGCCGGCGGACCACGTGGTCGCCGCCTGGCTGGGCATCTCTCCGGCCGACCTGGAGCGGCTGTCGGCGACGTCCGGCTACTCCCGCTTCCCCGTGATCGACGCACAGCACCGGATCCTGGGCTACCTGCACGTGAAGGACGCCCTGGACGCGGCGGGGCCGGAGCGGGACGAACCGTTCCCGCTGTCGGCGCTGCGGCCCATCGCCCAGGTCCGCGCCGAGACTCCGCTGGACGACGTACTGACCGCCATGCGGCGCAGCCGTACGCATCTGGCGGCCGTGCTGGGGGCGGACGGGACCATGGCCGGCCTGGTCACGATGGAGGACGTGCTGCGCGAGCTGTTCGGCAGACCCGCTTCGGCGTAGGCCGCGTCGGAGGCTGGTGGGTCCCCGGCCCTGCGGGGCCGGGGTACCGACCGGTAGCATCGCTCCGTCATGGAGATGAATGCCTCTTACACCAGTTTTGTCGCGGTCGGTGACTCCTTCACCGAGGGGATGTCCGACCTGCTCCCGGACGGCTCCTACCGCGGCTGGGCCGACCTGCTGGCCGCCCGGCTCGCCGCACGCGAGCCCGGTTTCGCCTACGCGAACCTCGCCGTCCGCGGGAAGCTGATCGGACAGATCGCCGAGGATCAGGTACCCCTGGCCGCGGCCATGGGCGCCGACGTGGTGACCCTGGTGGGCGGTCTGAACGACGCGCTGCGCCCCAAGGTCGACATGGGCCGGGTGCGCGGGCACCTGGAAGAGGCGGTGGAGCTGCTGGCCCCCTCCTGCAAGAAGCTCGTGCTGATGCGCTCCCCGGGACGCAACGGGCCGGTGATGGAACGTTTCCGTCCGCGCATGCAGGAGCTCTTCGCCGTCATCGAGGAGCTCGCGGCCCGGCACGGCGCCGTGGTCGTGGACCTGTACGGGGCTGCCGCGCTCGCGGATCCGCGGATGTGGGACGTGGACCGGCTGCACCTGACGGCCGAGGGCCACCGCCGGGTGGCGGAGGCCGTCTGGCAGTCCCTGGGCCTGCCGCCCGAGGAGGACTGGCGCACCGAACTGCCCGCCTCCGCGCCCCCGGGCTGGGCCCTGCGCCGCTCCCAGGACCTGAGCTTCGCCCGGCAGCACCTGCTGCCCTGGGTCGGCCGCCGTCTGACGGGCCGCTCCTCCGGGGACGGCCGCCCGGCCAAGCGCCCGGAACTGCTGCCGTACG
The DNA here is from genome assembly GCF_026340255.1 of Streptomyces sp. NBC_01408. Classification (GTDB taxonomy): domain Bacteria; phylum Actinomycetota; class Actinomycetes; order Streptomycetales; family Streptomycetaceae; genus Streptomyces. The sequence continues at coordinate 4,325,048 of NZ_JAPEPJ010000001.1, read as the reverse complement.
AGGCCTCCGGGGGCGAGCGGCTCTCGTAGCAAGGCACAATCGGAGTCGGGGCCCCTACCTGCGTAAACGCACAGCCGCGGCCCAAGTAGAATCCCTACACGTGACAGCCAAGCCCCGCATCCCCAATGTCCTGGCCGGCCGCTACGCCTCCGCGGAGCTTGCCGTCCTGTGGTCCCCCGAGTACAAGGTGACGCTGGAGCGGCGGCTGTGGCTCGCCGTGCTGCGCGCCCAGAAGGACCTCGGTATCGAGGTTCCGGACGCCGCCCTCGCGGACTATGAGCGCGTCCTGGAGACGGTCGACCTCGCCTCCATCGCCGAGCGCGAGAAGGTCACCCGACACGACGTCAAGGCCCGCATCGAGGAGTTCAACGCCCTCGCCGGTCACGAGCACGTCCACAAGGGCATGACCTCGCGCGACCTGACCGAGAACGTGGAGCAGCTCCAGATCCGGCTCTCGCTGGAACTGGCACGTGACCGCACGGTCGCCGTCCTGTCCCGCCTCGGCAAGCTGGCGGGCGAGCACGCCGAGCTGGTCATGGCCGGCCGCTCCCACAACGTGGCCGCGCAGGCGACCACCCTGGGCAAGCGCTTCGCGACGGCCGCCGACGAGCTGCTGGTCGCCTACGACCGCCTCGAGGACCTGCTGGGCCGCTACCCGCTGCGCGGGATCAAGGGCCCGGTCGGCACCGCCCAGGACATGCTCGACCTGCTCGGCGGCGACGCCGCCAAGCTCGCCGACCTGGAACAGCGCATCGCCGCCCACCTCGGCTTCGCCCAGGCCTTCACCTCGGTCGGCCAGGTCTACCCCCGCTCGCTCGACTACGACGTGGTCACCGCGCTGGTGCAGCTGGCCGCCGCCCCGTCGTCGATCGCCAAGACGATCCGCCTGATGGCCGGCCACGAGCTGGTCACCGAGGGCTTCAAGCCCGGCCAGGTCGGCTCCTCCGCGATGCCGCACAAGATGAACACCCGCTCCTGCGAGCGCGTGAACGGCCTGATGGTCATCCTGCGCGGCTACGCCTCGATGACCGGCGAGCTGGCCGGCGACCAGTGGAACGAGGGCGACGTCTCCTGCTCCGTGGTCCGCCGCGTGGCCCTGCCGGACGCCTTCTTCGCCTTCGACGGCCTGCTGGAGACGTTCCTGACCGTCCTGGACGAGTTCGGCGCCTTCCCCGCGGTCGTCGCCCGGGAACTGGACCGCTACCTGCCGTTCCTGGCGACCACCAAGGTCCTGATGGGCGCGGTGCGGGCCGGGGTGGGCCGCGAGGCCGCCCACGAGGTCATCAAGGAGCACGCGGTGGCCTCCGCGCTCGCCATGCGCGAGCAGGGCGCCGAGCGCAACGAGCTGCTGGACAAGCTGGCCGCCGACGAGCGGATGCCGCTGGACCGGGCCCAGCTCGACGCCCTGATGGCCGACAAGCTGTCCTTCACGGGCGCCGCCGGTGACCAGGTCGCCGCGGTGGTCTCCCGTATCGAGGCGATCGCCAAGCAGCACCCGGAGGCCGCCGGGTACACGCCGGGGTCGATCCTCTGACCCCCGACGAGCTGACCGCCGCCCGCGACCGCGTCCTCCCGGACGTGGTCGCGGGTGGTCTTCGCGTGTTGTTCTGCGGTATCAACCCCGGGCTCCTCTCCGCCGCGACGGGTCACCACTTCGCCCGCCCCGGCAACCGCTTCTGGCCCGTCCTGCACCTGTCGGGCTTCACGCCGCGCCGCCTGGCCCCCGGTGAGCAGGAGGAACTGCTGACCTACCGGCTCGGCATCACCAACGTCGTGGCCCGCGCCACGGCGCGCGCCGACGAACTCAGCGCCGAGGAGTTCCGCGAGGGCGGCCGCATCCTGAGGGCCAAGGTGGAACTCCTGCGCCCCCAGTGGCTGGCGGTCGTCGGGGTCACCGCCTACCGCACCGCCTTCGGCGAGCGGAAGGCACAGATCGGCCCTCAGGACCGAACCATCGGCTCCACCCGCATCTGGGCCCTCCCCAACCCCAGCGGCCTCAACGCCCACTGGACCGCCGAAACCATGGCCCAGGAGTACGCCCGCCTCCGCGCGGCCGCGGAATCCCCCGAAACCCCCTGACCCACTCCGCCGACCGCGCCACCGGCTCAAGACGCGCGAGGACTCCGGGGCGAGCACCGCTCCGCCCGCCTCTCCCCCATCCCCCCTCTCCCCCGTCCCCCCTTGCATGTGCGGGCTAGCAGGTGCGGTGGACGTAGTGGGCCCCGTCGATCTTCTTCGCCGACCCCAGCCATGTGGTGCCCGGTGCCACACACTTCTCATAGTTGGGCCCCACACCTCGACCTCGATAACCTCAGGGGCGGCAACGGCTGCGGGGGCGGTAGCCGCGCCCAGCCCCAGGACGATACGGCTCGGCACCGGGGCTCTTTGACCGAGCCTGACCCGCTGTCCTGCCCGCCCTGCCCGCCCTGCCCCACCGTCCGCCGGGCTACGGCGGGTCGGTCACTGTGACCGCTGCCATCAGCGTGTACGGTTCACCGCCGTCCCACTGCGCCACGTAGGCCACGAGCCACCTGCCCTCCACCTGCCACGCGTGCACATGGTCGGTGCTGCCGCTCACCTTGTCCCAGGGCTCCGGTATCTCCTCCCCCTCGAGCCCCCTGGCTCTGAGCGACTCCACGCTGAACACCTGCACCTCCCCCCACCGGTCGGTCAGGGCCTGGGTCAGTGCCCCGTACTCGGCGTTGATCTGGTCGGTCGCCTCGGCCCGGCCGGCTCCGCCGTCCTCGCTGAAGTCCGCGGTCCAGCCGATCTGTACCAGGTGGTAACCCGGGCCGCTGCTCTGCCCACCGGACCAGACCGGCTCGGGCGGGAAGTCCGTCACCCGCAGCCGGTCGATCGTGTCGAGATGCTCTGCCGTGGTCATACCGTCAGTATCCCGACCGCCACTGACAACTGGTCCGGCGTCACGCGTCCCGTCGGCGCACCGCGATCCAGCCGGCGACCACTGCGACCGCGGCCCACAGCGCCATCACGCCCAGCCCGCTCCACGGGCCGAGGTCACCGTGCGGCTCGACCCGCATCACCATCTGCCCGGCACGGTCCGGCATGTACTGCCCGAACCCGCCCACGGCCTCACCGACGACGAAGGACACGATGAGGAAGAAGGGTATGAGCAGGCTCGTCACGGCCACGCCGCTGCGCAGCAGCGCAGTCAGCCCGGCCGAGAGCAGGGCGACGACGGTCAGGTAGATCCCGCTGCCGACGATGGCCCGGACGGCACCCGGGTCACCCAGTTCGAGGGCGTAGGGGCCCATGAACGACTGGCCGGCCACGAAGGTGACGAACCCGGTGACCTGTCCCATGACCAGGGCCAGTCCGCCCACCATCGAGATCTTCGACAGGTAGAAGCGGGTGCGGTGGGGCACGGCGGTGAAGCTGGTGCGGAGCGCCCCGTTGTGGAACTCGGCGGAGAAGGCGTTCGCCCCGAAGACGATGGCCGCTATCTGACCGAAGTTGAGTCCGTAGAAGGCGGCGAGGAGCGGGTCTTCACCCATGCTGCCCGCCTCGGCCTGGCCGATCGCCGCCGCCGTCAGCACCTGGATCCCCACCGTGGCGACGAAGACGGCTATCAGGGCTCCGAACGTGCCCCGGAGGGACCGGATCTTGATCCATTCCGAGTGCAGGACGGGCAGGGTGGGCAGAGCGGCAGTCATGGCGAAGCCTCCTGAAGTGCGGGGAAAGCGGGGTCGGTCAGTGGGTGGCGGCGAACTGGGCATGGTCGGCGGTGAGATCGAGGTAGGCCTGCTCCAGCGAGGCGCGTTCGTCTGCGAGCTCCAGCATCGGGATGCCCTCCCGGGCAGCCATGGCACCGAGCCGTTCCGCCTGTATGCCGTCGACGGTCCAGCGCCCGCCGCCGGCGTCCACCAGCTCGAAGCCGTCGCGGGCGAGGGCGGCACGCAGCCGGATCGGGTCCGAGGTGCGCAGCCGCACCCGGGGGGTGCTGCGCGCCTCGATGAACTCCTCCATCGAGGTGTCGGCCAGCAGCCTGCCCGCGCCCAGCACGATCAGGTGGTCGGCCAACGTCGCCGTCTCGGACATGAGGTGGCTGGAGACCAGTACGGTCCGCCCCTCGGCGGCGAGTCCGCGCATCAGCTCGCGGATCCAGATGATGCCCTCGGGGTCGAGGCCGTTCGTCGGTTCGTCGAGCAGCAGCACTCCGGGATCACCCAACAGGGCGGCGGCGATGCCCAGGCGCTGGCGCATGCCCAGCGAGAAAGTCTTCACCCGGCGCTTGGCCGCCGAGGCTATCCCCGCCTGCTCCAGGACCTCCTCCACCCGCCGCGCCGGTATCCGGTTCGTGGCGGCGAGGAGACGCAAGTGGTCGCGGGCAGTGCGTCCGCCGTGGATGGACTGCGGGTCCAGGAGCGCCCCGACCCGGCGCAGCGGGTCGGTGAAGGTGGTGAACTTCCGTCCCCCGACGGTGGCCGTACCGGCTGTGGCCCGGTCCAGCCCGAGCAGCAGCCGCATCGTGGTCGACTTGCCGGCGCCGTTGGGGCCCAGGAAGCCGGTGACCCGACCTGGCAGCACGTCGAAGGTGAGGCGGTCCACGGCACGGGTGGAGCCGTATTCCCTGGTCAGTTCTCGGATCTCGATGCTGTTCATGTCTCAAGGTTCGCCGTCGGCCCCACCCCTTGACCTCCCCCACGTGGGGGGATCGTCTCCCCCGCACGGGGGAGACGGACCCCGTGTTCCGACTGCCAGGATGAGGACATGTCTCTCCTGCTTCGTGCGCCGTTCCGCGGTGTCACGTACACCCGCTGGCTGCACCTGCTCGTGCCCATCCTGATCGTGTCCATCTGGATGTTCATAGAGCCTGCCTGGCCGTGGATGCCCGCCCTGATCGTCGCGCCGTTCGGGCTGCTCCCTTGGGTGCGGCTGGCCGAGGGGCTGCAGGCCCAGTTCCTGCTGACCCCGCACGAGCGGGGCCGGCACGACGGTTCCATCAGCACCACGGCGTCCGCCCGTTGGGGGGACCGCTGGCGAACGGTTGCCTGGCTGGAGATACGCCTGGTGCTGGCGGGCGTGGCCATGATGGCGACGGTGTGGCTGCCGGTGATGACCCTGGAACTCGTCATCGTCGGCGCGGGGGGCACGCTCGGGGCGGACGTGGTGATCCTGCCCTTCGTCCCTCCCCGCTGGCTGGCCGTCCTCCTCGTGCCGGTTCCGTTGATCCTGCTGCTGGTCATCGTGGTCCTGCTCGGCAGGGCCGTCACGGCCATAGCGGCCCGGCTCCTGGGGCCTTCGGCGGCCGAGCGGCTCAGCGCACTGGAGGCCCGTACGGAGCAGCTGCTGGAACGGACGCGGATCGCACGGGAGTTGCACGACTCCATCGGGCACGCGCTCACCGTGGCGGTGGTCCAGGCGGGAGCCGCCCGGGCCGCGGGCGACCCGGCGTTCACCGAGCGCGCGCTGTGCGCGATCGAGGAGACCGGACGGGCAGCGATGGAGGACCTGGAGCGGGTGCTGCTGGTGCTCCGCGAGTCCGCGCAGCCTCCTTCCCAGCGCCCCACCCTGGCCGACGCGGACCGGCTGCTGGAGTCGGCGCGTGCTTCCGGCGCCTCGGTGGACGCCGAACTGTCCGGTCCGCTGGAGACGTTGCCGGGCCCGGTCACCCGGGAGGGGTACCGGATCCTTCAGGAGGCGCTGACCAACGTACTGCGGCACAGCGGGCCGGTTCCGGTCCGGGTACGGATCGAAATGGCGGTGGGGAGGCTGGACTTGGAGGTCACCAACCCGCTCCCGGCAGGCCCCACGCTGATGACGGGCCGCGGCAGCGGTCTGCGCGGCATGCGGGAGCGGGCCGCGCTGCTCGGCGGTGAGGCCGAAACCGGGCCGCACGAGGGCAGTTGGAGGGTACGCGCACGGCTTCCCCTGGAGCGAATACGCTGACGGGATGCCGGTTACCGTACTCATCGTCGATGACGAACCCCTGGTGCGCGCGGGTCTGCGCGCCGTCCTGGACGCCCAGCCCGATATCGAAGTCGTGGGCGAGGCCGCCGACGGTGCCTCCGTCGTCCCGCTCGTACGGCAGCTGAGGCCGGACGTCGTGGCGATGGACGTACGGATGCCGCTGCTCGACGGCATCGAGGCGACCCGGGCGGTCCTGCGGTCGGTGGACTCCCCGCCGAAGATCCTCGTGGTGACCACCTTCGAGAACGACGAGTACGTGTACCAGGCCCTGCGGGCCGGCGCCGACGGGTTCCTGCTGAAGCGCGCCCGGCCTTCGGAGATCGTGCACGCGGTACGGCTGGTGGCGGAGGGCGAGACACTGCTCTTCCCGGCGGCGGTGCGGGCCCTGGCCGCGGAGTACGGGAACCGGCAGGCCAGGGCGGTGCTGGAGCGGGCCGCGCTGACCGAGCGGGAGGAGGCGGTCCTGCGGCTCATGGCGCGGGGGCTGACGAACGTCGAGATCGCCTCCCAGCTGATCATCGGCGCGGAGACGGTGAAGTCGCACGTCAGCGCGATCCTGGGGAAGCTGGGGGCGCGGGACCGGACCCAGGCGGTGATCACGGCGTACGAGTCGGGGTTCGTCGCCCCGGCCTGAGGGAGACCGGTTCCGGCCGATGGGGGGCTGCTTCTCGCCGCCGCACCTGGTGGGCAGTACGATCCGGCTGACAAGCTCGCTAGCTGGGAGGACACACGTTGGGGCAGCTGACCGGCGGGGACCCCTCTCTGCTCCGGCGGATCAATTCCGCCGTGGTCCTGAGGGCACTGCGCGCGGCCGAATCACCGACCCTCACCGACCTCACCCGGGTGACCGGGCTCTCCCGGCCCACCGTCGAGGGGGTCGTGGAAGGGCTGATCGGGACCGGGCTCGTGGTCGAGGCCGACGCGGAGGAGGGTGCGCGGCGGCAGGGGCGACCGGCCAGGCGCTTCCGGTTCCGGGCCGAGGCCGGGCATCTGCTGGGCATCGAGATCGGCTCGCACCGGATCGCGGTGCTCCTGTCCGGGCTGGACGGGCGGGTCATCGGCGCCGGTACCAAGGACGTCGCCGAGACGGCCTCGGCCGACGAGCGCCTGGAACGGGTGCGGTCGGCGGTCGCCGATCTGTTGCGCCGGGCGGGTGTGCCCCGGGACTCCCTGCGGGCGGTCGGGGTCGGCAGCCCCGGGATCGTGGAGGCCGACGGAACGGTCCGCCTCGGGACGGCGCTGCCGGGCTGGACCGGGCTGCCGCTCGGGGACCGGCTGCGGCGCTCGTTCCGCTGCCCGGTCCAGGTGGAGAACGACGCCAACGCGGCGGCGGTCGCCGAGCACTGGAAGGGGGCCGCGCGGGACACCGACGACATCGTGTTCGTGATGGCGGGGCTCAGCCCGGGCGCCGGTTCGCTGATCGGCGGACGGCTGCACCGTGGCTTCGGTGGGGCAGCCGGTGAGATCGGCGCGCTGCACCTGCTGGGCCGCGAGGTGACGCCGGAGAAACTGCTGTCGACCACGGGCGAACCCCTGCACCCGCTGGACGAGCCCGCGGTCGCCGAGGTCTTCGCGATGGCCAAGCGGGGCGACGAGCGGGCCGTGGCCGCCGTGGAGCGGTTCCTGCAGCGGCTGGTGCACGACGTGGCGGCACTGGTCCTGGCCATGGACCCCGAGCTGGTCGTGGTCGGCGGCTGGGCGGCCGGGCTGGACGGGGTGCTGGGGCCTCTGCGCCAGGAGCTGGAACGTTACTGCCTGCGCCCGCCCCGGGTGACCCTGTCCCTGCTCGGCGAGGCGGCCGTGGCCACCGGAGCGCTGCGGCTCGCGATGGAACACGTCGAGGAGGAGCTGTTCGCCGTGGAGAAGACGGTCACGGCCCGCCGCCGCTGACCCGGCCACCCCGACCCCGCCACCGGGAAGCCGGTCCGGAGCCGCCCGGCACAGCACCGGGCGGCCTCGTCACCGGGCTGCCGCACCCAGCAGGGGCATCCGACACCGGCTCGTCACACGGCACCCGCACCGCATCCGGCACCGAGTCCGGCACCCCCAGGGGCATCCGGCACCGGCTCGTCACACGGCACCGCCCCGGCGCGCGGCACCCCAGCACCGGCCCAGCACCGGCTCGTCACACGGCGCCCGGCACCCAGGCGCAAGGCGCCGCGAGCGTCAGGAAGCGACGCGGGGTTCGTGGGTGATCTCGACGGCGCCCGAGTCCCCGAAGGTGAGGCGGCAGGTGTCCGCCCGGTAGGTGGCGACCGAGACGGCGGCCGTGCCCGCGGCCGTGAAGTAGCGGGTGGTGACCAGGAGCACCGGGGCGCCAGGCAGGCGGTCGAGTTCCTTGGCGTCGTCGGCGCGGGCGGAGCCCAGCTCCACCGAGCGGTCCTGGCCGTCCAGGACCAACCGCTGCAGTTCGCGCAGGACGGTGCGGGCGCGGGCGGGTCCGGCCGGGGCCTCGATGGCGGGCAGTCCGGGCACGGAGGCGGCCGGCACGTACAGCAGCTCGGCGGCGACGGCCTGCCCGTGCGCGACCCGGGTCCGGCGCACGGTGTGCACCGGCTGGTCGGCGGCGAAACCGCCGCCGGTGCCGAGGAGCCTCACGACAGCCGCGGGCGCCACGCCTTCGGCCGCGTCCACCGGCTCCCAGCCGTCGACGCCCTCGCCGGGCCAGCTGTGCTGCGCGGTCCCGACGGCCACGCCGACGCGCGGCGGGGCGACGGTGGTTCCGACGCCGCGGCGGCGCTGCAGACGGCCTTCGAGTTCCAGCTGCTCCAGGGCCTGGCGCAGGGTCGCGCGGGCAACTCCGAAGCGGGCGGCGAGCTCACGCTCGTTCGGCAGCACCTCGCCCACGGCGAAGTCCTGGTCGAGCGCCTCGCTGAGGACGGTCTTGAGGTGCCAGTACTTCGGCTCCGGCACCGTTTCGAGCTGCGTGGTCCCCACCCTGACTCCTCCTGCCATCGCTGCACTCGCCGTGTTCCAGCGGCAGTTCCGCGCCCTTGTTTATTAAAGGTTCCTGCACTATCCCTGCGACGATAGGACGGCGCACCCCCTTGGTCAAGACCAATGCTTATCCCTTTGCCGGGCAGATCGGGCATACGTATCAAGCCGTTCATAGGATGTTCTCGTGCGCTCCGAAGGCTTGTAGTCAAGGGCTACCGGACGGTAGTGATGGCAGTAGCTACTACTGACAGCCTGTCTCACATGCGTCCGCCCGACGAGGATGCGTCCACCCGACGAGGAGCAGCATGACCGCCACGGTCTCCTTCACGATCGATTCGCCGCTCGGCGCCCGCACCGCCACCGTCGCCTACGAGCGCAAGGGCGCGGGCGAGCCGCTCCTCCTGCTGCACGGCATAGGCCATCACCTCCAGGCCTGGCACCCGGTGACCGACATCCTGGCCGCCGAGCACGATGTGATCGCCGTCGACCTGCCCGGCTTCGGCGCCTCGGAGCCGCTGCCCGAGGGGGTTGCGTACGACCTGGGAACGGTCGCTCCGGCACTCGGGGCACTGTGCACGGCCCTCGGCGTCGAACGCCCCCACGTCGTGGGCAACTCCCTCGGCGGGCTGCTCGCCCTGGAGATGGGCCGCTCCGGCCTCGTCCGCTCGGTCACCGCCCTCTCCCCCGCCGGGTTCTGGACGCAGGGCGAGCGCCGCTACGCCTTCGCCACCCTCCTCGCGATGCGCGCGGGCGCCAAGGCGCTGCCCCGCCCGGCGGTGGAGCGGCTCGCGCGCAGCGCCGCGGGCCGGGCCGCCCTCACCGGCACCATCTACGCCCGCCCGGCCCGGCGTTCGCCCGGGGCCGTGGTCGCGGAGACCCTCGCCCTGCGCGATGCCACCGGCTTCGCGCAGACCCTGGCCGCGGGCGGTTCCGTACGGTTCACCGACGACGTCCCCGGCCTGCCCGTCACCATCGCCTGGGGCAGCCGGGACCGGCTGCTGCTGCGCCGCCAGGGCGTACGCGCCAAGCACACCGTGCCCGGCGCCCGGCTGGTCCGGCTGCCCGGCTGCGGCCACGTCCCGATGAACGACGATCCCGCGCTGGTCGCCCGGGTGATCCTGGACACGGCCCGCAGCACGGGCCGCGTCCCCGCCTGACCGCCCTCCGCTTCGGAGCGGCGAACGCCGGAACGGCTGAGCTCCGAAGCGGAGGAGCCGCAGAGCGGCGGAGCGCCGAAGCGGCGGAGCCGCAGAGCAGCAGAGCGCCTGAGCAGCGAAACCGCTGACCACCTCAGTACCCGAGCCGCTCAGCAGCCGCATGGCAGAGCTGCTGACGGCTGTTCATCCGCGGTTCGCGTGGCGGACGCGACCGGGCCGGTGTGCGGCGGCACGCTGGTCCGGCCCGTCCTCGCCGGCCCCTGGAGACGCACCGATGGCACCGATGCCGCACACCCGACGGACCCTCCTCGGCGGGTCCCTCGCCCTGTCCTCCGCACTGCTCGCCACACCGGTGGTCGGGGCCCCGGCCTTCGCCCGTTCCGGCCGCCCGAGCGCGGCCTGGGGCGTCCAGTCCGGCGAGATCACCGCTCATTCGGCCACCGTCTGGACGCGCTCCGACCGCCTGGCGCGGATGTACGTCGAGACCTCCCCGAGCGAGTCGTTCCGCTACGCCGTACGCCGCCACCGCGGCCCGCTGCTCGGCCCGTCCACCGACTTCACCGGGACCACCGTCCTGCGCGACCTGCCGCCCGGGCAGCAGGTCCACTACCGGGTGCTCCTGGCCGACCCCGAGGACCCGCGCCGCACCGGCGAACCGGTCCACGGGACCTTCCGCACCACCCCCGTCTCCCGCCGCCAGGACGTGCGCTTCCTGTGGTCCGGGGACCTGGCGGGCCAGGGCTGGGGCATCAACCCCGATCTCGGCGGCTACCGCGTCTTCGAGGAGATGCGGCTGCGCGACCCCGACTTCTTCCTCTTCAGCGGGGACACGATCTACGCCGACGGCCCCATCCAGCCCTCCGTCCCCCTGCGCGACGGCAGCCTCTGGCGCAACATCACCACCGAGGAGAAGGCGAAGGTCGCCGAGACCCTCGCCGAGTTCCGCGGAAACTTCCGCTACAACCTGCTCGACGGCAACCTGCGCGGCTTCAACGCCCAGGTCCCGGTCCTCGCCCAGTGGGACGACCACGAGGTGCGCAACAACTGGTACCCCGGCCAGCTCATCGACGACCCCCGGTACACGGTCAGGGAGGCGGACACCCTCGCCGCCCGCGCCCGCCAGGCCTTCGGCGAGTACTTCCCCGTCACCGATCTGCGCGGCGGCCGCGCGGAGGGCCGGATGTACCGGGTGATGCGGTACGGCCCGCTGCTCGACGTCTTCGTGCTCGACATGCGCACCTACCGCAACGCCAACTCCCCCGGCACACAGACCGAGGACCCGATCGGCATCCTCGGCCCCGAGCAGCTGGCCTGGCTGCGGCGCGAGCTCTCCCGCTCCCGCGCCACCTGGAAGGTCATCGCCGCCGATATGCCGCTGGGCATCGTGGTCGCCGGCGGGGCCGCGAACTTCGAGGCCGTCGCACAGGGCGACCCGGGGGCCCCGCTGGGCCGCGAGCTCCAGATCGCCGAACTCCTGCGCCACATCAAGCACCAGCGCATCACCGGCACCGTGTGGCTCACCGCCGACGTCCACTACACCGCTGCCAACCACTACGCCCCCGAGCGCGCGGCCTTCACCGACTTCGCGCCCTTCTGGGAGTTCGTCTCGGGCCCGATCGGCGCCGGCGGCTTCCCGGCCGGGCGTCTCGACGCCACCTTCGGCCCGGAGACGGCGTACGTCCAGTCGGCTCCGGTCGCCAACATGTCCCCCTCGGAGAACCCGCCGTACTACGGCGAGGTGGACATCGACGGGGCCGGCGGGGAGCTGACCGTCCGGTTGCGGCGCCAGGGCGGCGGCGTGCTCTTCACCCAGACGCTCCGTCCCGGGCGCGTGGGCCAGTAGGGCAGTGGGGCCGAGGACAGTGGGGCCGAGGACAGTGGGCCCATAGGTCAATAGGAACACACGGGCCCCGGCCAGAACACGGACCCCGGATTCCGGACAGGGCCCAGAAAACTGGATGAAATCGGCCAGATGGATACTTAACCAGTCGGTCACAGATCGTTCGTGATCACGCAACACCCCTGGGCCACAGTGATGTGCATGACTGAGCGTATCCCCGCCCCCGCCCACCGTCCCCACCGCCACCACTGGCGCCGTGACCTCGTCGAACTGGCCGCGCTGTTCTGCGCCGTCGCGGTCGCCGACGCCATCGCGAACCTCGTCGTGCACGGTCCCAGGGGCCCGGTCCTGCTGGTCGCCTCGGCCGTCGCACTCCTCGTGACCGCCGCGTTCCACACATGGTGGGCGCGGCGCCACAGCCATGCGCCGCCGCCGGACACCACAGCGCCCACGGATCCGGCGCCGTACCCCACGGCCGCACCCCTCACGGCCGGGGCGAGCGCCGCGCTGTGGCGCATGCGGACGACCGTACGGGACGAACCCGGCTCCCTGGCCGCGCTCTGCACGACCCTCGCCCACAACGGTGTCGACATCCTGACCCTCCAGACCCACCCGCTCCCCGAGGGCGGGACGGTCGACGAGTTCCTGCTGCGCGCGCCGCAGCAGCTGCCCTCCGCCGAGCTCACCCGCGCCGTCGCCCGGGCCGGCGGCCACAGCACCTGGATCGAGCGCGCCGACGCCCACGACCTCGTCGACACCCCGACGCGCGTCCTGGGCCTGGCCACCCGCACCGCCCTGGACGCCGCCGAACTCCCCCTCGCACTGCGCCAGCTCCTCGGCCGCTGCACCATCCACTCGATCCCGGCGACCACCCTCTCGGGCCGGCCCAACGCGGGCGCCGACGCCCCGGTCGAAGGGGTCCTGGAAGCCACCGTCATGCGGCTGCGCGACCCTTCCGGCGGCGCGATCACCGTGGAGCGGCCCTACCTGCCCTTCACCCCGACCGAGTTCGCCCGGGCCCGCGCCCTGGTCGAGCTCGACGCCCGGCTCGGACCCCGCATCCCGCGCAGCCAGGACGTGCTGACCCTGCCCGAGGGCAACGAGATCACCGTCCGCCGCGCCGACGGCTCCGACCAGGCGGCCGCCCGCGCGATGCACGACCGCTGCTCCGAGCGCACCCTGTCGCTGCGCTACCACGGCCCCGTCGCCGACGCCGACCGCTACCTCGAACACCTGCTGAGCCCCCGCTTCGGCCGCACCCTCGCCGCCACCACCGCCTCCGGCAAGCTGGTCGCCCTCGGCCACCTGCTGTGGGACGGCGACGAGACCGAGGTCGCGCTCCTCATCGAGGACGACTGGCAGCGCCGCGGCATCGGCTCCGAACTCCTGAGCCGGCTGATCGCGCTGGCCGTCGAGGCCGGGTGCGACAGCGTGTACGCCGTCACCCGGGCCTCCAACACCGGCATGGTCGCCGCCATGCGCGGCCTCGGCCTTCCCCTCGACTACCAGATCGAGGAGGGCACCCTGGTGATCACGGCCCGGCTGGACGCGACTCCGGTCAGCTCCCGCCTCCCGTACGAGCTCACGCGCGAGACCCCGGGCGAGCTTCCGGGCGACCGGCGCAGCCCGCGGCAGCAGCGCTGAGGGGCGGGCCCGGACCGCTCCGCCGGACCGCGCGGGAGGGGATCCGGGCCCGGGCCGTTGGTCCTGATCAGGTCAGCAGGTTGACAGTAAACGATGATGACGGGACCACACCTGCCGTACGAAGATGGCCCCATGTCAGAGATCCTCCACAGCGGCAGCGCCACCCGGCTGCCCCGCCAGGTAGCCGACGCGTACGTCGACGACCTCATCGTCCTCGATCCGATCACGGGCACCTACCTCGGTGTCGCCGCGAGCTCCAGCAAGCTCCCGGACTTCTCTCCCGCGGGCTCCGCGGCGGCAGCCGAGCTGTCCCGCGCCACCCTCGCCCGCCTCGACGCCGCGGAGAAGCTGCCCGGCGCGGACAGTGACGCCGAGCGCCGCTGCGCGCGCCTGCTGCGGGAGCGGCTGACCGCCGAGCTCGCGGTGCACGAGGCCGACGAGAGCCTGCGCGCCGTCAGCAACATCCACTCCCCGGCCCACTCCGTCCGCGAGGTCTTCACCCTGACCCCCGCCGACACCGACGAGGAGTGGGCCGCGATCGCGGAGCGGCTGCGCGCCGTACCGGCCGCGTACGCCGGCTACCGCGAGAGCCTCGCGCTCGGCCTGGAGCGCGGGCTGTACGGCGGTCCGCGCCCGGCCGCCACGTTCGTCGAGCAGCTCACCACCTGGGCCGGCCAGGACGACGACGGCGCCCGCGACTTCTTCGGCGCGTTCGCCGCCGAGGGGCCCGAGGCGCTGCGCGCGGAGCTGGACGAGGCGGCGGCCACCGCCACGGCGGCCGTCGTCGAACTCCGCGACTGGATGCGCGACGTGTACGCCCCGGCCGTGGCGGACGCACCGGACACGGTGGGGCGCGAGCGCTACGCCCGCTGGTCGCGCTACTTCAACGGCACCGACCTGGACCTCGACGAGGCCTACGCGTACGGCTGGTCGGAGTACCACCGGCTGCTCGGCGAGATGAAGGCGGAGGCGGCCAAGATCCTGCCGGGCTCCGGCCCCTGGGAGGCGCTGCGCCACCTGGACGAGCACGGCACCCACATCGAGGGGGTCGACGAGGTCCGGGCGTGGCTCCAGGGCCTGATGGACGAGGCGATCGAGAACCTCGACGGCACCCACTTCGAACTCGCCGAGCGGGTCAAGCGGGTCGAGTCCATGATCGCCCCGCCGGGCGGTGCGGCGGCTCCGTACTACACCAACCCGTCGGAGGACTTCTCCCGTCCGGGCCGCACCTGGCTGCCGACCATGGGCCGGACCCGCTTCCCCGTGTACGACCTGGTCTCCACCTGGTACCACGAGGGCGTTCCGGGCCACCACCTCCAGCTGGCGCAGTGGACGCACGTGGCGGACCAGCTCTCCCGCTACCAGTCCACCGTCGGCTGGGTCAGCGCCAACTGCGAGGGCTGGGCCCTGTACGCGGAGCGGCTGATGGACGAGCTGGGCTACCTCAAGGACGCGGAGCAGCGCCTGGGTTACCTGGACTGCCAGATGATGCGGGCCGCGCGGGTGATCGTGGACATCGGCATGCACCTGGGTCTGGAGATCCCGGCCGACTCGCCGTTCCACCCGGGCGAGCGCTGGACGGTGGACCTGGCGCAGGAGTTCTTCGGGCTGCACAGCGGGCGTCCGGCGGACTTCGTCGAGAGCGAGCTGACGCGCTACCTGTCGATGCCGGGGCAGGCCATCGGGTACAAGCTCGGCGAGCGCGCCTGGCTGCTGGGCCGGGACAACGCCCGGGCGGCGCACGGTGACTCCTTCGACCTGAAGGCCTGGCACATGGCGGCGCTGTCGCAGGGTTCGCTGGGCCTGGACGACCTGGTGGACGAGCTCTCGAAGCTCTGATCCCGCGCGGCACACGCCACGCGTGACACCTCACGCGTGACACCTCACGCGTACGGGCCGCCCGCCTCCCCCGAGGAGCGGGCGGCCCGTCCGCGTGCGGGGCGGCGGTTCAGCAGCCGCAGTCGTCCGAGTCGGTGGGGGCGGTCAGCGGGTCGGCCTCCGCGCGCTGCTCGGTGCCCTGCCAGGTCTCGACCTCGAAGCCCTCGCGGATCCAGTACTCGATGCCGCCGAGCATCTCCTTGACCTGGAAGCCGAGTTCGGCCAGCGCCAGGGCGGAACGGGTGCCGCCGTTGCAGCCGGGGCCCCAGCAGTACGTCACCACGGGGACGTTCTTGTCCAGGATCCGCTCCGCCTGCCCGGGGACGAGGGCGGTGGGCAGGTGGACGGCGCCCGGCACGTGGGCCTGGTCCCAGGACGGGGTGGAGCGGGAGTCGACCAGCTGGAAGCCCAGCTCGGCGCCCTCCTCGCGGTGGGCTTGAAGGCGGCGGCGACATCGGACACGTCCGCGTGGAAGGCCAGGCTCGCGGCGAAGTACGCGGCGGCCGCGGCCGGGGAGGCCGGGGGCACCCGGAGCACGGGGTTGGCGGGGGCGGGGGCCGCTGAGGTGGCGGGGCCGGCCGATGCGGCGGAGGTGGTGGTGGAGGCGGCAGGGGCGGCGGCGGTGTTCCGTGTCGTCGTCATGGCTCAAAATCTACGATCTGTTGATCTTCTCCGGAAGTGGATTTCCCCGGCCTTTGCCTTGTTCCTCCGGGGATTCCCCTGCTAGACAAGCCACATGACCGGATATTCCCCCGACGCCATCGACTGGCGCATCCTGGAAGTCCTCCAGCAGGACGGCCGGGCCAGTTTCACGGAGCTCGCCCGTGCCGTGTCCATGTCCGCCAGCGCCGTCACCGAGCGGGTGCGCCGCCTCGAGGAGGTCGGGGTCATCACCGGCTACACCGCGGTGGTCGACCACGAGAAGCTGGGCAAGTCGATCCTCGCCCTGGTGCGGCTGCGCTATCCGCACGGCAACTACAAGCCGTTCCACGACTTCCTCGACGCCACCTCCGAGATCCTGGAGGCCCACCACGTCACGGGTGACGACTGCTTCGTCCTCAAGGTCGCCGCCCGTTCGATGGCGCACCTGGAGGAGGTCACCGGACGGATCGCCGGCCTCGGCCCGGTGACCACGAACATCGTCTACTCGTCCCCGCTCGGGCGGCGGCCGCTCAGTCCGTGAGCCCCGCCGTGCGGTGACGCACCACCGAGCCCCCGCGCTGCTTGACGATCTCCAGCTGGGCCTGGACCCGGGACCGCAGGTCGGCGACGTGGCTGACGATGCCGACGCTCCGGTCGCGTTCGCGCAGCGAGTCCAGTACGTCCAGCACCTCGTCCAGGGCCTGGTCGTCGAGGCTGCCGAAGCCCTCGTCGATGAACAGGGTGTCCAGCCGCATGCCGCCCGCCTCGTCGGTGACCACGTCGGCCAGGCCGAGGGCGAGGGCGAGGGAGGCGAAGAAGGTCTCGCCCCCCGACAGGGTGGCGGTGTCCCGCTCGCTTCCGGTCCAGGCGTCGACCACGTGCAGCCCGAGGCCGGAACGGCCCCGTCCGCCGGCCCGCGCGTCGGAGTGGACCAGGGTGTAGCGGCCGCCGGACATGCGCAGCAGCCGTACCGTCGCCGCCGCGGCGACCTGCTCCAGGCGGGCGGCCAGTACGTACGCCTCCAGGCGCATCCGACGCTCGTTGTCGGCGGAGGTGCCCGCGGTGAGCCCGGCCAGCCTGGCCACCCGGTCGTAGGCCTCCCGCAGCGGGCCCAGGGCACGCAGTTCCTGCTCCGCCTGGCGCGAGAGCCGGTCGAGTTCGGCGCAGCGCACCCGGGCGGCGTCGAAGGCCGAGCTGGCCGTACGGAGCTTCGCCGCGGCCTGGACCGCGTACGCCTCGGCCCGTTCCGGTTCGGCCGGGGGCAGGGCGGCCGCCTCGGCGGTGCCGGCCTCGGCGCGGCGGTCCGCCAGCGTGGCCTCCTCCGCCTGCCAGGCGTCCATCCGGTGCTGGAGCGCGGTGCGTTCGTACTCGGGCAGGACCGCGTCGGAGGCGGCCTCCACGGTGTCGAAGCCGGCCTTGAAGGCGGCGTCGGCGAGCTGGTCGTCCGCCTCCTTCAGCCGGGCGGCGGTGGCCTCGGCGCGGCGCAGCGCGCTGGCCGCTCCCGAGACCATCCGGACCCGGTCCTCCAGGGTGCGGGCGCGGGCCGCGACGGTGGGCGCGTCGCCCCGTACGCGGGCCAGCTCGGCCTCCAGCGAGGCCTGTTCCTGGTCCAGGGCCTCGCGGCGGGAGGCCCGGGCGGCGGCTCGGCGCTCGGAGTCGAGCCGGTCGGCGCTGCGGGCGGCGTGCTCGCGGTCGGCGCGGGCCAGCCGTTCGCGCGCGGCGTGCAGTCCGGCGGCCGCGGCGTGGGCGGCGGCGTGCCGGGAGCTCAGGTCCGAGGTGAGGTCGAGGAGTTCGGCGGTGGTGGCGTCCCCGGCGGCGGCCGCGGCCTCGGTGCGGGCCTCCTCGACGGCGGCGAGGCGGCGCTCGACGGCGGCCCGGGCCTCCTCGGCCCGCTCGGACAGGGCGTGGGCGGCGTCCTCGGCGGCGCGGTCCACGTGGCCGGGCGCTGGCCGGGCCGGAGCAGGGTGCTCCGCCGACCCGCAGACGGCGCAGGCCTCCCCCGTCACCAGCGCCTCGGCGAGTTCGGCGGCGATCCCCCGCAGCCGGGCCTCCTTCAGCTCCAGCCAGCGCTCGCGTGCCGCGGCCGACTCCTCGCGTACGGAGAGCAATTCGGCCCCGGCGCCCTCCGCGGCGGCGGCCAGCTCGTCCCGCCGCCGGGCGGCGTTCAGGTGCAGCCGGGCCGGTTCCAGCCGCCCGGCGAGCTGCTCGGCGAGGGTGGCGGCCTGCTGGGCGGCGTCGGCGCGCTCCTGGAGGGCGGCCCGGGTGGCCTCCCAGCGCTCCAGCCACTCGGCGGACTCCTGGTGCTGTTCCTCGGCCGCGCGGGCCTCGCGCTCCAGGTTGGCGCGCTCGCGGCCGATCTCGGCGCTGCGCTGTTCGGCCCGCTGGGCGGCGCCGAGGGCGCCCAGGTCCTCGCGCAGCCGCTGCTCGACGGCGGCCAGCTGCTCGGTGCCCGCCTCGGCGAGGGCGGGCGGGAGTTCGGCGCGGGCGGCCGCCTCCGCGTGCGCGGCGGACAGGTGTGCGGCGGAGGCCGCGCCGCGCAGTTCCAGGGCGGGTGCCACGAGGGCGCCCCGGCGGGCCCGGTCCAGCAGGCCGCGCACGCGTTCCCGTTCGGGGCCCGCTGCGGCGAGTACGGCGGCCCGCCGGGCGGTTTCCGCGTGCCGGCGCTGGAGGCGGTCGAGTTCGCGGGTGTCCTCGGCGGCCCGGCGGGCGGCGGCGTGCCGGCCCTCGACGGCGGCCAGCGCGTATTCGGCGACGGTGAGGCGCTCCCGGGCGGAGCAGCGGGCGACGGCGGCCCAGGCCCGGACGGCCCCGGCGAGCCCGGGATCGCCGGGCTGGTGGCCGGGCAGCGGCCAGGCCCGCAGGTCGGCGCTGTCCCCGCTGGCCTGGGCGAGGCGCTGGGCGGTGTGGAGCACCTTCTCGTCGCCGGCCCGCACCTTGGCCTCGGCGGCCCGGCGGCGTTCGCCGAGGAGGGCCTCGACGGCGGCGAAGCGGCGGGTGTCGAAGAGCCGGCCGAGCAGGCGGCCGCGGGCCGCCTCGTCGGCGCGCAGGAAGCGGGCGAACTCGCCCTGCGGCAACAGCACGACCTGGCAGAACTGCTCGCGGCTCATGCCGAGCAGCTGCTCGACCTCCTCGCCGATCTCCTGGTGCGAGCGGCTGAGCGCCGCCCAGCCCTCGCCGGTGTGCTCGCGCAGCCAGCTCTGGGCCTTGTCCTTGGTGGTGCCGGTGCCGCGCTTCTTGGGCCGGTCCTGTTCGGGGCGGCGGGTGATCTCCAGGCGCCGGCCGCCCGCGGTGAGCTCCAGGGTGACCTCGGTGGGGGTCTCGGCGGCCGCGTGGTCGCTGCGCAGGCTGGTGCCGGGGGCCTGGCGCGGGCCGGGGACCGATCCGTAGAGGGCGTAGCAGACGGCATCCAGGACGGAGGTCTTGCCCGCGCCGGTGGGTCCGTGCAGCAGGAAGATCCCGGCGCCGGACAGGGCGTCGAAGTCGATCTCCTGGGGTTCGGCGAACGGCCCGAAGGCGGTGATCCGCAGCCGGTGCAGCCTCATCGGTGGGTCTCCTGGCGGCTGTCGTCGGCCCGTACGTCGTCGAAGGCGGCCTGGAGCACGGCCCGTTCGGCCTCGTCCGCGCGTCCGGAGCCGCCGCGCACGTGGGCGACGAAGTCCTCGGCGATCTCCTGGTCGCTGCGGCCCTTGAGGCGCTGCGCGTAGGAGCCGCCGGTCTCCTCCTCGCGGCCCTCGGGGTCGAAGGCGAGGCTGAGGGCGTGCGGGAAGCGGGTGGCGAGCCGGGCCATGGGGTCCTCGGGGCGGACCGGGTCGGTGAGCGTGGCCTCGACCCAGCAGTCCTCGTACGCCCCGTACGCCGGGTCCTCCAGCAGGGCGTCGAGGGGGCCGCGCAGCCGCGCGAGGGCCCGCGGGACGGGGGTGTCGATCCGCTCGGCGGTGGTGATCCCGCCTTCGGCGCCGAGCTCGATCAGCCACATGGTCTTGCGGTGGCCGTCCTCGGAGAAGGAGTAGGCGAGCGGGGAACCGGAGTAGCGGACCCGTTCGTTGATCGTCTGGCAGCCGTGGAGGTGGCCGAGGGCGGCGTAGTCCACCCCGTCGAAGACGGCGGCGGGGACGGCCTCGACCCCGCCGACGGCGATGTCGCGCTCGCTGTCGCTGGGCTGCCCGCCGGTGACGAAGGCGTGGGCCAGCACGATGGAGCGGGTGCCCGGCGCGCGGGTGGCCAGGTCGGCCCGGACCCGGTCCATGGCCGCTCCCAGCACCGCCTCGTGGCTGACCTTCGCCGCGCCGAACTCATCCTTGACCAGGGCCGGTTCCAGGTACGGCAGCCCGTACAGCGCCACCTCGCCGTGTACGTCGGCCAGCACCACGGGGTCGGCGCAGCCGGCCGGGTCGGTCCGCAGGTGGATCCCGGCCCGGTCGATCAGCCCGGCGCCGACGCCGAGGCGGCGGGCCGAGTCGTGGTTGCCGGAGATCATCACGGTGGGCACGCCGAGCTCGGCGAGCCGGTGCAGGGCCCGGTCGTACAGCTCGACGGCGGGCAGCGGGGGCACGGCCCGGTCGTAGACGTCCCCGGCGACGAGGACGGCGTCGACCTCGTGCTCGCGGGCGGTCTCGACGAGGTGGTCGATGAACTCGGCCTGGGCGCCGAGCAGGTTCACGCGGTGGAAGGACCGGCCGAGGTGCCAGTCGGAGGTGTGCAGGAACTTCACTCGCCGGGCCCGCCGCACATGCCGTCTCCCCCTGGTCGTCTCCCGCTCGCTGAACCCCTCTACGCTAACCCGTGCTCAGGGCGCGTACGTCTCCCCGCCGAGGGTCAGGGTGGCGCTGCCCGCCGTGCTGTCGGCGAGCCAGGCCTCGAAGGCGGGCAGCTCCGCCTCCGGGAGGGCGACCTCGATCTCCACCGCCGCTCCGTAGCGCAGGTCCACCACGGTCCGGCCGGTGGAGCGCAGGTCGTTCTGGGTCTTGCCGGCCCGCTGGTGGTCGACGGTGACGGTGGCCAGCCGGTAGCGGCGCCGGGTGACGGTGCCGAGCTCGTCGAGGGCCTCGCCGACGACGCCGCCGTAGGCCCGGATCAGACCGCCCGCGCCGAGCTTCACACCGCCGTAGTAGCGGGTGACCACGGCGACGGCGTAGCGGACGTCGCGCCGCATGAGCATCTGCAGCATGGGAACCCCGGCGGTGCCGCCGGGCTCGCCGTCGTCGCTGGCCTTCTGGACCGAGGCGTCGGCGCCGATGACGTAGGCGAAGCAGTTGTGCGAGGCGGTGGGGTGCTCCTTGCGGACGCGCGCGACGAAGTCCTGCGCCTCCTGCTCGGTCGCGGCGGGCGCGAGCGCGCAGAGGAACCTCGAACGGTTGATCTCGGACTCGTGCACGCCCTCACGGGCCACCGTCACGTATTGGTCTGCCTTCACCGCTCCACCCTACGGGGAATCGGACATGTGTCCTTTCGGTTGAACGCGGAGGAGCAGGCAGGTCCAGACCCTCAGGAGGCGGCACCCGTGTACGGAGATCCGGCAACCATCCGCAAGATCCTCACCGAATTGGGCGACACCTGGGCCGTGGTGGGGCTGTCCAACAACCGGGACCGGGCGGCCTACGGGGTGGCGCGGGTCCTCCAGGGGTTCGGCAAGCGTGTGGTCCCGGTCCACCCGAAGGCGGAGACGGTGCACGGGGAGCCCGGGTACGCCTCGCTGGAGGAGATCCCGTTCAAGGTGGACGTCGTGGACGTCTTCGTGAACAGCGAGCTGGCGGGGCCCGTCGCCGACCAGGCGGCGGCCATCGGCGCCGAAGCCGTCTGGTTCCAGCTCGGCGTGATCGACGAGGCCGCCTTCGAGCGCACCCGCAAGGCGGGGCTGGCCATGGTCATGGACCGCTGCCCGGCGATCGAGATCCCGGCGCTCTAGGGAGTGTCGTGGGGCCTACGCGGTCTCGGTCTCGGCCAGTTCCGCGAGGCCCCGCAGCTGCTCCGGGGTCATGCCGTCCGGGATCGGGACCGGCGCCGGGGTGCGCAGCGGCGGCTGCCAGCCCGTCTCGGGCTCCCAGCGCCGGACGACCTTCGCCGGGGCGCCCGCCACCACCGCGTGGTCCGGCACCTCGCCCCGCACCACGGCCCCCGCGGCCACCACGACGTTGCGGCCCAGCCGCGCGCCCGGCAGGATCACCGCGCCCGTGCCCAGCCAGCAGCCCGGGCCGATCTCGACCGGCTCGCTGCGCGGCCACTGCTTGCCGACAGGCTGGTGCGGGTCGTCGTAGCTGTGGTTCGTGGAGGTGATGTACACGCCGGGGCCGCAGAAGGTGTCGTCCCCGATGGTGATCCGGGCGTCGGCGATGACGTGGCTGTCGCGGCCGATCACGACCCCGTTGCCGAGGACCAGCATCGGCTCCGTACCGAGGTCGAGGTCCGGCATCATGCCGGCGGTGAGGGTGACCTGCTCGCCGACGATGCAGTAGTCGCCGAGCCGGATCCAGGGCTCTCCGAAGACGGTGCCCTGGGGGAAGGCGAGCCGGGTGCCGTGCCCGATCGCGCCGAAGCGCAGCCGCCCCGGGGTCTGCGCGGTGACCGCGCCGGCCTGCTGCATCCAGCGCCAGCCGGCGTGGACCGCCCGGTTCGCGAACCTGCGGCGCAGGGCCGTCAGAGATGAGAACGTGTTCTGCTTCTTCGGCACCCGGCCACGGTAGTGCGCCGTACGGCGCACTACCGGGCGGTGATCCTGTGATGTTCACCCCATCGCCCGGGCCGCGGGCCGCGTGCCCTACGGTGCCGGTAGGCGCGGCATCCGAACGGCGAGCACAGACGAAGCACAGAGGAAGAAGAACATGACGCATCAGGCGGCCCCGGCATTCGTCGCCGGGGTGGGCGGGAAGACTCCGGCCATCGACCCCACGGCCTTCACGGCGCCCACCTCCGTCGTGGTCGGCGACGTCACCTTGGCGGCTGGGGCGAGCATCTGGTACTCGGCGGTGCTGCGCGCCGACTGCGGCCCGATCACGCTCGGCGCGGACAGCAACGTGCAGGACAACTGCACGCTCCACGTGGACCCCGGCTTCCCGGTCTCCGTCGGGGAGCGGGTCTCCATCGGCCACAACGCCGTCGTGCACGGCTGCACGGTCGAGGACGACTGCCTGATCGGCATGGGCGCGACCGTCCTGAACGGCGCGGTGATCGGCGCCGGTTCGCTGGTGGCCGCGCAGGCGCTGGTCCCGCAGGGCATAGTGGTCCCGCCCGGCTCACTGGTCGCCGGGGTCCCGGCGAAGGTGCGCCGCCCGCTGACCGAGGAGGAGCGCGAGGGCATCAAGGTGAACGCCGCGATGTACGTGGAGCTGGCCAAGCAGCACAGCGCCGCGGTGACCGCCCTGCCCGACACCCCCTAGGGGGTGTCCGGTGGCTCACGGCCGGCCCTCACGGCCGGCTGCGGGCCACCCGCGTTCAGTCCGCGACGGCTACCGGAACCGGCGCCGGCTCTTCGGTGCGCGCCGCCGCGGCGGCCTTCTTCATCCGGCTGCGCAGCACCAGCGTGACCGTGAGGCCGATCAGCACGGCCAGCAGCAGCGCCATCCAGGAGAACCGCTTCAGCCACGGCTCCGCGACGACGCCGACCGAGTAGATGACGGCGGTGGTGCCGCCGGCCCAGAGGATGCCGCCGAAGACGTTCGCGATCAGGAACCGCCAGTACGGCATGTGCAGCACACCCGCCAGCGGTCCGGCGAAGATCCGCAGCAGCGCCACGAACCGGCCGAAGAAGACGGCCCACATGCCCCACTTGTCGAAGGAGCGCTCGGCCATGGCCACGTGCTCCGGCCCGAAGTGCTTGGGGAAGCGCCGCCCGAGCTTCTCCAGCAACGGCTTGCCGCCCCGGCGCCCGATCGCGTAACCGATCGAGTCGCCGACGATCGCCCCGGTGATCGCGCAGATCCCGAGGACCACGGGGTCGATCTCCCCGTGCTGCGAGGCCAGCAGCGCCGAGCTCACCAGGATGATCTCTCCGGGCAGCGGGATGCCCAGGCTCTCCAGCCCGATCACCAGCCCCACCAGGAGGTAGATGGCGACCGCCGGAATCGTCTCCAGCCATTCCTGGATGTGCACCGGTACGTCCTCCCGAGTCGTCACCGGCGCGCCCCCTGTGACACGCCGAGCGGGCAGCCTATCCGCTCCTCACCACCACCTTTGACCTCAGTGTCAGGTCACGCGAGGAACGCCCGACGAACACCTCCCGGCGGCCGGACCCCAGCACCCATGCGTGTTCCTCCGGATCCCAGGACGACAGCGCCCTGGCGTCCACGTCGACGGTGACCCGCTGCGCCTCGCCGGGTGCCAGGGTGAGCCTGCGGTAGCCGGCCAGCGCGCGCACCGGCTGGTCGAGCTTCAGCTCCGCGGAGGGGCCGACATACACCTGGGCCACCTCCGTGCCCTTGCGGCGGCCGGTGTTGCGGACCGTGAACTCCACGCGCAGCCCGCCACGCTCTCCGCCTGCGCCGCCCGGCCCGACGGTCAGCTTCTCGTACTGCCAGGTCGTGTACGAGAGCCCGTGCCCGAAGGGGAACAGCGGAGCCACCTGCTGCGCGTCGTACCAGCGGTGGCCGACGTGGACGCCCTCGCCGTACTCCAGCCGGCCGCCCGCGCCCGGGTAGCGCAGCGGCTGCCCGCCGACCGGGGTGGCCCGTTCGTCGGCCGGGAACGTCTGGGTGAGCCGGCCGCCCGGGTCCGTGTCACCGAACAGGATCCCGGCGGTGGCGCCCGCGCCCTCCTGGCCCGGGTAGTACATCTGGAGGACGGCGCCGGTACGGGAGAGCCACGGCATGGTCGTACTGGAGGAGGTGTTGAGGACGACGGTGGTGCGGGGGTTCACGGCGGCGACGGCCTCGATCAGCTGCTCCTGTCCGCCCGGCAGGGCGAGGGAGGTGCGGTCGCGGCCCTCGGTGGCGTCCTCGTAGGCGAACAGCACCACGCTGCGCGCGGCCTTGGCGGCGTTCACGGCCTCGGCGAGGTCCGCGGCCCGGGTCGCGCCGGTGGTGTGCCGCAGCCGGAAGCGCTGGCCCCCGGCTCCGCCCTGGGCGTTGACGGCGAGCCGGTGGGTGCCCGCCTTGAGCGCGAGGGTGCGGCGGCGGACCGTCATCCCGTCGGGCGCGGCGGCGAGCAGTCCGCCCGCGAAGTACTCGGCGGCCCCCTGCCGGACGGGGAACAGCTCCTCCCCGTCGAGACGGACGCTGGGCCGCTGCCCGGTGTAGTGGACGAGCAGGGTCCACTCGTCGTCCGCCGCGAGGCGGAACTCCCCCTCGTGGCTCCAGCCGCGCCCCGCGTCCACCCGGTGGTCGTCGAGGGCGGCCGGCGGGGTCAGCAGCCGCGGGGGAAGGGGCCGTCCGTAGAGGTCCTCGCCGAGGGCGTAGCGCACGGTGGAGCCGTTGCCGGCGCGCTGCCGGATGGCGGCGAGCGGGCCGGCCGCGGCGTCCGGGACCACGTGCGCACTGCCGCCGCCGCTGACGAAGGGCACCTGGCCGGTGGGCCCGATGACGGCGATCGAGCGGGCGGCCGCGCCGGTCAGCGGCAGGGTCTCCTGCTCGTTGCGCAGCAGCACCGCGCCGGCGGCGGCCACCGTGCGGGCGATCCGGGCCCCGGCGGCGGCGTCGCGCGGGGGCCGCCGCGCGGGGCGGGCGTCCAGCAGCCCGAAGCGGTCCAGGGTGCCGAGGACGCGGCGTACGGCGAGGTCGACGCTCTCCTCGGGTACGGAGCCACCGCGCACGGCCTCGCGCAGCGGGCGCCCGAAGTG
Source organism: Streptomyces sp. NBC_01408 (assembly GCF_026340255.1). Taxonomy (GTDB): domain Bacteria; phylum Actinomycetota; class Actinomycetes; order Streptomycetales; family Streptomycetaceae; genus Streptomyces. The sequence continues at coordinate 4,299,253 of NZ_JAPEPJ010000001.1, read as the reverse complement.
GGTTCCGGCGGGCATCTCCATGTCGAGGCCGGCGCCGATGGCGGCGACCGTGCTGTGGGTGGCGTCCCGGCCGGACATCACCCAGCCGTCGAACCCCCAGTCGTCCCGCAGCACTTCGCCGAGCAGCGGCTCGTTCTCGCCGGCGTGGACGCCGTCGACCTTGTTGTACGCGGTCGTCACCGCGCCCGCTCCGGCGGCCACGGCGGCCTCGAAGCCCCGCAGCTCGGTCTCGCGCAGGGTCTGCTCGGCGGCGGTCACGTCGACGGTGTCGCGGCCCTGCTCCTGGTTGTGGAGGGCGTAGTGCTTGACGGCGGCGACGAGCCCTTCGTCCTGGATGCCCCGGACTACCGCGGCGACGAGGTCGGCGGTGAGGCGCGGGTCCTCGGCGAAGGTCTCGAAGTTCCGCCCGGCGTACGGAGTGCGGATGAGGTTGGCCATGGGCGCCAGCAGGATGTCCTGGCCCAGGGCGCGGCCCTCGCGGCCGATGACCCGGCCGTACTCGCGGGCCAGCGCCGGGTCGAAGGCGGAGGCCAGCAGGACCGGCGCGGGCAGGGCGGTGGCGGCTGCCGCGACCCGTACGCCGGCGGGCCCGTCGGCGAGCCGCAGCGCCGGGATGCCGAGCCGCGGTACGCCGGGCAGGTAGCCGGCCTGGCCGAGCGGGGCCGGGTCCTGGGCGCCGTGCAGCAGGGCGGTCTTCTCCTCCAGGGTGAGCCGCTCCAGCAGGGCGTCGACCCGGGCCGCGCTCCCGGGCCCGGCGGCGGGCGGGGGCGCCGTGGGGGCCGTCGGCGAGGCCCCGCGGAGCGCCGCGTCCGGCGGCACGGTGGCCACGCAGCCGCCCGTGCCGAGGGCCGCGCCCACCGCTCCGAGCAGCCGCATGGCCGTACGTCTGGACACGGCCTGGCTCATGGACGCTCCCTGCGGTGTGGGCCGGCGGGAGCGGGCCCGCGCCGGCCCGCTCCCCCGCCCACTGTGCGCCGCGGGCCCGCCGGGCCCGTTCAGACGCGCCACCGGGGCGCCGAGGTTCAGCCCTGCGGCGGGGGCGGCACGCTGTCGGCGTCGCGCCGGGCCTCGTCCTGGCGCTGGACCCGCGCCTCCGTGCGATGGCCGCGCGCGATGTAGTCCCGTACGACGGCCTCCACCGCGTCCTGCGGCGAGCCGACCCCCGCGAGGACCATCACCTCGACCACGAGCTCGGCGTCGAGGCTGATGTTGACCTTGGCCACGCGTACCCCCTCCATCGTCGTCCGGGGACTCTATCCGGTACCTGCCCGGACCGGGTCCCGGTCCTCGACCGAAGCAGCGGCGGGACAGCACCGAGGCCCCCGCCCCTCGGGGGCGGGGGCCTCGGCCACCTCGGTATGTCCGCCGCCGCGGGCCGGCGGTTACGCGTTGGGGCGCAGGGTCCAGACCACGGTCATCTCGCCCGTCACGGCCTCGTCCTCGCGCTGGATGGCGATGGTGACCGGGAATTCGGGGCGGCCGCCCGCGTCGAGTTCGGCCACGACCTCCGCCGCCGGGCGGCCGAGGGTGGCGGTGGCGGTCACGACGCCCTTGGCCAGCTTCTTGTAGCCGATCTCGGCCTTGACGGCCAGGGGTACGGCGCGCGAGAGCTGGTCGCCGAAGGCGGCGAGGACGATCGCGCCGCTCGCGGACTCGGCGAGGGTGAACATCGCGCCGGCGTGCGGGCCGCCGACGTGGTTGTGGTAGTCGGGCTGGTCCGGCAGCCGGACGACCGCGCGCTCGGGGGTGGTCTCCAGGAACTGGAGGTTCAGGGTCCGGGCCATCGGCACGGTAGCGGCGAGCAGTTCGCCCACGTTCATCTGGTCTGCGCTCATGACGCGCGATGTTACCCGCGAGTACACACCCTTGGCCAGAGCCTTGCCGGGGGCGGCCGTGGCTCCCGGGGCCCTCTCCCACTATCGTTACCGGCCATGTGGCCAGGACAGCAGCAGCCGCCCGGGGGCGGGAACAACCCCCAGGACGCGCAACAGAACCCGTACGCACAGCAGCCGGGACAGCCGGGGCAGCCGAACCCGTACCACCAGCAGCCGGGATACGGCGAGCAGCAGCCCGGTTACGGGTACCCGCAGCAGCCGGGATACCAGCAGCCTCCGACCGTTCCCCCCGTCCAGCCCTGGGGCCAGCCCCAGCAGCCCCAGCCGCCTCAGGGCGGTGGCGGGAGCCCGTTCGCGACCAAGACCGTGGCCATCGTGGCGGCTTCGGCGGTCGTCGTGACGGCCGCCGCCACCGGCGCCTTCGTGCTGACCCGGGACGACAAGAAGAACACCGAGGCGAACGACAAGCCGGCCGCCTCCTCCGCTCCGCCCTCCTCCTCGGCGCCCGCCCCGTCCGGCAGCAGCGCGAACCCGCGCGGCGGCGAGGACGTCAAGCCCGTCATCCCGGGCTGGAAGGTGGTCATCAACCCCAAGTACGGCACCGCCTTCGACGTCCCGCCGGAGTGGAACGTCGCCGGCTCGGGCGTCATCACCGGCTTCGAGGACGAGACCAAGAACGACGGCAGCCCGTTCGTCAGCATGTCCGCACCGGCCTACCTCAAGGAGGACTGGTGCAAGTTCGACTCCGACAAGAACGGCAGCGAGGAGACCTACGGCCTGGCGGGCACCGGCACCAAGGGTGCCCAGGGCGCCAAGGACACGGGCGAGGCCTCGCGTAACGCGGCCGCCAGCTGGGTCGTCGGCGCCTACGCGCAGAAGGCTCCGAAGGAGAGCATCAAGGTCTCCGAGGCCAAGGAGTTCACCTCCTCCTCGGGCCTCAAGGGGCACGTGGCCACGGCGACCGCCTCCGGCCTGCCGAAGGAGAACAAGTGCTCCTCCGACGGCCGGTCCATGGCCTTCAGCTTCAAGACCACCAACGGCGACTTCTCCAGCTGGATCCTCCACAGCCGGGTCGGTGTCCAGGGTGAGGTCACGCAGGAGACCTACGACAAGATCGTGAGCTCGGTCCGCCTCACCGGCGGCTGATCTCCACCACATCCCGGGCCCGGGCCGGAAATCCGTTTGGATTCCCGGCCCGGGACGGGGATAGTCCGGGCGTGAGCCCTTCCCCCACCGCCTCCCCCCGTGAGCCCGCACGCCGCCGGCCGGCCTGGGCCGGCCGCAACTACAGCCTGCTGACGGGCGCGGCGGTGGTGACGAACCTCGGCAGCCACGGCGCTCTCATCGCGGCCGCCTTCGCCGTTCTGGAGTCCGGCGGGTCGGGCGGCGACGTCGGCCTGGTGGCCGCCGCCCGTACGCTCCCGCTCGTCCTGTTCCTCCTCATCGGCGGGGCCGTCGCCGACCGGCTCCCGCGCCACCGCGTGATGGTGGCGGCCAACGCCCTCAACTGCGTCTCGCAGGCGGCCTTCGCCCTGCTCGTCCTCACCGGGGACCCGCAGCTGTGGCAGATGATGCTGCTGACCGCGCTCTGCGGCACCGGTACCGCCTTCTTCAACCCGGCGGCCGAGGGCATGCTCCTGTCCACCGTCTCCGGCGAACACGCCAACCGCGCCTTCGCGCTGTTCCGCATGGCGATGAACGGCGCGGGCATCGGCGGCGCGGCCCTCGGCGGGGCGATGATCGCAGCGATCGGCCCGGGCTGGGTGCTGGCCGTGGACGCGGCGGCCTTCGCGGTCGCGGGCGCCCTGCGCGCCTTCCTCGACGTCGGCCACATCCCCGAGCGGACGGGGGGCGGCGGACTGCTGGCCGACCTGCGCGAGGGCTGGGTGGAGTTCCGCACCCGCCCGTGGCTGTGGAGCATCGTGCTCCAGTTCTCCGTCGTGGTCGCCGTCGTCGGCGCCGCCGAAGCGGTCTACGGTCCCCTCGTCGCCCGGGACCGGCTGGGCGGGCCCGCCCCCTGGGGCCTCGCCCTGGCCTTCTTCGGGATCGGCACCCTCGCCGGAGCCGTCCTGATGATGCTGTGGAAACCCCGTCGGCTGCTGCTGGTCGGCACCCTGTGCGTGTTCCCGCTGGCTCTGCCCTCCGCAGGTCTGGCCGTGCCCCTGCCGGTGTGGGGGCTGTGCGCGGTGATGTTCGTCAGCGGCGCCGCGATCGAGGTGTTCGGCGTGAGCTGGATGACGACCATGCACCAGGAGATCCCGGAGGAGAAGTTCTCCCGGGTCTCCGCCTACGACTGGTTCGGCTCGGTGTCGATGCTCCCGCTCGCCACCGCCCTGGCGGGCCCGGCCGAATCCGCCTTCGGCCGCACCCCGGCCCTGTGGGGCTGCGCGGCCCTGGTCGTCCTGGTCACCGCGCTGGTCCTGCTGGTCCCCGACGTCCGCCGGATGACCCGCAAGGCACCCGCCAAGGCGGTCCCGGCCGGGCCCGGCGCACCCGGCCCGGCCGGAGCCGGCCCCCTCGTCGCCGCCGGCCACGGCGCTCCGGACGGTGTCACCCCAGGCTGAACGCGCCCTCCGGCGGCGCCGGGGAGGGCTCGGCGTCGGCGTCGGCCACCGGCAGGGCGCCCCGCATGAACCGGGCCAGCGAGTCCCCGGACTCCACCCGGGCCGCGAACGCGTCGGCGGCGCACCGCCGGGCCAGCGCGGCCACCTCCAGCGGTGCGTCCGAGGCCAGCAGGACCGCGTTGCCGAAGCGGCGCCCCCGCAGCACCGACGGCTCGGCGATCAGCGCGAGCTCTCCGAACACCGCCCCGAAGTTGGCCAGCTGCGACCGCAGGAAGCCGAAGGGGGCCCCGTCGGCCAGGTTCGCCGCGTACAGCCCGCCGGGCCGCAGGACCCGCGCCGCCTGGCGGGCGTACTCCACCGAGGTCAGCTGCGCCGGCACCCGCGAGCCGCCGAACACGTCGGCCACCACCACGTCCGCGCTCCGCGGGGGCGCCGCCTCCAGCCAGGCCCGGGCATCGGCGGCGTGCACCGTGACCCCGGAGCCCCCGGGCAGCGGCAGGTGCTCGGCGACCAGCTCCACCAGGGCGGCGTCGAATTCGACGACCGTCTGGCGGGAGCCGGGGCGGGTAGCCGCCGCGTAGCGCGGCAGGGTCAGCGCGCCGCCGCCCAGGTGCAGCAGGTCCAGCGGGCGCCCCGGTTCGGCCGCGCAGTCCAGGACGTGCGCGAGGCGGCGTACGTACTCGAACTCCAGGTGCTCCGGCTCGTCCAGGTCCACGTACGACTGCGGAGCGCCGTCCACGGTCAGCAGCCAGGCCCGCTCCCGGTCCACGTCCGGCATCAGCTTGGCGGTGCCCTGGCCCACGTCCCGGATCACCGGGATCTGTTCGTCGCTCACCCCACCATTGTCGGGCCGTTCTCAGCCCGACCAGACGGCGGCCGCCTCGGCGGCGTGCGCGGCGGCCTGCGCCAGGCCCGCCCGCGCGGCCGGATCCCGGCGGGCCGGGTCCAGGACGTTGCGGCCGAACGCCTTGCGCGCCTCCGCCGACGGGGTGATCACCAGCACCCGCGCCCCCGCCTGGCGCAGCCGGGCGGCCTGCGCGGCGGGCGAGGGGACGAGCCCGGAGCCGAGGGCGAGCGGGGCGAGGATCACCACGCGGGCGTGGCCGGCGGCCAGGTCGGCATTGGTGGCGGAGCGGACGCCTCCGTCGATGAACCGCCGCCCGCCGACCGTGACCGGCGGCCACACCCCGGGGACCGCGCAGCTCGCGGACACCGCGTCGACCAGCCCGGCCCCGCTCTCCCGGTCGAAGTCGGCCGGCTCACCGGTGTGCGCGTCGACCGCCGTGACGACGAGCCGCCGCTCGGGCCACTGGTGCGAGACGAGCCGGGCCTCCAGCACCTGGCGCCGCTCCGCCTCCTCGGCGGTGCGGGCGGCCAGAGCCATGGCGCCGACCCGCTGCCGGTAGGACTTCGGGTCCCGCGAGCGGACCATGGCGAGCGCGTACCGCGCGAGCAGCCCGGCCCCGAGCCGCGCCGCGCTCTCCCCCTCGGCGTCGCCGAGCTGGCGCTCGTACAGCTCCTGCGGGGTGAGCAGTCCGGAGGTCAGCTGGGCGCCGACCACCGAACCGGCGGAGGTGCCGACGACGAGGTCGGCGGCGGCCAGGTCGACGCCCGCGCGGGCGAGTCCGTAGAGGATCCCGCACTCCCAGCCGATGCCGGTCAGCCCGCCGCCGCCCAGTACCAGTGCCGTTTCGCCGCTCATCCTGGCCCGCCTTCCGCGCTCGCCCGTGGTGACGGCAGTCTGACGCAGCCCGGCCGCCGTCACCACACAGGGGCCCCTGTCGGGGGCCTCGGCGAGGAACCTGATCAGCCGAGCACGGTGGTCACCGTGCCCGCGCCGACGGTCCGCCCGCCCTCACGGATCGCGAAGCCGAGTCCGGCCTCCAGGGGCACGTCCCGTCCGAGCTCGACGGTCATCGTGACCGTCTCCCCCGGCCGGGCCACCCCGGCCTCGCCCAGGTCCACGTCCCCCACCACGTCGGCGGTGCGGATGTAGAACTGCGGGCGGTATCCGCTGGCGACCGGTGTCGTACGGCCGCCCTCGCGCCCGGAGAGCACGTACACCTGCGCGGTGAAGCGCCGTGTGGGCGTCACGCTGCCGGGCGCGGCCACCACGTGCCCGCGGCGCACTCCGTCGCGCGGGACCCCGCGCAGCAGGAGCGCGACGTTGTCCCCGGCCTCGGCGGACTCCATCGGCTTCCCGAAGGTCTCCAGCCCGGTGACGACCGTCTCGATCTGCTCGCCGTCGCCGCCCAGGAGCGCGACGCGGTCGCCGAGGCGTACGCCGCCCCGCTCGACGGCGCCGGTCACGACGGTCCCGCGCCCGGTGATGGTCAGCACGTTCTCCACCGGCAGCAGGAACGGCGCGTCCGTGTACCGCACCGGCATCGGCACGTACGTGTCCACGGCGTCCAGCAGCGCCTCGACCGCCCCGGTCCACCGCGGGTCGCCCTCCAGCGCCCCGAGCCCGGAGACCCGTACGACCGGCGCGGTGTCCCCGCCGTACCCGTGCGCGGTGAGCAGCTCGCGGACCTCCAGCTCGACCAGGTCGGTCAGCTCCGGGTCCCCCGCGTCGGCCTTGTTGAGCGCCACCACGATGTGGTTGACGCCGACCTGCCGGGCGAGGAGCACGTGCTCGGCCGTCTGTGGCATGACCCCGTCCAGCGCGGAGACGACGAGGATCGCCCCGTCGAGCTGTGCGGCGCCGGTGACCATGTTCTTGACGTAGTCCGCGTGACCGGGCATGTCCACGTGGGCGTAGTGCCGGGTGTCGGTCTCGTACTCGACGTGGGTGAGGTTGATGGTGATCCCGCGCCGGGCCTCCTCGGGGGCCCGGTCGATCCGGTCGAACGGTACGAAGGAGGCGCCGCCGCGCTCGGCGAGGACCTTGGTGATGGCGGCGGTGAGGGTGGTCTTGCCGTGGTCGACGTGCCCCATGGTGCCGATGTTGAGGTGCGGCTTGGTCCGCACGAAGGCCGTCTTGGCCATGATGATTTCCCGTTGCTCGAAGCTGGAACGGGACCCCTGAACCGAACCGACCCTCCCCCTGCGGGGTCCGCCGGACGATCCGGGAAGGGTCAGCTTCGTGCGCCGCCGAATGCGGCGAAGGCGGGTGCGCCCTCGAATGCGGCAGCCTTCGGCGCGTCCGCGACTGCGGACGGCGCTGCGGGGAAGGCGTACCGGGACATGCCCCTGATCCTGCCGGACGGTCCGTGGCGCGTCGACCGAATTTCCGTCCGCCCGGCGGTTCTTGCGCGCCGCGCGGCCGGGCGACGGGTCCGGCGGGCGCGGTGGGCGGGTCGGGTGGCGCGGGCGGGGCGGGGCGTGACCCCGGTCACCACGCGCGGACCCGGGCGTCGCCCCGGGTTCTCCCGGGTGAGGCCCAGATTACGGCGCGATGCCGCATACCTCGGTTACCCTCCCGGAATGTCCCTCCTCCTCGCGCCGCGCGCCCGGCTGTCGCTGCTCGTCGTGCTGCTGGTCGCAGCCGGGGGGTGCGTGCTGCTGTTCGAGCCGCAGCGCCTCCTCTCGGAGGGCTGGCCGGCGGGGCTGCCGGTCGGTGCCGCGGTGGTGCTGTTCGCGGCCGCGTACGGGGTGTGCACGGCGGCCTTCGTGCCGCGCCCCCTGCTGAACCTGGCGGCGGGCGCCCTCTTCGGCACCCAGTTCGGCCTGGTGGCGGCAGTCGGCGGCTCGGTACTGGGCGCGGGCATCACCTTCGGTCTGGGTCGGGTCATGGGCCAGGAGGCTTTGCGTCCGTTCCTGCGCGGGCGCTGGCTGGCAGCGGCCGACGGCCAGCTCAGCCGGCACGGCTTCCGCTCGATGCTCGCAGCGCGACTCTTCCCCGGGGTGCCGTTCGTGGTGGCCAACTACTGCGCGGCGGTTTCGCGCTGCGGCTGGTCCCCCTTCCTGCTCGCCACCGGGCTGGGCGTCATCCCGAACACCGCGGCCTACGTGATCGCGGGGGCCAGCTCCTCCTCCCCCGGATCGCCCGCCTTCCTGGCCTCGTTCGGGTTCATCGCCGTCTCCATGGCGGTCGGCGGAGCCGTCGCCTGGCGCAAACGGCACCGCCTGGCACCGCCTCGAACACCCGTCACGGCGTACGAACTGATGCCCCAGCACCCCCCTGTGGTCAGCGGCACCTCGCACGGGCCCTAGCATCGGACGCGAACTGCCCGACGATCACAAGGACGAGCGCACCCCGACATGAGCTGGTTCGAATCCCTAATCCTCGGTCTCGTCCAGGGGCTTACGGAGTTCCTCCCGATTTCCTCCAGCGCCCACCTGCGGCTGACCGCGGCGTTCGCCGGCTGGCACGATCCCGGAGCGGCCTTCACCGCCATCACCCAGATCGGCACCGAGGCCGCCGTGCTGATCTACTTCCGCAAGGACATCGCGCGGATCGTCTCCACCTGGTTCCGTTCCCTGTACACCAGGTCGCTGCGTTCCGAGCAGGACGCGAAGATGGGCTGGCTGGTGATCGTCGGGTCGATCCCGATCGGTGTCCTCGGCCTCGTGTTCAAGGATGCGATCGTGGGCCCGGCCCGTGACCTGCGGCTGACGGCCACCACCCTCATCGTGATGGGCATCGTCCTCGGTATCGCCGACCGGCTGGCCGCCCGCGACGAGGAGGGCGGCCGGCACCGCGCGATCCGCGAGCGCAAGACGCTGGGCGAGCTGGGCGTCAAGGACGGTCTGATCTTCGGTCTCTGCCAGGCGATGGCCCTGATCCCGGGCGTCTCCCGGTCCGGTGCGACGATCTCCGGCGGTCTGCTGCTGGGCTTCACCCGTGAGGCCGCGGCGCGCTACTCCTTCCTCCTCGCCATCCCCGCCGTGCTGGCCTCGGGTGCGTTCGAGATCAAGGACGTGGTCGAGAACCCGGGTCACATCTCCTGGGGTCCGACGATCTTCGCGACGGTCATCGCCTTCTTCGTGGGCTACGTGGTGATCGCGTGGTTCATGAAGTTCATCTCGACGAAGAGCTTCATGCCGTTCGTGATCTACCGGATCCTCCTCGGCATCCTGCTGTTCGTGCTGATCGGCACGGACGTGCTGAGCCCGCACGCGGGCGAGTCCGGCTCCTAGCCTGACCGACACGGCAGCACCGCTTCGCGTGCACCGCAGGCCGCCCGGGAACGTTCCCGGGCGGCTTTTGCGTCGTTGTGCCCGGAGAGACCTGAAGGCAAGCAGCAGGGGGTGTCCCAATGGGTCGAGTGGTGCTGGAGCGTTTTCCGGCCGGAAGTCCGAGAGGAAGCTGGCCCGCCGAGGAGTACGCGGCGCAGCGGATGCGGGAGGGTGTCCAGGCCGAGGTGGTGATGGACCTGGACAGCGACGCGTTCCTCGTCGTGGTCCGGCAGCGGGAGTCGTATTCCGGTCTCTGACGGGCCGGCGCCGGCCGTTTTCGGCGCGCCCGTCGGGACCGGCCCCTTGGCGTCGGCCTCCCGCAGCCCCACACTGACCCGATGACGCAGCGTGTGGACCTCGCGACCGTAATGGACCGGCTGGCCGTCGACGAGGTGGTCACGGGGTACGCGGTGGCCGTGGACGACGGCGACTGGGCGGCGTACCGCGCCCTGTTCACCGCAGGGGGCAGGGCCGACTACAGCTCGGCGGGCGGGATCGAGGGTCCCGCCGGGGAGGTCGCCGACTGGCTCGCGGAGACCATGAAGCTGTTCCCGGTGCGCCAGCACCTGGTCGTCAACCGGCTGATCCGGCTGGAGGACCTGGGCGGGTCCCCCGGCGACCGCGCCGAGGTGCAGGCCGACTTCCTCAACCCGATGCGGCTGGCCGGACCGAAGGAGGCCCGCCCGGAGGACGGCGGGGCTGCCGGGGCTCCCACCGCGCCCAATTTCGTCGCCGCCGGCCGCTACACCTTCCTCCTCGCGCGCACCCCCGACGGCTGGCGGCTGACGCGCGTCACCGTGCACGAGAAGTGGCGCCACGTCTCGGTGTGACCGGGCCCGCCCGGTCCGTCCGACACTGCCACACTGGAAGCGGAGGCGTGCCATGGTCCCGGTTCGCGACGGAGGGTCCCCGCGGTGGCGCCCGGTGGCCGCGCTCGGCTGCGGGGCGCTGCCCGCCCTCGCCTTCCCCGCCCCCGCCCTGTGGTGGTTCGCCTACGTCGCCCTCGTGCCCTGGATGCTGCTGCTGAGGTCGGCCGCAACCGGGCGGCGCGCGGCCCTGGAGGGCTGGCTCGGCGGCGCCGCGTTCATCGTGGCCGTCCACCACTGGCTGCTGCCCAGCCTGCACGTGTTCCTGCTGCCGGTGGCCGCCCTGGTGGGCCTGCTCTGGATCCCCTGGGCCCTGCTGGTGCGGGAGTTGCTCGGCGGGGTTCCGACGGCGGGGCGGGCGGGGGCCGCGCTGGTCCTCGTACCGGCGGGCTGGCTGCTGTCGGAGCTGGCCCGGTCCTGGCAGGGGCTGGGCGGGCCGTGGGGGCTGCTGGGGGCGAGCCAGTGGCAGGTGCCGCCCGCGCTGCGGCTCGCCTCGGTGGGCGGCGTGTGGCTGGTGAGCCTGGTGGTGGTCGCGGTGAACTGCGCGCTGGTGCTGCTGCTCGCGGTGCCGGGGGCGCGGGTCCCCGCGGTGGCCGGGGTGACGGGCTGCGCGGTTCTGACGGGGGTGGTGTGGCTGTGGGCGCCGCGGCCGGAGGTGTCGGGCACGCTCCGGGTGGCCGTCGTCCAGCCGGGTCCGGTGGCGGGCCAGGACAGTGTGGAACGCCGGTTCGCCACCGGGGAGCGCCTGACCCGCGCCCTGGCCGGAGCGGGAGCCGAAGCGGGGACGGACACCAACACCGGCACGGGCACCAACACCGGCGCCGGGCAGGCGGTGGACCTGGTGGTGTGGGGCGAGAGCAGCGTCGGCGCGGACCTGACCGCGCGTCCGGACCTGGCCCGGCGGCTGGCCTCGCTGTCGGCGGACGTCGGGGCCCCGCTGCTGGTGAACGTCGACGCGCGCCGCTCGGACCGCCCGGGGATCTACAAGAGCTCGGTGCTCGTCGGCCCCCTGGGCCCCATCGGCGAGCGGTACGACAAGATGCGGCTCGTCCCCTTCGGCGAGTACGTACCGGCCCGCGCCCTGCTCGGCTGGGCCACCTCCGTCGGCAAGGCGGCCGGCGAGGACCGCATGCGCGGCGCCGCACCCGTGGTCATGGACCTGCCCGCGGGCGTGCGCGTCGGCCCGCTGGTCTGCTTCGAGTCGGCCTTCCCCGACATGGGCCGGCACCTGACCCGCGAGGGGGCCGGCCTGCTCGTCGCCCAGTCGGCGACCTCCACCTTCCAGGACAGCTGGGCCCCGGCGCAGCACGCCTCACTGGCCGCCCTCCGGGCCGCCGAGAGCGGCCGCCCGATGGTGCACGCCACCCTCACCGGCATCAGCGCGGTGCACGGCCCCTCCGGCGACCGGATCGGCGCCGCCCTGCCCACCTCGGCGAGCACCGCGGCCGTGTACGAGGTCCCGCTGGCCCGCGGCACGACCCCGTACGTCCGCTTCGGGGACTGGCCGGTGGCCGCGGCCCTGGCGGCCCTGGCCGCCTACTGCGCGGTGGCGGGGTCCCGCTCGCTCAGGAGGCCTGGTCCAGGGCCGAGCGCACCACCCGCTCGCACAGTTCGTGGGTCAGCAGGGCGTCCCGGGCGCTGAGGGTCTTGCCGGTCCCGACGGCCTCCAGGAAGGCGTCGACGACCTGCTCGATGCCCCGCTGGCGGGCGACCGGCACCCAGTCCCCGCGCCGCCGCACAGTCGGCTGGCCCTTGTGGTCGATGATCTCCGCGAGGTTGACGACCTGCCGCTTGGTGTCCTGGCCGGAGACCTCCAGGATCTCCTCGGTGGAGCCGGACAGCCGGTTCATGATGCCGAGCGCGGTGAACCCCCCGCCGTCCCGGCCGGACATCTGGAGCACCACCTGGTGCATCAACCCCTCGCGCACCACGGCTCGGACGTCGATGTGGTCGGCCTCCCCCGGCAGGAGGAACCGCAGGGTGTCGACGACGTGGATGAAGTCGTCCAGCACCAGCGTGCGCGGGTCCTCCGGCAGGCCGACCCGGTTCTTCTGCATGACGATCAGTTCGCGCGGGTGGTCGGCGCACTGCGCGTAGCCGGGCGCGTGACGGCGGTTGAAGCCGACGGCCAGCGACACCCCGCGCTCCTCGGCCAGTTCCACCAGCCGCCGTGAGTCGGCGAGCTCGTAGGCGAGCGGCTTGTCCACGTACGTCGGAACGCCGGCCTCCAGCAGCCGCGTGACGATCTCGGGGTGGACGGCGGTCGGGGCGTGCACGAAGGCCGCGTCGAGGCCTTCGGCGAGCAGCGCGTCGAGATCGGTGTGCCGGCGCCCGGTCGGGACGTGGTGGATCTCGCCGATCCGCTCCAGTGTGGCCGGGGTACGGGTCTGCAGGTGCAGCTCCACTCCCGGGCGGGTGGTGAGGACGGGCAGGTACGCCTTCTGCGCGATGTCGCCGAGTCCGATGCAGCCGACCTTCACCGGGAGCCTCCTGGTGCGTTGCTCGTACGTTCCTTGTGGGACGCTCGCAGCATAATCCCTGGTGGCAGGGGTGTGGTTCGCCGAAGATGGACCCCATGACCACCAGTTCCGGATCACACCGCACCGAACCCTCCACCACCGCCGACGAGCGGGAGATGCTGGAGGGCTGGCTCGACTACCACCGCGCCACCCTGGCCTGGAAGTGCGAGGGGCTCGACGACGAGCAGCTGCGCCGCACCCCGCTCGCCCCGTCCGAACTCAGTCTGCTGGGCCTCGTACGGCACTTGGCGGAGGTGGAGCGGTACTGGTTCCGGGAGATCATGGCGGGCGAGGACCTCCCCGAGCTGTACTGCACGAGCGAGGACCCGGACGGCGACTTCCACTTCACCGACACGGCCACCTGGGCCCGGGCCGAGCAGGTGTGGCAGACCGAGACCGAGCTGGCGCGTCAGGCAGTGAAGGGCCATGCGCTGGACCTCCGTTCGGATTCCGCGAGCCACCACCGCGGCGAGGTGTTCAGCCTGCGCTGGGTGTACCACCACATGATCGAGGAGTACGCGCGCCACAACGGCCACGCCGACCTGCTGCGCGAGCAGATCGACGGCGCCACGGGCGAGTGAGGGCGGTCCGTCCGATCGGGCCGGACCGGCCCGGGCCGATCGGCCGGACACGTCCCCCACGTCACCCGTGCGGGGTGAATATCGGCCGCGGGTTTTCGCAACGGGGTGCGCACGCAGCAGAGTTGCACGGGTGCATCCAACCCGAACCACGACAACGCTGCTGCTCGGAGTCGCCTGTGCCGTTTCGGCCGTCTCCGGTTGTGTGAATGTGAGCGCCGGCCCCGCGCACCCTGCGGGCGCCCCCTCGTCCGGGGCGCCGCCGCAGCACGGGCCGCGCGGCGGACCGGGAAGCCTGCCGGTGGTCGTCCAGGCGCCCGCTCTGGAGGCGCTGGAGGCGGCGCCGGAGCTGTCCGCCCGGCAGCCGCCCTCCGCCCCCGCAGCCCCGGTCTCCGGGCACACCCCGCGCGAGGCGGCCGTCCGGCCCGCCGAGGCCGCGCCGCCGGTTCCCGGGGCCGCCGGAGCGGCGGAGCCGTCCGAGCGCACCGTGGAGCACCGGGGTAGCCGGCCGCACCGTCCCAGGAAGGAGGCGGAGGTTCCGCGCGAGCTGATGCGGGAGCTGCCGGTGCGCCCCTCCGATGTGTGCGCGCTGGGGCGGCGGCACGGACGCTGGCACCCGGACAGCCCGGAGGCCCGTATCTGCGCGGGCGTCCGCGAAGGCTGACGGCCCCCGAGGTCACCCCCCGGGGAGCCCTCGGGGGCCCGTGGAGGCCCTACGGGGACTGCCCGGGGAACGGCCTGGGGCCCCCGCCCGGTTCCGTGGCGAGGCGCCGCTCCAGCCGGGCGATGGCGGCCCGTACGCCGTTCCCGTACCCGTCGTCGGACAGTGCCCCGGTGGCCGCCCGGGCCCGCGCCAGGTGAATCCGGGCCGCCTCGGGCCGCTGGAGTTTGACGTAGTCGGCGGCCAGACTGAGGTGCAGGGACGGGTAGAACACCCGCATCGCGAGGTGCGGCTCCGGCTCCGCCGAGGGGGCGTCCCGGAGCCCGTCGGCGGCGGTCAGGGCCCGCAGGTCCCAGGCCAGCTCGTCGGCGGGGTCGTCCTGGGCGTCGGCCATGTAGTGCGCGAGCGTGCACCGGTGCAGGGAGTCGCCCTCCTCGCCGATCTCCGACCAGATCTCGCCGAGCCGGTTGCGGGCCTCCTCGCGGTCCCCGGCGTGCAGCAGGATGACCGCCTGGCCGATCCTGGTCATGACGGCGTCCTCCGACGCCTCCTGCTGCTCCGTCAAGGCGGCCTCCGGCTTGTCCTGCCGGACCTGCTCCGGTCCGATCATCAAGAAGTTAGCCGGAGGCACCGGCAATGGCGCCGAGGCGCGGTGGGTCGTCAGCCGAGGTCCGGGATCCGCCAGTCGATCGGCTCATGGCCCTGGGCGGCGACGGCCGCGTCGATCTGGGTGAAGGGCCGGGACCCGAAGAACTTCTTGGCCGACAGCGGGGAGGGGTGGGCACCCTTGACGACGACGTGCCGCTCCTCGTCGATCAGCGGGATCTTCTTCTGGGCGTAGGCGCCCCACAGCACGAAGACGGCCGGGTCGGGGCGCTCGGACACGGCGCGGATCACCGCGTCCGTGAACTTCTCCCAGCCCTTGCCCTTGTGCGAGTTGGGCTCGGCCTCGCGGACGGTGAGCACCGCGTTCAGCAGGAGGACGCCCTGGCGGGCCCACGGCATCAGGTACCCGTTGTCCGGGACCGGCAGGCCGAGCTCCTCCTTCATCTCCTTGTAGATGTTGCGCAGCGAGGGCGGGGTCTTGACCCCGGGGCGCACGGAGAAGCACAGGCCGTGGCCCTGGCCGGCGCCGTGGTAGGGGTCCTGGCCGAGGACCAGCACCTTCACCTGGTCGAAGGGTGTGGCCTCCAGGGCCGCGAAGACCTCCTCGCGGGGCGGGTAGACCGGCCCGTTCGCCCGCTCCTTCTCGACGAACTCGGTGAGTTCCTTGAAGTAGGGCTGGTCCAGCTCCCCGCCGAGGACGGGGAGCCAGGACTCGGGCAGCATCTGGGTCACGGCGACAACCTCCGGTACAAGTTCGTGCAACTGCTATGAACCTACCGGGGGCCACTGACAATCGTCCCCACCGCCCGTGCCGCCGGAGCGGCTACCAGCTGGTCTTGCGGTACAGCTCCCACATCTGCATGGCGGTCTGCGGGTCCAGCGCCCGCTCGCCGCCCGCGATGTCCTCGCGCGCGGCGACGTAGAGCTTGCCCTGCCACAGCGGCAGCAGCCGGACGTCCTGGGCGAAGGTCTGCTGGGCCTGTTCGAACTCGCGGACACCGGCCGACCGGTCGCTCTCGCGGCGGGTCTTGGGCAGCAGGTCGTTCAGGATGTTGGCGGGCTCGTACGGGGTGCCGACCGCGTTCTCCTTGCCGACGAACGGCGCGATGAAGTTGTCCGGGTCCGGGAAGTCGGGGAACCAGCCGCGGCCGAAGATCGGGTACTCGCCGTTCTTGTAGCCCTCCTGGAAGGCCTTCCAGGGCTGACTGCGCAAGGTGATCTTGAACAGCTTGCTCTCGTCGAGCTGCCGCTTGAGCTCGGTGAACTCGTCGGCGGTGGAGGAGCCGTAGCGGTCGGTGGTGTACCAGAAGGTCAGTTCCACCGGCTGGTTGATCCCGGCGTCCTTGAGGATCTTCTTGGCCTTTTCGACGTCCGCGTGCCCGTACTGGTCGTAGTACGGCGTCTTGTGGCCGACGACGCCCTTGGGGACCATCGAGTACAGCGGCTCGGCGGTGCCCTGGTAGACCTTGGAGACGAGGGCCCCGCGGTCGATGATCTGGGCTATCGCCTGGCGGACGGGGAGCTTGTTGACCGCCGGGTCCTTGGGGTTGAAGACCAGGTAGCGGATCTCGGCGCCGACGTTCTCGACGACCTGGACGCCCTGGTTGTGCGACTCGGGGCTCTGGAGGTCCCTGATCTCCGGGGCGGACAGGCCTCGGTAGGTGGCGTCGATCTCCTTGCCCTTGAGTGCGGAGACCATCTTCGTGGAGTCGGTGAAGTAGCGGATGGTCACCGCGTCGTTACGGCGGTTGGCGAAGCCGGTGTAGCTGCCGTTCCGGCTGAGGACCGACTCGGCGCCTTCCTTGTACGAATCCAGGACGTACGGGCCGGAACCGGTCACCTTGCCGTCCCCGCGCACCTTGTCCGCGGGGTAGTCCTTGGGGGCGACCAGGGAGGCGGCGGGCGAGCCGAGGACGTACGGGAAGGTGGCGTCGGGGGTCTTCAGGTGGAAGACGACCGTCAGCGCGTCCGGGGCCTCGATCTTGTCCAGGCTGCCGAAGAGGTCCTTGGGGCCGACCTTGGAACCGATGGTCCGGATCCGGTCCAGGGAGTGCTTGACGGCCTTGGAGTCGAGCGGCTCCCCGTTGGAGAACTTCAGGCCCTTGCGCAGGGTGCACCGGTAGGCCGCGTTCGCGGCGTCGGTGAACTCGCAGCTCTGGGCGGCGTCCGGCTGGGGCTTGGTGGAGCCCGTGGGGAAGGCCAGCAGGGTCTGGTAGACGTTCCGGTACAGCTCCCAGGAGCCGTCCCATGCGGCCGCCGGATCGAGGGTGCTCGGTGCGCTCGTCGTGCCCACGACGATGCGCTTGGCCTCGCCGTCGTCTTCCTCCGACAGCAGGCCGCATCCGGCGAGCAGGGATATGGACGCAAGGGCCGCAGTGATCTGCAGGCATCTGGTCCGGTTGAACACGTGCACGCTCCTCGATCAGCCAGGGGTGCGGCAGACCCTACCGCAGTGCCCCACGAATCCAATGCGTTAGTTTCGTGGGGCACTTGACCGGTTCCGTGCATATTCGGTACGCATTTGCCTCCCTTTTTGAGGTAAATGCGTCCGATTATCGGTCAGTGCACTCCGGCATTGAGGAACATTCCCCCGTCAACGATGAGAGTTTGCCCAGTGATCCATTCCGCTTGCGCGGAGGTAAGAAATGCCGCGGCCCCTCCGATGTCCTCCGGAACCCCGAGGCGGCCGAGCGGATAGGCGGCCGCGGCCTCCTGCTCCCGGCCCTCGTAGAGCGCCTGCGCGAACTTCGTCTTGACCACGGCGGGGGCGATCGCGTTGACCCGGACCCCGGGAGCCATCTCGTGGGCGAGCTGAAGGGTCAGGTTGACCATGGCGGCCTTGCTGATCCCGTACGCGCCGATGAAGGGCGAGGCGGAGACCCCGGCGATGGAGGCGATGTTCACGATCGCACCGCCGTTCTCCTTCTGCCAGGCGTGCCAGGTCCGCTGGGCGAAACCGAGCGCCGAGATCACGTTCGTCTCGAAGACCTTGCGCGCGACCCCGAGGTCCAGGTCCGCGATCGGACCGAAGACCGGATTGGTGCCCGCATTGTTGATCAGGAAGTCGACGCGGCCGAAGGCCTCCATCGTGCGCTCCACGGCGACGGCCTGGTGGGCCTCGTCGTGCGCCTTCCCTGCGACCCCGATGACCCGGTCGGCGCCGAGCCGCTCGACGGCCTCCTTGAGGGCCTCCTCGTTGCGCCCGGTGATGCAGAGCCGGTCGCCGCGGGCGACCAGCGCCTCGGCGATCCCGTATCCGATGCCCCGGCTCGCCCCGGTGATCAGTGCGACCTTGCCGCTG
Organism: Streptomyces sp. NBC_01408; assembly: GCF_026340255.1. Taxonomy (GTDB): domain Bacteria; phylum Actinomycetota; class Actinomycetes; order Streptomycetales; family Streptomycetaceae; genus Streptomyces. The sequence continues at coordinate 4,281,202 of NZ_JAPEPJ010000001.1, read as the reverse complement.
TCGATGCCGTTGTACGTCATGCCGTACGCCCTGCCTCTCGTGAGCTCGTCAGTTGAGCGGGCCGCCGGCCACGTACATGACCTGGCCGGAGACGAAGCCGGCGGCCTCGCCGGTGAAGAAGGCGATGGCGTTGGCGATGTCGTCCGGACGGCCCACGCGCTGTACGGGGATCTGGGTGGCGGCGGCCGCCTGGAAGTCCTCGAAGCCCATGCCGACGCGGGCGGCCGTCTGGGCGGTCATCTCGGTGACGATGAAGCCGGGGGCGACGGCGTTGGCGGTGACGCCGAACTTGCCGAGCTCGAAGGCCAGGGTCTTGGTGAAGCCCTGCAGGCCGGCCTTGGCGGCGGAGTAGTTGGCCTGGCCGCGGTTGCCGAGCGCCGAGCTGCTGGAGAGGTTCACGATGCGGCCGAACTTGGCCTCCACCATGTACTTCTGACAGGCCTTCGACATCAGGAAGGCGCCGCGCAGGTGCACGTTCATGACCGTGTCCCAGTCGGTCTCGCTCATCTTGAACAGCAGGTTGTCGCGGAGCACGCCCGCGTTGTTGACCAGGACGGTCGGGGCGCCGAGCTCGCTCGCGACGCGCGCGACGGCCGCCTCCACCTGCGCGCCGTCGGAGACGTCGCAGCCGACCGCCAGGGCCTTGCCGCCGGCCGCCGTGATCGCCTCCACGGTGTCCTTGCAGGCCGCCTCGTCGAGGTCCAGTACGGCGACCGCGCGGCCCTCGGCGGCCAGGCGCAGGGCGGTGGCCGCGCCGATGCCCCGGGCCGCCCCGGTCACGATCGCGACGCGCTGCTCGGTGGTGGACATGCTGGATCTCCTCGCCCTTGAGAGACGGCCGCCCAGAGGTGAGCAACCGCTTAGTAGCTTCAGCTGAGGAGACGCTAGGAGCCCTGGCACCCGGTGTCAACGCCCACCAGGCCCGGCCACCGTCCGAGTCGGCGCGGGCCGATTCCAACCCGCCAACGTTTGAGGCGCGCGGGCCGGTTCCAGCCCCGCCGGCGTTCGAGGCGCGCGGGTCAATTCCAGCACCGCCAACAGGCGCGGGGGCCGAATCCAGCCCCGCCGGCGTTTGAGGCGCGGGGGCCCGGGGGCGGAGCCCCCGCAGCGGCGCGGCACCCGACCACCGGCCGGACCCCCGGTCAGCGGACCAGCAGGTCCAGCAGCCGCTCCACCTCCGCCGCAGGATCGGCCGTGAGGCCGGTGTGCACCGGCCCCGGCTGCACCACCGTGCTGCGCGGGGCGATCAGCCAGCGGAAGCGACGGCCTGCGTCGTCACCCGCCGCCTGCCCCGCCGCGGCGCCGCCACTGCACAACCCCTCGACCCCGCGCAGCGCAGCCCGCACACCGGCCACATCCGCCTCCGGATCCAGCGCGAGGAGCTTCGCCTCGTCGAGGTGGGTGCGCGCGGCGACGTAGGAGTGCGCCCGGCAGTAGACGATCACGCCCGCGTTGAAACACTCGCCGCGTTCCATCCGGGGCACCACGCGCACCAGCGCGTACTCGAACACGTCCCGCTTGATCACTCGCTGTCGCTCTTCTTCAGGTGGGGCTGGGGGGCGAGGCGTTCGGCGAGCCAGCCGGGCGGTCCGGACCGCGGCTTCACCTCGGCCTCCATCGAGATCCTCTCGTGGATCGTGGCCGCGCGCGGCAGCAGCGCCTCCACATAGGCGCGGCGCAGCGCGTCGGTGGAGTCGAAGCCGGGCTCGTCGACCAGCCACTCGTCGGGGACGTCGGCCGCCACCTCGGTGAGCAGCTCCTCGGTGACCAGCGGCGCGAGCGCGGCTGCGGCGGCTTCGATGTCCGGCCCCACGGGGGCCAGTACGTGGTCGGAGGCGTTGTAGGGCTTGGCGGCCGCGGCCTGGGCGGTGGGCCAGTTGTGGTGCCAGATCATGGTGGCGCCGTGGTCGATGAGCCAGACGTCCCCGTGCCAGACCAGCATGTTCGGGTTGCGCCAGGACCGGTCGACGTTGTTGATCAGGGCGTCGAACCAGACCACGCGCCCCGCCTCGACCGGGTCCACCTGGTACGCGAGCGGGTCGAAGCCGATCGAGCCGGGCAGGTAGTCCATGCCGAGGTTGAGCCCGCCGCTGGCCTTGAGCAGCTCCTGGACCTCCTGGTCGGGCTCGCCGAGCCCGATGACGGGGTCGAGCTGCATCTGGACCAGCCGCGGGACCCGCAGGCCCAGCCGCTGCGCCAGGCGGCCGCAGATGACCTCGGCGACCAGGGTCTTGCGGCCCTGGCCGGCTCCGGTGAATTTCATGACGTAGGTACCGAGGTCGTCGGCCTCGACGATCCCTGGGAGCGAGCCGCCCTCACGCAGGGGCGTGACATAGCGGGTCGCGATCACTTCGGACAGCATCCGCCCAGGTTACGGGGGTCAGCGCGCGGGAGCCCACTGCTTAAGCAGGGCCTCGGCCGTCGTGATGGTGGCGACGAGCGCCAGGGAGTTGCGGATCACCTCGGCGGTGCAGGAGGCGGGCACTCCGGCGATGGCGTCGGCCGGGACGACGACCTGGTAGCCGAGGTTCACGGCGTCGAAGACGGTGTTGGGGATCGCGATGTTGGAGGAGACCCCCGTGACCACGAGGGTGCGGATGCCGAGGTTGCGCAGCAGGGCGTCCAGATCGGTTCCGGCCATCGGGGAGAGCCCGTGCAGCCTGCGCACGACCAGGTCCCGCCCGGCGACCGCGATGGGGGCCGCGACCTCCACCGCCCGGCTCCCGGTCAACTGCCGTACGGGCAGCTTGCCCGCGGCGCGGAACAGGCGCGCGTTGGTGTTGGCCCCGAGCCCGTCCGGCCGCCGCTCGGCGACCGCGTGCAGCACCTGTACGCCGGCCCCGCGCGCGGCGTCGGCCAGCGCGGCGATCCGGCCGAGCATCCCGGAGTCCCGGGCCTCCTTGGCGAGTTCCGGGAGCGCGCTCTCCTCTCCGACGACACCGTTCTGGCACTCCACGGTGAGCAGCGCGGTCGTGGCGGGATCGAGGTCCGGCATGGCTCCCCCTGGCGTGGCGTCGGAAGAGCCCTCATGATTCCTGACACACAGTCAGATGTGAAGGGGTGCAGGACCGATGGACGAGACACGCGTGGACCGGACGGACCCGAGCGGCCGGACGGACCCGAGCGGCCGGACGGACCGGACGGACCCGAGCGGCGGGACGGACCGGGGGCAGCGGCGCGGCCGCCGGATCATGATGACCCAGGCCGAGGTGGACGCCTTCCTGCGCGAGCAGAGGACCTGCCGGGTGGCGACCGTCTCCCCGGACGGGCGGCCGCACGTGGGCGCCCTGTGGTTCGCCTGGGACGGGGCCTCGCTGTGGCTGTACTCGATCACGCGCAGCCGGCGCTGGTCCGACCTGCGCAAGGACCCGCGGATCTCGGTGGTCGTGGACGCGGGCGATTCCTACGACGAACTGCGCGGGGTGGAACTGTCCGGCAGCGCCGTCTTCGTGGGCGAGGCCCCGCGCACCGGCGAGCCCTGCCCGGAGCTGGCGGAGGCCGAACGGATCTTCCCCGTCAAGAACTTCGGCATCGAGGAGATGCCGCACGACGGCCGGCACGCCTGGATCCGCCTCACGCCGGAGTCGATCGTCTCGTGGGACTTCCGCAAGCTCTAGTGCTGTAGCCGGGGAGTGTCGTCGAACTCCCGTCACTGCGCCGAGGCGGCCTGCCGCAGGGCCTCGACGGCGGCCCGGACGGAGGGCCGCCGGTCGGCGTCCGCCCGCCAGACGGCGTACACGTGGCGGCGTACGAAATCGCAGACCGGCAGGAGCCGGACCCCCTCCGACACCGGACCTCGCCCCAGCCTCGGCGTCACGCAGACCCCGAGCCCGGCCTCCACGAAGGACAACTGGGTGTGGTGCTCCTCGGCGATGTGGGTGATCCGCGGCTCGGTCCCCGTACCGCGCAGGGTGTAGACGAGCCACTCGTGACAGAACTGGCCCTCGTTCCAGGAGATCCAGTCGTCGTCGGCGAATTCGGCGAGGGAGACCTCGGTGCGGTCGGCCAGCCGGTGGCCGGCCGGGACCGCGATGTCGACGGAGTCGTCCAGCAGGTGCGTACGGGTGAGTTCGGCGGGCACCGGCATCCGCTTGTTGTGCCAGTCGATGGCCAGGGCCAGGTCGAGGTCCCCGCGTACGACGGCTGCCATGCTCACCTCCGGCTCCTGCTCGCGCACCAGGGCCCGCAGCTCGGGATGGTCCGTGCGCAGGGCGGACAGGGCCCGCGGCAGCAGTCCGCGCATCGCGGTCGGGAAGGCGCCGATCCGCAGCTCGCCGACGGCGCGTCCCCGCTGGGCCTCGACATCGGCCTGGGCGAGCTCCACCTGGGAGATGATCCGGGCCGCGTGATCGGCGAGCAGCCGGCCCGCGTCGGTGAGCCGGACCCCGCGCCCGTTCCTGGCGACGAGGGGCTGACCGACCTCGCGTTCCAGCTTGGCCATCTGCTGGGACACCGCGGACGTGGTGACGTGGAGCCCGTCGGCCGCGCCGCTGACCGAGCCGTGGCGGGCGAGGGCGTCGAGGGTGCGCAGGCGCTCCAGGTTCAACATGTAAGCGATGCTACGCCGTCACCCTCAAAAACTCTCGCTTGTCCTACGAAGTTGATAGCCGCAGAGTGGGGGGCATGAGCGCACCCAGCACACCCCGGCGACCCCTCCCGGCCCCCGCCGCCGCAGCCGCTCCTGCCGCCACCACCCCCGGCGTCGGGTCCTGCACCGCCCCCGCCCCCGCCCCCGCGCCCACCGCCACCCGTCCGGCCGTGCGCCGGGGCCGCGAGGGCCTCCGGGTCCGCTGCCTGGACTGGCGCGTCCGCTTCGCGATCCTCTCGGTGGTCTGGGGCTTCAGCTTCCTGCTGATCAAGGTGGGCACGGAGGCGTACGCGCCGTTCCAGGTGGCCCTGGGCCGGGTCCTGTTCGGGGCGCTCGCCCTCGTCGCCGTGCTGGCGGTCCGCCGCGAGCCGCTCCCCCGGGGGCGGCGCACCTGGGGCCACCTCGCGGTGGCGGCGGTCCTGCTCAACACCGCGCCGTTCTCCCTCTTCGCCTACGCGGAGCTGAGCATCCCCTCCAGCCTGGCCGGCATCTGCAACGCCACCTCCCCGCTGTGGGGCATGGCCCTGTCGATGGTCGCCCTGTCCGAGGACCGCCCGACGCGCCGCCGGTTCGCGGGCCTGGGGCTGGGCTTCCTCGGCGTGCTCATCGTCCTCGGCGCCTGGCAGGGCTTCTCCGGCATCGACGCCAAGGGCACCGCGCTCGCCCTGCTGGCCTCGCTCTGCTACCCCATCGGCTGGATCTACGTCCGCCGCACGCTGGCGGCCGTTCCCGGCTCCCCGGTGGCCCTGACCGGAGCCCAGCTGCTGGTCTCCACGCTCCAGCTGGGCCTCGTCAGCGCCCTGTTCACCTCGGCCCCCGCATCCTTCCCGCTCTGGCCCACCCTGTCGGTCGTCGCGCTGGGCGCCCTCGGCACCGGCATGGCACTCCAGATGCAGTACGGCCTGGTGACGGAGGTCGGCCCGACCACCGCCCAGATGGTCACCTACTTCATCCCGGTCATCGCCACCGCGGCGGGCGTCCTGGTCCTCGGCGAACAGCTGCACTGGAACACCCCGGTCGGCGCGGCGATCGTCCTGGCCGGAGCCGCCCTCACCCAGACCCGTCCCGGCGCCCGCAGGCCCGGCTGAGCCACCGGCCGGGCCGGTTCCAGCCCCGTCGGCGTTTGAGGCGCGGGGTCCGGGGCGGAGCGCCAGGACACAGGGCCGGGGGCCCGCGCTCAGACGTACCGGACCCCCGACGCCTCGGGCCGCACCGCTGCCGCCACCGCGTCCGCCAGGCCCGGTACCTCCGCCGGCGCCACCTGTGACACCGTCAGCCGCACGGCCGGCCCCGTCTCGACGCGGAAGCGGGCCCCCGCGGCCACCGCCCAGCCCGCGCCCAGCAGCCGGGTCACCGCCCCCGTCTCGTCGGCGACGGGCACCCACACGTTCATCCCGCTCCGCCCGTACGCCCGCACCCCCCGCTCCCGCAGGGCCTCGACGAGCCCGTCGCGCCGCACCCCGTACGCGCGCGCCACCGCGGCCCGGTCCACCGCCCCCGAGGTCCACAGCTCCACGACCGCGTACTGGAGCAGCCGGCTCACCCACCCCTGGCCCAGCCGCTGCCGCCCCCGTACCCGGTCCAGCGTCACCTCGTCACCCGTCAGCACCGCCAGCCGCAGGTCCGGCCCGTACGCCTTCGCCGTGGACCGGATCAGCGCCCACTTCCGGGTCACGCCGCCCAGCGTCCGCAACGGCAGGTCGACGAAGCTGTGGCCGTGGTCGTCCTCGATCAGCAGCACCTCGGGGTACCGGGCGAGCACGTCCCGTAGCTCCCGCGCCCGCGCCTCGCCCAGCACCGCCCCGGTCGGGTTCTGCGCCCGCGAGGTCACCAGCAGCGCCCGCGCCCCGTCGGCCAGCGCGCCCGCCACCGCCTCGGCCACCGGGCCGTCGTCGTCCACCGCGACCGGCAGGATCCGCAGCCCGAGCGCCGGGACCAGGTCCAGCACGCTGCCCCACCCCGGGTCCTCGACCGCGACCGCGTCCCCCGGCCGCAGGTGCGCGGACAGCACCCGTTCGATCCCGTCCAGGGCGCCCGAGGTGACCGCGACCGGCCCGGCCGGCACCCCCTCCGCGTCGAAGGCCGCGCGGGCGAGCCGCGCCAGGTCCGGGACGACCGGATCCTCCCCGTAGAGGGTCGGCGCCTGCGCGTAGCGCCGGGCGGCGGCGGCCAGCGCCCCGTCGAGCGCGGGGAGCAGCGCCACGTCCGGATTGCCCGCCGCGATGTCGCGTACGCCCGCCGGCACGGTCATCGGCGGTGCGTCCCGCGGCGTGCTCGACGGGCGGGGCCGCACCCGGCTGCCGCGCCGCCCGTCGGTCTCGATGACCCCGCGCTCGCGCAGGGTCCGGTACGCGGCGGCCACGGTGTTCGGGTTCACCCCCAGCACACCGGCCAGCTCCCGCATCGGCGGCAGCAGCGTTCCGGGGGCGAGCGCGCCCGAGCCCACGCCCGCTTCGACACTGGCCGCGATATCCGATGCGCGGCGCCCAACGATCCGATAATCTTCTAGCACAAAGACAAGTATGCACTAGTACAACGGAGTTTCCATCATGGCTGCCACGCCCGCCACCGAGTCGACCGGCACCTACGAACCCACCGGCCGCACGGTCCCCAGCCGCTCCCGCGACCGGGCCCGCTACGACCGCGAGACGGTGCACTCGATACTCGACCAGGCGTACGTCTGCCACCTCGGCTTCGTCCGCGACGACGCCCCGGTGGTCCTGCCCACGCTGTTCGGCCGGGTCGGCGAGGCCCTGTACATCCACGGCTCCACCGGATCGCGCCCGCTGCTCGCCGCGGGCAAGGCGGACCCGGGGCTGCCCGTCTGCGTGACCGTGACCCACGTCGACGGCCTGGTGCTGGCCCGGTCGGCCTTCCACCACTCCCTCAACTACCGCTCGGTGGTCGTCCAGGGAACGGCCTACCAGGTCACCGACGAGGCGGAGTGCCGCATGGCCCTGGACGCCCTCGTCGACCAGGTGGTGCCCGGCCGCTCCGCCGACGCCCGGCCCGCCGACGCCAAGGAGCTCGCGGCCACCGCCGTGATCCGCCTGGACCTGAACGAGGTGTCCGCGAAGATCCGTACCGGCGGCCCGAACGACGACGCCGAGGACCTGGACCTGCCCTACTGGTCGGGCGTGGTCCCGGTCGCCCCGGCATACGGGACCCCCGTGCCCGCCGCGGACCTGGCCCCCGGCATCGCCATCCCGGGCTACCTCGCGGCGCTCTGAGGACTCTGCCGCACGGCGGCGGGCAGCGACGCCGGACCACCGGCCGCCCCGTCCGCCGGACGGCGGGATTCCGCCGCGATCAGGGCCCCCACCGCCGTCAGCAGCAGTACGGTGCCCAGCACCACGGCGCCGGTCAGCCGCTCCCCGAGCAGCAGGACCGCGATCGCCGCCGCGCTCACCGGCTCGATCAGCATGATCACGGAGACGGTCGCGGCCCGTACCGCGGCGGCCCCGGTGAAGTAGAGCGCGTACGCCAGGGCCGTCGGCACGACGGCCACGTACACCAGCAGCCAGAGCACCCGCCCCGGTTCGGCGGCGTGCGGCGCCATGCCCTCCAGCACGGCGAGCGGCAGCAGGCACACCGCGCCCACCCCCACCGACCAGACGGTGGTGACCAACGGGTCCCCGCCCGCCCCGCGCTGCCCGAGCCACCGGGCCCGCAGGGTCATCGCCGCGTACCCCGCGGCCGACAGCAGCGCCCAGCCGACGCCGAGCGGCCGCACCTCCCCGGCCCCGCTGCCCAGCACCAGGACGGCCAGCCCGGCCAGCGCCCCCACGACGGCGACGGACCCGCCCCGGCCGAGGCGCTCGCCCATCCAGTACCGGGCCCCGACGGCGATCAGCACCGGCCCGGCGCCGAGGGTGACCACGGTGCCGACCGCGAGGCCGGTCTCGCGCACCGCGCCGAAGTAGGCGGCCTGGAAGAGGGTGAACAGCAGCCCCGTCCCGATCAGGGAGCCGGCCGACGGCCGCGTCCGCCCGGGGACGGCGCGGCGGCGGCGTACGGCGAGCACCGGGAGCAGTACGACGAGCCCGCCCGCGCACCGCCAGAAGGACAGGGCGAGCGGGCCGAGGTCACTGGCCAGGAAGAGGAGGGAGGCGGCCGCCCCGGCGGTGCCCCAGGCGGCTCCGGCGACGACGAGGTACAGCAGACTGCGCCCGGCAGCGGGCGAATGGTTCGACACGTGGGTCTCCGCGCATGCGTGAAGGAGAGGAGCAGGTCATCTCTTCGCGGGCAGCGCGTACCCGCCCGGGAACAGCCCGGGCCGGGTCCAACAGCGTGGGGGCGCCGCCCTAGGCGGCGGGAGGCGGAAGCACGGTCGACGGCATGATCGCCACCCTACGGGGTGCCGGGCCGCTCACGCCAGGCGCGCCCGGCCCGCGGCACCGGCGTTCACCGGGCGCCGGTGGGCTCCCGGTCCTCCCGGTCGAGCACGGCCGGGTCGGCCGCGCCCTGCGGGGTGGGCCGCGAGGACTGCGCGATGAAGGCGCCGCCCAGTACCAGCGCCCCGCCCACGATCTGCCAGGTGGCGAGGTGTTCGCCGAGCAGTACCCAGGCCAGCACGGTGGCGACGACCGCCTCCAGGCAGGCCACCACCCCGGCGACCTGCGGGGAGAGCTTGCGCACCGAGACCACGCCGGTCAGGTAGGCGAAGACGGTCGCGATGAGCACCACCCAGGCGAGCAGCGCCGCCGCGGGCATCATCGTGTCGCCGACGGCCGCCTGTCCGGCCAGTACGCCCCAGTCCATCTCCCACGGCCGGGCGATCACCGTCATCACCAGGGTGCCGACGAGCATGCCGTACGCGATCACCCCGACCGGGTCGGGAGCCTCGTCCCCGTCGGCGCCCTGGTCGGCGAAGACGAAGTAGAAGGCCTGGCAGCAGGCCGCGGCGAGGCCGAGCAGCACCCCGAGCGGGTCCAGGCTCAGCCCCGCCCAGATCTGGACGACACAGGCCAGGCCGACGACGGCCACGGCGACGCCCGCTGCGGCCGCCCGGGTCACCGGCTTGCGCTGCACGAAGCGGATCCAGCCGAGGAGGAGCGCCGGTCCCAGGTACTCCAGCAGCAGGGCCACGCCGACCGGGATCCGCGCCAGGGAGGCGAAGTAGAAGGCCTGCACGCCCGCGACGGCGACGAGTCCGAAGCCGGCCAGCAGCGCAGGTTTGCGGCGCACCAGGTCGCGGTGGCGCCAGGCCAGCGGAGACAGTACGAGCGCTGCCCCGGCCACCCTCAGCCACACCATGTGGAGGGGGTCCAGACCCGCCTCGATCAGCGGCTTCGCCGCCACTCCGGAACTACCGAACGCGCACGCCGCGACGAGGGCGAGGCCCAGTCCGGCGCTTCTTCCTGACGCTTGCATCGGGCCATCATGGCAGGGCCGGTCAGCACCGTCATGTACCAGACACCTGTTGAGACGGACCCTGCGCAGCACCTCTCCGGAACCGGCGATATCTGACAGGTCGTCAGTATTGAATGTTCCGGCCGCCGGGGCTACGTTCCGCCGCACGTACCCGACGAGAAGGGGTGGTCGCATGGCCGAAGTCACCGCGGAATCACGCATCGAGGCGTCCGCCGCGAAGCTCTGGGCCCAGCTGACGGACTGGGACGCGTACGGCCAGTGGAGCATGACCCACACGAACTTCCCGGCGGGCGGCCCGGAGACCTTCACGGTCGGGGCCACCTTCGCGGAGAACATGAAGATGATGGGCTTCCCCGCCGAGGTGGTCTGGACGGTCTCGGAGCTGGAGGACGAGCACCTCTTCGCGATCACCGGCAAGGGCCCGATGGGCGTGGCCGTCCTCACCCGCTACACCCTGACCCCCGAGGGCGGGGCCACCACCGTCCGCATCGACGGGGAGTTCACGGGAGCCGCCGTCTCCCTGATGGCCGGCAAGCTCAAGGACTCGGCCACCGCCGCACTGAACGAATCACTGCGCAAGCTGGCCGGCCTGGTCGCCTGACCTCCCCGGACCCGTCCGTCCGTCCGTACACACACGTACACACGTACACACAACACGGCGGCGCGCCCCGCGAGGAGTCCTCACGGGGCGCGCCGGTCCTTCTGCCGCGACCACTGGCCGCCGGCCGCCGATCCAGAGGCCGCCGCCCGTCGGCCGCTCAGTGCTCGTCGGCCAGGATCAGGTAGAGCTTCTTGCGGGCATCGTTGATCACGGCGACGGCCTTGTCCCGCTGTTCGGCCGAGCCGGTCTTCCAGACCTGACCGAAGGCCTCCATCAGGCCGAAGCCGGCCGTCCGGATCTCGCTCATCGCCTCGAAGTCGAAGCCGCGCCCCGCCTCGGCCCAGGGGGCCGACGGGCCCGACTCGGCCTCGGTACGGCCGGCGTCGGTAAGCGTGAACAGCTTCTTGCCGCCCTCGCTCTCGCTCCTGATCAGACCCTCGTCCTCGAGCAGCTGCAGAGTCGGGTAGACCGAGCCGGGGCTGGGCTTCCAGACCCCGCCGCTGCGCTCGACGATCTCCTGGATCATCTCGTAACCGTGCATCGGCCGGTCGACGAGCAGCGCCAGGATCGAGGCGCGCACGTCGCCGCGGCGCGCCCGGCCCCGCGGTCCGCCGCGGCCGCCGCGCCCGCCGAAGGGCCCGCCGCCGAAGGGCGGCCCGAACGGGCCGAAGGCGGCGCGCAGCCCCGCGAACTCCTCCCGACGATCGGGCCCGCAGTGGCCGTGGCCCCGGCCCCGCTCGTGGCCGGGGTCCTGTCCGTGCTGTCCGCGTGAACGCATGACCGCGCTCCTTTCGTCTCTTCGTGATCTCGTCATCGGCTGTCCGATGTCTGTCCGATACCTCAACTATCGTTGACCCATCGCGATGCGTCAACGATATATCGGAAGCTACTTCAGCGAACCGCCTCGGACATGGCATCGTGGTGGCATGACCATCGAAGTCCGCCCGGCCTCGGTCTTCGAGGACCTCCGCACCCTGGTCGGCCCGAAGTCACCCGACGCCAGCGTCTGCTGGTGCCTGAGCTACCGGATCCCCTCCAAGCTCAACAGGGAGCTGCACGGCACGGACCGCGGTGACTACGTCGCCGAGCTGTGCCGTACGGGACCGCCGCTGGGAGTGCTCGCCTACGAAGGCGACGAACCGGTCGGCTGGGCCGCCGTGGCACCGCGCTCGGACACCGCCTTCGCGCGCAACCGGAAGATCCCGCACGTCGACGACCTGCCGGTCTGGTCGCTGTGGTGCCTCCGGGTACGCCCCGGCCACCGGAAGAAGGGGATCTCGCACGCGCTCATCGCCGGCGCGGTCGAGTACGCCCGCAGCTGCGGCGCGCCCGCGATCGAGGCGTACCCCATCGACAACGGCGACAACGGCGACAAGATCGACCTGACGATGGCCTACGCCGGGCTCCGGAAGAACTTCGAACGCGCCGGGTTCACCCACGCCGCCGACACCACCTCGGTGCTGGCCGGTCACCCCCGCGTCCTGATGCGGCTCGACCTGCGCTGACGGGCCGGACCGGCGAGACCGGTCGGGGGGTTCCCGGGAGCAGGATGCCAATCACTGCGGATTGGCCTTTGTCCGCGATCGCGGAAGCGCCCTACCGTCGGGGACATGCGCATCCGAATCGTCGACGCCTTCACCGACCGACCCTTCCACGGGAACCCCGCCGCCGTCATGCTCCTCGACTCCGGGTTCCCGCCGGACGCCTGGCTCCAGCAGGTCGCGTCCGAGATGAACCTCTCCGAGACCGCCTTCGCCCACCCCTTGCCGCCCGGCGGGGACGCCGACTGGGCGCTGCGCTGGTTCACCCCGGCCGCCGAGGTCGACATGTGCGGCCACGCCACGCTCGCCACCGCGCACGTCCTCGCCACGAGCGGCCTGGCCACGGGTCTGATCCGGTTCACCGCGCGCTGCGGCGTCCTCACGGCCGAGACCGCCGACGACGGCAGCATCACCATGGACTTCCCGACGTCCTCCCTGACCCCGGCCGACCCTCCGGGTGGGGTGGACCACGCCCTCGGCGGCGTCCCGGTCCTGTCGGTGCACGACACCGCCGCTCACATCGGCGACCTGCTGATCGAGCTCGCGGACGAGAAGACCGTCCACGAACTCGCGCCGGACCACGCCGCCCTGCGCACCTTCGCCAAGCGCGGGGTGATCGTCACCGCGGCCGCCGAGGACCCCTCCCGCGGGTACGACTTCGTCTCCCGCGGCTTCTTCCCCGCCTTCGGGATCGACGAGGACCCGGTGACCGGCAGCGCGCACACCGCGCTCGCCCCCTTCTGGGCCGGACGCCTGGGCCGCACCGAGCTGACCGGCCTCCAGGGCGGAGCCCGCAGGGGTCTGGTCGGCGTCACGCTGGCGGGCGACCGCACGCTGCTGAGCGGCCACGCGGTCACCGTCCTCGACGGGGAACTCCACACCTCCCCGTGACGGCCGGTCCGACCGCCGCGGGCCGGGGGCGGGCAGACCCTACGCCGGCCCGCCCGGCCCACCCGGCCCACCCGGCCCACCCGGCCCACCCGGCCCGCCCGGCCCGCCCCGCCCGTCACGGCGTCGGCAGCCAGCCCACCTTGCCCGCGAGCAGCGCGTACCCGCCGAAGGCCACGATGTCGAGCAGCGCGTGCGCGACGACCAGCGGCCCCACCCGGCCCCAGCGGCGGTAGGCCAGCACGAAGACGACGCCCATCACCATGTTGCCGATGAAGCCGCCGATGCCCTGGTAGAGGTGGTAGGAGCCGCGCAGTACCGAGCTGGCCAGCAGCGCGGCCGTCGGGGACCAGCCCAGCTGATCGAGCCGGCGCAACAGGTAGGCCAGCACGATGATCTCCTCCACCAGGGAGTTCTGCACCGCGGAGAGGATCAGTACGGGGAACTTCCACCACACGTCGGGCAGCGCCTCCGGCACCACCGTGAGGTTGAACCCGGTGGCCCGCGCCGCCAGGTAGAAGGCCAGCCCGGCGCTCCCGATCCCGGCCGCGACGAGCGCGCCCCGCCCCAGGTCGCTCCAGGGACGGGTCCGGTCGAAGCCCAGCACCCGCAGCCCCGGCGCGCCCTCCCGGGTCAGCAGGTGCGCCACGAGCAGTACGGGGACCAGCGCGCTCGCGATGCCGAACAGCTGCCAGGCCAGGTCCAGCCAGGGCCGGCCGGGGGCGTACGAGCCGTTGAGCGTGGCGGCCTGGTCCTTGAGCCCGCCCGGCTTGGTGAGCGAGCCGATGAAGCTGATGAGCGCGGAGACGCCGCTCGCGCCCAGCGACAGCGCCAGCACGAGCAGCGTCTCGGTGCGCAGGGCCGCCCGTCCGGGACCTGGTCCGCCCCCATCCAGCCCTACGACCACCGGTTCCGGCTCCGCCCGCACGCCCGACTCCTGTCCCGCCATGCCACCGCGGCATCCCGTTTGCGACCACCCCATACTGCCTCCTCGGCGCAGCGAGGGGGTGGTCGCGGCGGGATCACCGGACGGCGGCGAGCGGCGACCAGCGGCGCCGGGCGGCGGCGGACTCAGCGCCCCACGGCCGCCCTGGTGCTCACCTCCTCCTCCGCGAGCCCGACCGGCCACGTGTGCACGGGGTCGCCCCGGTGCATCAGCTCGCTGTACCGGCGGGTGACCGCGGCCAGCGCCTCGTCCCGTTCCAGACCGGCCGCGAGGGCGCGGTGGTAGGTGTCCACCTGCCAGGTAGCCCCGTTCACCCGGCGCCGGCAGCGCTCCTCGATGATGCCGAGGTAGTGGTCCCGGTCGGCGGGGTCGATGCCCCACGCGTCCAGCCCGGCCGCGGCCATCGGCAGCAGCTCGTCCAGGACCAGCCGTACGGCGGGCACGCTCACCAGCCCCCCGGCCCGGCCCCGCCGGGGCCAGCGCAGCCGCGCGTCGATCCCGTACCGGCAGGCCGCGTCGAAGTTGGCCTCCGCCTCGGCGAAGGGCAGCCGGGTCCACACCGGTCGGGGTTCGTCGGCGAGGGTGCGGACGAGCCCGTAGTAGAAGGCGGCGTTGGCGACGACATCGGTGACCGTCGGCCCGGCGGGCAGCACCCGGTTCTCCACGCGCAGGTGCGGCACCCCGTCGGCGACCCCGTACACGGGCCGGTTCCACCGGTAGACCGTGCCGTTGTGCAGGACCAGCTCCTGGAGGCTCGGCACCCCGCCCTCCGCGAGCACCCGCAGCGGCTCCTCCTCGTCGCAGATCGGCAGCAGGGCGGGGAAGTAGCGCACGTTCTCCGCGAAGAGCTCGTACGCCGAGTCCACCCAGCGCTCCCCGAACCAGGTGCGCGGCCGCACGCCCTGCGCCTGGAGCTCCGGCGGCCGGGTGTCGGTGGCCTGCGTGAACAGCGGCGGCCGCGACTCCCGCCACAGCTCGCGCCCGAACAGGAACGGCGAGTTGGCGCCGACGGCGATCTGCACGGCGGTCACGGCCTGCGCCGCGTTCCACACGTCGCAGAAGCGCGCGGGGGTCACCTGGAGATGCAGCTGTACGGAGGTGCAGGCGGCCTCCGGCACGATCGACCCGGAGGTCCACACGAGCCGTTCGACGCCGTCGATGTCGAGCGTGAAGTCCTCACCCCGCATCATCAGGATCTGCTCGTTCAGCAGCGAGTAACGGTCCACCGCAGAGAGGTTCGCGGTGACCAGGTCGTCGCGGGAGATCGTCGGCAGAATTCCGATCATCACCACCCCGGCATCGATCTCCGCGGCCTGCCGGTGCGCATATGCCAGACCCGCACTGAGTTCCTCGGCCAGCTGGTCGAATACCCGGCCGCCGAGGCGGTGCGGAAGGACGTTCACCTCCAGGTTGAACATTCCGAGTTCGGTCTGGAAATCGGGGCTCGCAATCTTTTCCAGTACCTGGGCATTCACCATTCTCGGCAGCCCGTCGGCACCCGCGAGATTCAGCTCTATCTCCAGCCCCATCATGTTCTTGGGACGATCGAACCTCTTCTCCGCCAGAAGCCGCTCCAGCCCCTCCAGGCACTCGTGAAGCTTCCTTCGATACCGCTGCCGATCGGACAGGTCGAACCCGCCTGCCACGACCTTCTCCCCCATCGAAGCGTCCCTCCTCGAGTGGCCCCGGCCGGTGCACCCAGGCTCGCGTGTACGGTCGATGATGCCCCGGCAGGGTGATCCATAACGCCGTGGGGGCGCGAGTGGCGAGGAGCGCGCGCCGGTTTGGCCGAAGGGCGCTTCGGCACATTCGCCTGGCAACTCCCTCCGCGCAAATTCAGCGGCGAATTTGCCGGTTTCCGATAAGCGGCGCTTTCCAGCCGAGCCCCCGTCCGGTAGCCTCCCAGGTCAGCGCGACATGTTCGCACCCGTACGGCATGAATCCCGTGACAGCGGGACCGGTAAGCGCCTTGTCGGCAATAGCCGGGACAGCTAGCCGAAACATCGCGTGAACACATGTCGTATAAACTCCGCAAACGAGGCAGAGAGTTGGCGCGCGGCCATTGCCCCTCAGCCCCCCTCTGGCCCCAGAATGCGACAGCGCCGTCCGCACCTGCCCCCGTTCCACCGGTCTCCCAAGTGAGAGGCGACCCACTATGCCGCTGCATGTCCCCCCGGCTCCCGCACCCGCCCTGCGCAGCGTCCTCGCGGCACTCGGATCCCCCACCGCCGTCCACGAGGCGCACACTCCGGCCCTGCGCGCACTGCAGGGCCCGATGACCGCCGAACTCCCGCTTCCGGTCCACGTGCTGGACCGGCTGCAGCTGTCGAACCTCGCTGCGGGCGGCAGGCCGCCCCGCACCCGGCTCACAGGATGGCGGTTCCTGATCCGCAGCGGCGACCGCTACGTCGCCGCGGCCGACACCCGGCTGACGCCGGACGGCTGGGCCTTCTCCCATTTCTTCGAGGGCCCCTACGTCGCCGCGACGGAACGCGCCCTGCACCAGGCGGAGTCGCTCGGCAAGAGCTACCAGCCGCGGCTGCTGTCCGTACCGGAGCTGTACATGCTGACCCTGTGGCTGCACGGGGCGGTGGGCGCCGACGCCTCCGCCGGGCTGCCGGCCGACGAGGACGTGCTGGTGCCGCTGGCACCCGCCCCGCCCGGAATCGCCGCGCACCGGCCGCACCTGGTGTCCGAACTGCTGCCCGTGCTGACGCACCGACTGACCCCCGCCGCCGCCCCTCCCTCGCTGGCCGCGCCCGCCGCCTGACCCGAGTGACCCATTCGGCCTAGTCCGCTGGGACCATTCGTGAACCACCCGAAATGACAGGGTAGTTGGCCTGAACCGCCCGCACGAGTGATGCGTCATCAATCTATGAGGACAGCTGCGGGAAATACCTGCGAAGCGGCTGTCGTGGGGGAAGACTGATGACAAGCTCCCCGCGGGTGCGGGGATGACCCAGGGGGACGGCCATGAACCACGTATCGAGCCGTAGCACGCAGACCACATCGCAGCGAAAGAACGCATCCATGTGCCAGCACCAGCCAGCCTGCCCGTCAGCCGACTCCGCCGACCGGGAGGCCGCGCTCCCGGTGGCCAACCACCCGGAACAGGGCTGGAGCCTGCTGTGCAACGGCGTCCTGCTCTTCGAGGACACCGGTGAGCTGCTGCCGGACGGCCAGATCATCGCCCCGCACCGCCCGCTCGCGGCGGCCTAGCAGCACCGAAGAAGGGGCCGGCCCGGGAGAGGAACTCCCGGGCCGGCCCCTTCACGTACGCGCCGCGATCAGTTGTCGTACTCGTCCAGCGGCGGGCAGGAGCACACCAGGTTCCGGTCACCGAACGCGCCGTCGATGCGGCGCACCGGCGGCCAGTACTTCTCGGCGGCCGTGACCCCGCCCGGGAAGACGGCCTCGTCACGGGTGTACGGGTGGTTCCACTCGCCGCCCAGCGCCGCCGCGGTGTGCGGGGAGTTGGCCAGCGGGTTGTCGTCCACCGGCCACTCGCCGGCCGCGACCCGCTCGATCTCGCCGCGGATGGCGATCATCGCGTCGCAGAACCGGTCGATCTCGGCGAGGTCCTCGGACTCCGTCGGCTCGATCATCAGCGTGCCGGCGACCGGGAAGGACATGGTCGGCGCGTGGAAGCCGTAGTCGATCAGACGCTTGGCGATGTCGTCCACGCTCACGCCCGTCGCCTTCGACAGCGGGCGCAGGTCGATGATGCACTCGTGCGCGACCAGGTTGCCCGGGCCGGTGTAGAGCACCGGGTAGTGCGGCTCCAGGCGCTTGGCGATGTAGTTGGCGCCCAGCACGGCCACCTGCGTGGCGCGCTTGAGGCCCTCGCCGCCCATGAGGCGCACGTACGACCAGGAGATCGGCAGGATGCCCGCCGAGCCCCACGGAGCGGCCGAGATCGGACCCACGCCCGTCTCGGGGCCGGCCGTCGGCTGGAGCGGGTGGTTCGGCAGGTACGGGGCCAGGTGCGCCCTGACACCGACCGGGCCGACGCCCGGACCGCCGCCGCCGTGCGGGATGCAGAAGGTCTTGTGCAGGTTCAGGTGCGAGACGTCGCCGCCGAAGTGACCCGGCTTGGCGAGGCCCACCAGCGCGTTGAGGTTGGCGCCGTCCACGTAGACCTGGCCGCCGGCCTCGTGCACCTGGGCGCAGATGTCGGCGACGTGCTCCTCGAACACACCGTGCGTGGACGGGTAGGTGATCATCAGCACGGAGAGCTCGTCGCGGTACTGCTCGATCTTGGCGCGCAGGTCGTCCGCGTCCACCTCGCCGTCGTCGGCGGTCTTGACGACGACGACCTTCATGCCGGCCATCACGGCGCTGGCGGCGTTGGTGCCGTGCGCGGAGGACGGGATGAGGCAGATGGTGCGCTGCTCGTCGCCGTTGGCGCGGTGGTAGGCGCGTACGGCCAGCAGGCCGGCGAGCTCACCCTGGGAGCCGGCGTTGGGCTGGATGGAGACCTTGTCGTAGCCGGTGACCTCGCAGAGACGTTCCTCCAGCTCGGTGATGAGCGTGAGGTACCCCTCCGCCTGCTCGACCGGGGCGAACGGGTGCAGCTGGCCGAACTCGGGCCAGGTGACCGGCTCCATCTCGGTGGTCGCGTTGAGCTTCATGGTGCAGGAGCCCAGCGGGATCATGCCGCGGTCCAGCGCGTAGTCCTTGTCCGAGAGCTTGCGCAGGTAGCGCAGCATCGCGGTCTCGCTGCGGTGCTGGTGGAAGACCGGGTGCGTCAGGTACTCGTCCGAGCGCAGCAGGCCCTCGGGCAGGGTGTCCGCCGTGGTCCCGTCGAGCGCCTCGATGTCGGCGGAGACGCCGAAGGCGGCCCAGACGGCCTCGATGTCGGCGCGCAGGGTGGTCTCGTCGCAGGCGACGGAGACCAGGTCGGCGTCGACCTGGAACAGGTTGACGCCGCCCTCGCGGGCGGCGGCGACGACCTCGGCCGCGCGGCCCGGGACGCGGACGGTGATCGTGTCGAAGTACGCGCCGTGCACGGTCTCGACCCCGCCGGCCGTCAGGCCCGCGGCGAGCAGCGCGGCGTAGCGGTGGGTGCGGCGGGCGATCGTGCGCAGCCCGTCCGGACCGTGGTAGACGGCGTACATCGCGGCCATGACGGCCAGCAGGACCTGCGCGGTGCAGATGTTGCTGGTGGCCTTCTCGCGGCGGATGTGCTGCTCACGCGTCTGGAGGGCCAGGCGGTACGCCTTGTTGCCGTCCGCGTCCACGGAGACGCCCACGAGGCGGCCGGGCAGCGAGCGGGCGTGCTTGGCCTGGACGGCCATGTAGCCGGCGTGCGGGCCGCCGAAGCCCATCGGGACCCCGAAGCGCTGGGTGGTGCCCACCGCGATGTCCGCGCCCAGCTCGCCCGGGGAGGCCAGCAGGGTCAGGGCGAGCAGGTCGGCGGAGACGGTGACGATGGCACCGAGCCCGTGCGCCTGGTCGATGACCGGCTTGATGTCCCGGACAGCGCCGGAGGCGCCCGGGTACTGGAGCAGCACGCCGAAGACACCGCGCTCGGCGATCTCGGCGGGGATGCCGTCCGAGAGGTCCGCGACGACGACCTCGACGCCCGTGGGCTCGGCACGGGTCTCGATCACGGCGACGGTCTGCGGCAGCGCGTCGGCGTCGATCAGGAAGACACCGCCCTTGACCTTGCCCACGCGGCGGGCCAGCGACATCGCCTCGGCGGCCGCGGTGCCCTCGTCGAGCAGGGAGGCACCGGAGGTCGGCAGGCCGGTCAGGTCGGCGACGACCGTCTGGAAGTTCAGCAGCGCCTCGAGACGGCCCTGCGAGATCTCCGGCTGGTACGGCGTGTACGCGGTGTACCAGGCCGGGTTCTCCATGACGTTGCGCAGGATCACCGGCGGCGTGAAGGTCCCGTAGTAGCCGAGACCGATCATCGGGGACAGCACCTGGTTGCGGTCGGCGAGCGAGCGCAGCTCAGCGAGCACCTCCGCCTCGGTCCGCGCCTCGGGCAGGTTCAGCGCCTCGGCGGTCTTGATCACATCCGGTACCGCGGCGGCGGTCAGTTCGTCCAGGGAGCCGTAGCCCACCTGGGCGAGCATCTTCGCCTGCGCCTCGGCATCCGGGCCGATGTGGCGCTGCTCGAAGGGGATGCCTCGCTCCAGCTGGGAGAGCGGAATGCGGTTGGCGGTCATGTACGGAGGCCTCCTGGTCGTATGACCTGCGAGGGGCACCACGGCGCGGGCACCCGGACGGCCTCCCCCTCTGTCATCTCAACCTGAGAGCTTCACCGGGCCTCACGGGGGTCTCCCGCGCGATCCGGCTTTCACCGTCGGTGAGGAGAGGAACCGGCACTGCGTGCCCGGTACCCACTCCTGCTTTCCAGAGTGGCCTCGTCCGTGCGGTACGTATGCCTGAGAGATTCCGGGGAGGATTTGCTCCTTCGGCGCCTCCGTCACGTTCTCTCGGAGGACTCTCCCGCACAGGGTCGACAGCCGTCACCCAGCCTACCAGCGAGGATCCGCACCCTCCCCGAGTGGCCTCCGCTCCCGATATGCACTTCTGTAGTCATTACGGAGCAGTTGCGACCATTTGGAGGGACCGTGCAGACCGACATCGATCCGCGCAGCCTGATCGGCCGCAAGGCGTTCGACCGCAATGGCACCAAGATCGGCACCGTGGACGAGGTCTACCTCGACGATGCCACGGGCACCCCGGAATGGGCCGCCGTCCGGACCGGCCTGTTCGGCCGGGACGCGTTCGTCCCCCTGGAGCCGAGCGAGATGGTCGGCGACACCTTGCGGGTGCCCTTCGAGCGCTCCCTCATCAAGGACGCCCCGGACTTCGGCGTCGGCCGCCACCTCTCCCCCGAACAGGAACTCCAGCTGTACCACCACTACGGCCTGGACGTGACCCTCCCCAGTGAGTTCCACCACCCGCCCGCCACCGGTCCCGACCGCGATTTCGGCCGCCTGGCGGGCGACGAGGGCTAGTGCTGCGACCGGAAAGGGTTCACCGGGTCGCGCCGCCCGGCAAACCCTTCCGGTCACAGCACTAGGGCGCGTCCGGGCGGGCGGCGGATCCCGCCCCCACGGCTCCCTCCCCCACCAGCGGCAGCGGATCGGACGGCTCCAGCTCCGGGTCGTCCACCCGGAAGGTCCGCACCCGGCCGGGCGCCGATCCGGGCCGCTCGAACCGTACGGTCACCCGCCCGACCCCGCTGCCCTGCACCCATCCGGGCCCGTACACCGTGTGCCGTACGTCGCCACCGGCCGCCCAGCGCCGCTCGGAGGCGGGCTCCGGCTCCGGGGGCGGCTCCGCGCCCTCCTGGGCCGCCGGCGCCCCTCCGGGCTCCCCGCCCGGCGCGGCGGCCGCCTCCGACCCCTCCGGCCCCGCCGTCCCGCTCTGCCCGGTCGTCCCGGTCGTCCCGGTCGTCCCGCTCGCCCCGGTCGTCCCGCTCGCCCCGGCCGGCTCGGCGGCCAGCGCCTGCGCGAACAGGTCCTCCTGCGTGTAGTCCGCCAGCCCGGTGACCCCCACCCCCAGCAGGCGCACCCCTCCCGTGGTGTCCACCGCCTCCAGCAGCCGCGCGGCGGCCTCCCGCACCACCCCGGGGTCGTCCGTCGGCCCGCGCAGCGTCTCGGACCGCGTCAGCGTCGAGAAGTCGTACCGCCGCACCTTCAGCACGATCGTGCGCCCGGAGTGCCCGGACCCCCGCAGCCGCTGTACGCACCGGTCGGCGAGCCTCTGGACCTCGCCCCGGATCCGCACCCGGTCGTGCAGGTCCACGTCGAAGGTGTCCTCGACCGACACCGATTTCGCGTCCCGCTCCGCGACCACCGGCCGGTCGTCCAGCCCCAGCGCCATCCGGTAGAGCCCGACCCCGTGCGAGCGCCCCAGCATCCGGACCAGCTCGTCCTCACCGGCCTCGGCCAGTTCCCCCACCAAGGTGATCCCGGCCCGGCGCAGGTGCTCCCCGGTGGCGGGCCCCACCCCCGGCAGGGTCCGTACCGACATCGGGGCGAGCAGCTCCCGCTCGGTCCCCGGCTCGATCAGCAGCAGCCCGTCGGGCTTGGCCTCCTCCGAGGCCACCTTGGCCAGCATCTTGGACCCCGCGAGCCCCACGGACCCGCTGAGCCCCGTGGCCGCCCGGATGTCCGCCCGCAGCCGCTCGCCCGTCGCCCGGGCGCTGGGCCCGTCGAAGGCCGTACCGCCCGCCTCCAGGTCCACGAAGGCCTCGTCGAGGCTGAGGGGCTCCACGAGCGGTGACAGCTCCCGCAGGAGGGCCATGACCACCTCGCTGACCTCGCGGTAGAGGCTGAAGCGCGGAATCAGGCAGGCGCCGTTCGGACAGAGCCGCCTGGCCTGCCCCATGGGCATCGCGGAGTGCACCCCGAACCGGCGGGCCTCGTACGAGGCGGTGGCGACGACCCCGCGCGGCCCCAGCCCCCCGACGATGACCGCCTTCCCGCGCAGGCTCGGCTTCGACGCCTGCTCCACGGCGGCGTAGAAGGCGTCCATGTCCAGGTGCAGGATGGTCGGCGCGGCTCTCACACCCCGATGGTCCCCCACCCCTCTGACAACCCGGCGGACCGGGCCCCGGACGGGCGGGCGAGCCGAGGAGCGGGTGCTCAGCCCGCCCGGTTGCGGCGGGCCGCCAGCTCGTCGGTCGGGTTGTGCCCGACCACGGTCTCGCCGGTGTCCACGCGCTCCCCGTGCAGCTGCGACAGCGCGTTCTCCACGTCGCTCCACACGACGCCCACGGCGATGCCGAAGACGCCCTGCCCGCCCTGGAGCAGGCTCACCACCTGGTCGGGCGAGGTGCACTCGTACACGGTGGCGCCGTCGCTCATCAGCGTCATGCGCTCGAGGTCCGAGAACTCGCGGTCGCGCAGGTGCTGCACGGCGGTGCGGATGTTCTGCAGCGCCACCCCGGTGTCCAGGAAGCGCTTGACGATCTTGAGGACCACCACGTCCCGGAAGCTGTACAGGCGCTGGGTGCCCGACCCGTAGGCGGGGCGCACGCTCGGCTCCACGAGCCCGGTGCGCGCCCAGTAGTCGAGCTGCCGGTAGGTGATCCCGGCCGCGGCACACGCGGTCGGCCCGCGGTAGCCGACCTGCTCGGGCGCCGGGTCGCCGCTCACCGGTCCGACCGGTGTCGACTCCGGCTGGCGGCGCGCGGAACCCACCGTGCTGCCGTGCAACGGGTACGGTCCACCGTCACTCCGTGCGGGGGTGCCCCCGGTCGTACCGTCGCCCGTGATCCTCACGCCGACCCTCCGTCCTTGACCTGCCCACCTTGAAGGTAGGCAGTCACCAGGGGTGCGTCAACGATCGCCACACTCGGCACGCCGAGTGATAATCACCCTGAGAGTGGTTTCCCGTATCCCTTTGCGGGGAAAGGCTACTCGAATGGGCTGGCAGTTCCGCGTGGACGACGCGGCCGGCGCCTCACTGCGGGCCGGTGCCGAAGTCCTCGGGCGAGATCTGGTCGAGGAACTCGCGGAACTTCTCCACCTCGTCCTCCTGCTCGTCCGGAATGGCGATTCCGGCGTCGTCCAGCACGCCGTCACTGCCGTAGATCGGCGTCCCCGTCCGCAGGGCCAGCGCTATGGCATCGGAAGGCCGCGCGCTCACCTCGACCCCGCTGGCGAAGACGAGCTCCGCGTAGAAGACGCCCTCCCGCAGATCCGTGATCCGGACCTCGGTGAGCTCCTCACCGACCGCCTCCAGCACGTCCTTGAACAGGTCGTGCGTCAGCGGCCGGGCAGGGGCCATGCCCTGCTGTGCGAAGGCAATGGCGGTCGCCTCCCCTGGACCGATCCAGATGGGGAGGTACCGGTCGCCTCCCACTTCACGCAGGAGCACGATCGGTTGGTTGGAGGGCATTTCCACCCGGACACCCACAACGTCGAGCTCGTTCACACAGCAACCCTAGGACCTGCCCGGCAGGTTTGGGTAGTCGGGGCTCCACTCCGACCAGCGCGGTCACCGCAAGCGGACGCCCAGAGCCGTCTGCACGAGGGCCTCGTGGAGCCGTACGGAGAGCCCCGCGAGCTCCTTGAGGGTGGCCTCGGCATGCGCCCTGGTCTGCGGGTTGCGGTGCCTGCGCAGCGGCGTCACGACCTGCTCGACCAGACCGGCCTCCCGGTCCGCGGCGGCCTTCATCGCCCGCAGGTGCCTCGGCTCCAGCCCGAATCGCCCCAGGTCAGCGACCAGCCGGGCCACCGTGACGGCTTCGGCGTCGAAACCGCCGCCCGGTGCCTCCGCGAGCAGCCCGTACGACTCCCACTCGACCAGCTGCACCTCGTCCACCTCCGCGGCGGCGATCAGCTCCGCCCGGCCCACACGGGGCGCCGAGGGCCGCTCCCGGCCCACCTCGCCGTACAGGGCGGCGGGGCTGGCGGGGTCGAACGCGCCACCGGGGTCCCGGTGGGCCGTGGGCGCCGGGATGCGGATCTGCTCCCCGCGGTCGAGCGCGTCGAGCTGCTCGCGGATGACCTTCAGCGGCATGTAGTGATCGCGCTGCAGGCGCAGGATGCGCGCCAGCCGCTCGACGTCCTCGGTGCTGAACTTGCGGTATCCGGAAGGTGTGCGCCTGGGCTCGACGAGCCCCTCCGCCTCCAGGAAGCGGATCTTCGAGATCGTGACTTCGGGGAACTCGTCACGGAGCTGGGTGAGCACCGTGCCGATGCTCACCAGCCGCCCGGCCGGGCCGGTGGTCCCGGCGGTGCCGTTCTTCGGGGCACCGCCGGTCGGGGTGCGCAGCATGGGGCCTTCCTTGACGGATCAGATGCCCCGCAGGCTCGCGTAGAAGACCAGCCGGTACTTGCCGATCTGGACCTCGTCGCCGTTGTGGAGGGCGACCGAGTCGATCGGCTCACGGTTGACGTACGTGCCGTTGAGGCTGCCCACGTCGGAGACGGTGAAGCCGCCTTCCTGGCTCCTGCGGAACTCGACGTGCCGCCGGGAGACGGTGACGTCGTCCAGGAAGATGTCGCTCTGCGGGTGCCGGCCTGCCGTGGTCAGTTCGCCGTCCAGCAGGAAGCGGCTGCCGGAGTTGGGGCCGCGCCGCACGATCAGCAGGGCGGAACCGGGGGGCAGTGCCTCCACCGCGGCCTGGGCCTCGGGGGACAGCGAGGACGACGCGTGCGTCTGTCCCGACACCTCGGCCTCGTAGGCCTCGAGGCCCGAGATCGAGATGGTGGACGTGGTCTCCGAGGCACGCTCCGGCGTCAGGCCCGGCCGCAGCGGCGCCCCGCAGTTGGAGCAGAACCGGCTCGCCGCATCGCTGCGGTGTCCGCACCTGCTGCAAATCTGCTCGGCCGACATGGACGGCTCCTCGCGCCGCGGCTGCCCCGCGGAGGCATTGGTGGCATACGGGTCGGGGGCAAACCCTCCACCCGAACTTGAGGTTGACGGTTCACCGAAACCTATGCGTCCGGTACCGGCAGGGTCAACAGCCGACGCGCCGTGGGCGCCCGGAACATCACCGCCGCCCGCGACCTCGTCGCGGAAGAGCGGCCGGTCGCCCTGCCCTTCCGCGTCACCGTGCCCGGCACGGTGACGTGCCGCGCCGCCTTCCTCACGGTTCTTCTTGCCGAACAACTTCTCAAACAACTTCACGGGCGATTCCCCTTGACCGAAATAGACCCGCCCGTGGGGCAGGACGAACTCCGCATGCACACACCTGCCGACCCGGACATTCTCACAACGTCCGTAACCACCAGACAGTTTCCACCACGCACCGCGACTTCGGTGCGCCGACCCCCCGCAGGCATCCGCCCACGTGAGCCGGTCCACACTCCGCCCCGTCTCATGACGATGACGACCGAGCGTAGTCAGGCTGCTTCGCAACTCGCAAGGCATCCACAACGATCTTCGCCGACCGTGTGACGGCCACGGTCGCCTGCTCCTTCTCCAGCGTCTGGACCACACCGCCGGGGATGTTGAGCGCCGGCTCCAGGTCCTGGGGCTTGCCGATCACCTTGAACTCATAAGGCTGTGTGATCTTCTTACCGTCGATGGCGACCCCGCCGTCCGCGTCCGAGAAGTACGAGCCCGCCACGATCCGCACACCGTTGATCTGGATCGCCTCGGCCCCGGCCGCCCGCAGCTCCTGGAGCGTGTCCAGCAGCTGGTCCGACGTGACCTGGCCCGTAGGATCGGTGATCTTCAGCGTGATGCCCGGCCCCTGGGCTGCCACCGTACCGGCCAGGATGCCGAGTTGGCGCTCCTTCTCCACGGTCTGCTTACGGGCCTCCTCGGCCTGGTTGGAGCTGCTCTCCAGCTCCCTGCGCTGGTCCTCCAGACGCTGCTTCTCGTCCTCCAGGCGCTTGGTCCGCCCGTCGAGCTCGTCGAGGATCCGTACGAGGTCCTCCTGACGGGCCCCGCGCAGCGCGCTGGAGTCGCTGTTGGACCGCACCTGGATGGCCAGCCCCAGTCCGAGGACGAACAGCAGCAGCGCGACGATCAGTTGCGCGCGGCTCACCCGCGGCGGCCACAGC
This sequence comes from Streptomyces sp. NBC_01408, assembly GCF_026340255.1. Classification (GTDB taxonomy): domain Bacteria; phylum Actinomycetota; class Actinomycetes; order Streptomycetales; family Streptomycetaceae; genus Streptomyces. The sequence continues at coordinate 4,254,783 of NZ_JAPEPJ010000001.1, read as the reverse complement.
CCGGACGCCAGCCGCTGCCGACCGGTCTCCCCGGGCCCCGCGGGCCCACCGGGAGCCGCCGGCGCGGGCCCACCGGGCGGCGCCGGCGCGGGCCCACCGGGCGGCGCCGGGGGCGTCGCCGGCGTCTGCGGCGTGGACGGCCCGGGTGTCACCGGGTCCACGGGCCCACCGGAGCCCTGGGGCCCCTCGGGCTGGTTGTCGTTCGTACTCATCGGCGTCACGCCCGGAACACGTGCCGGCGGATGGCCGCGGCGTTGGAGAAGATACGGATACCGAAGACCACGACGACGCCCGTGGACAGCTGCGAGCCGACACCCAGCTTGTCGCCGAGGAAGACGATCAGGGCCGCCACGACCACGTTCGAGAGGAACGACACCACGAAGACCTTGTCCACGAAGATGCCGTCCAGCATCGCGCGCAGACCGCCGAAGACCGCGTCCAGCGCCGCCACCACGGCGATCGGCAGATAAGGCTCCACCACGGCCGGTACTTCGGGCCGGACCAGAAGTCCGACCACCACTCCGGCCAAGAGGCCCAGTACCGCGATCACGATGCACCCTTCTGCTGCTCTTCTGCTGTCGCCGTCCGCACGGTGATGCTCGAGGCGGCCGGCAGCCGCACCTCGTCCTCCGGGGACAGGGTGTAGCGGATCCCGTAGCTCTCCTGCAGCACGTGCAGGTACTGACCGTCGGCCGAGTCCTGGAACGCGGTGCCGAGCCGCTTCTTGTCTCCCACCGCCAGCACCTCGTACGGCGGCACGAGCGGCCTGTTGTCGACCAGTATGGCGTCGCCCGCGGCCCTGATCGCCGACAGCGCCGTCAGCCGCTGCCCGTTGATGGACACGGCCTCGGCCCCGGACTGCCAGAGCCCGTTGACGATCTTCTGCATGTCGCGGTCGCGGAGCCGGCCGGTGTCCGAGAACCCGGCGCTCTCCCGCGGACCGCCGCCGCCCGCAGCGGCATCCTTGGCGTCGTCCACCACCAGCTTCACGCCGGGGCCCCGGACCTCGGTGGCACCGGACAGCAGCGCCACGCGCTGTCCCTGATCCCCGCCGTGCTGTTTCAGCGCCGTCCGCTGGCGGTCCGCGACGTTCTCCCGCAGCCGCTCGATGTCCCGCTCCAGGCCGTCGGCGCGCTCGTCCGCCCGCTCCACCCGGTCGATCAGTTCCTGTCGCTCCTTGGCCAGCACCGGAGCGGCTATCTGCGCCTTGGCCGCACCCAGCGTGACGACCATGGCGGCGAGCACGAGCCCCGCGGCGAGCCCCAGTTTGGCCTTGAGGCTGCGGGGCAGCCCCGCCGTCCCCTCGGCCTCGCGCCGGGCCGAGGCCTCCGCGTAGCCCTCGTCGAGACTGTGGTCCATCACGTGCGTCAGCAGCGACATGGAAGCGTCCGGGCGCGCGGGCGGGGACGCCGAACTCCTGTTGTGGGACGGCTGCGACATACCGCTCATCGTCGCATGTCGGCGCCGTCCACACCGAATGCGCCCACCCTGTGGGCCGGGCGGCACACGCAGCCCGCCCGGCCCCCAGGACTTCCTTCCTGCCTCCTGCGGCGCACGGCACTCAGTGCCCGGCGCCGTCCACCACCGCGGCCCACTCGTCGAGCAGGGCCTGCGCCGAGGTGTCGTCGGGACCTTCGGCCCACAGGTGGGTGACCGCCTCCGCCGGGTCCGGCAGGACCAGCGCCCAGCGCCCGTCTGCCTCGACCACCCGCACCCCGTCGGTGGTGTCCACCTGCCGGTCTCCGGCCGCCTCGACGACCCGCCGCATGACGAGTCCCTTCACCGCCCACGGCGTGGGCACGTCCCGCTTGAGCACGTGGGCCCGCGGGATCCGGGCGTCGATCTGGCTCAGCGTGAGCTGGGTCCTCGCCACCAGCCCGAGGAGCTGCACGAAGGCCGCGGATCCGTCGAAGACGCTGCTGAACTCCGGAACGATGAATCCGCCCCGGCCGTCGCCGCCGAAGATGGTCGTCTCCGCCCGGCCCACCCGGGTCAGGTCGTCGGGTGAGGTCGTCGTCCACTCCACCTGCGTGCCGTGGTAGGCGGCCACCTGCTCGGCGACCCGCGTCGTGGTCACCGGCAGCGCCACCTTGCCGCTGCGTTTCTCGGCGGCCACCAGGTCGAGCATCACCAGCAGGGCCCGGTCGTCCTCGATGATCCGCCCGCGCTCGTCCACCAGGGAGATCCGCTCGCCCACCGGGTCGAAGCGCACCCCGAACGCCGCCCGCGCCGAGGCCACGATCTCCCCGAGCCGTACCAGGCCGGCCCGCCGGGACTCCGTGCTCTCCGTGGGCCTGGACTCGTCGAGACCGGGGTTGATCGTCAGGGCGTCCACCCCGAGCCGGCCCAGCAGGCTGGGCAGGACGAGTCCGGCGCTGCCGTTGGAGGCGTCCACGACCACCTTGAGCCCGGCGTCACCGATACCGGTGGTGTCCACCCGCCGCAGCAGGGAGCCGGTGTAGGAGTCGAAGACGCTGGACGGGAACTGGAGGTCACCGATCTCGCCCGGGAAGGCACGCCGGTACTCCTGCCGTGCGTACACGCGGTCCAGCTTGCGCTGCCCGGCCTGCGAGAGGTCGGCTCCCCGCTCGTCCAGGAACATGATGTCGACGGAGTCCGGCACCCCCGGCGAGGTCCGCAGCATGATCCCGCCGGCACTGCCCCGGGCGGTCTGCTGCCGCGCCACCGGGAGCGGTACGTTCTCCAGGTCCCGTACGTCGATGGCGCTGGCCTGGAGAGCCGAGATCACGGCTCTCTTGAGCGCTCTGGCACCTCGGGAGTGGTCACGGGCCGTGGTGACGATCGCACCCTTCTTCAGGGTCGTCGCGTACGCTCCGGCGAGCCGCACCACCAGTTCCGGGGTGATCTCCACGTTCAGGATGCCCGTGACTCCCCGGGCTCCGAACAGATGTGCCTGGCCTCTGGACTCCCAGATGACCGACGTGTTGACGAAGGCACCGGCTTCGATCGTCTTGAAGGGGTAGACCCGCACGTTCCCCTGAACGATCGATTCCTCACCGACGAGGCACTCGTCGCCGATGACCGCCCCGTCCTCGATCCGCGCGGCCCGCATGATGTCGGTGTTCTTGCCGATGACGCAGCCGCGCAGGTTGCTGTGGGGCCCGATGTACACGTTGTCGTGGATGACGGCCTTGTGGAGGAAGGCCCCGCTCTTCACGACGACGTTCGAGCCGATGACCGTGTGCTCACGGATCTCCACACCGGCCTCGACCTTGGCATAGTCCCCGATGTACAGGGGCCCGCGCAGCACCGCGTCGGGGCTGACCTCGGCGCCTTCGGCGATCCACACGCCGGGGGAGATCTCGAAGCCCTCCATGTCGACCTGGACCAGACCCTCGAGCACGTCGGCCTGCGCCTTGACGTAGCTCTCGTGGGTGCCGACGTCCTCCCAGTAGCCCTCGGCCACGTAGCCGTAGATCGGCCGGCCTTCCTTCATGAGCTGGGGGAAGACGTCGCCGGACCAGTCCACCGAGACGTCCGGGTCCACGTAGTCGAAGATCTCCGGCTCCATCACGTAGATGCCGGTGTTGATGGTGTCCGAGAACACCTGTCCCCAGGTCGGCTTCTCCAGGAAGCGCTCGACCTTGCCCTCTTCGTCCACGATGGTGATGCCGAACTCCAGCGGGTTCGGCACCCGGGTCAGGCACACCGTGACGAGCCCGCCCTTTTCCTTGTGGAAGCGGATGAGGTCGGTGAGGTCGAAGTCGGTGAGCGCGTCGCCGGAGATGACGAGGAAGGTGTCGTCCTTCAAGGCCTCCTCGGCGTTCTTCACGCTGCCGGCGGTCCCGAGTGGCTTCTCCTCGTTGGCATAGGTGAGCTCCATTCCGAGCTCCTCGCCGTCACCGAAGTAGTTCTTGACGAGCGACGCCAGGAACTGCACGGTGACCACGGTCTCATTGAGCCCATGCCGCTTGAGCAGCCTGAGCACATGCTCCATGATCGGCCGGTTGGCCACCGGCAGGAGCGGCTTGGGCATGCTCGAGGTCATGGGGCGAAGACGAGTTCCTTCGCCACCGGCCATCACGACGGCCTTCATGTCGGAAGAGTCCTCCTTGAGAGACGACGTTCTCGCCGACCTCACCCGTCCCGACGGTGACTCCGCAACTCCTCCGCGTCAGCCGGCGCCGAGCGAGCTCAATCGGCCGTGGCGTCCGCCTTCACAAGACGGCGGACTTGGACCACGTACAGCACTCCTGCCCACCAATAGAGGGTTGTACCCCATCCTGCGAACGCCCATCCGAAAACTGACCCCATCCAGGCCAACCAACCGGTGCCGTCACTGAGCAGGAGCAGGGGGAACGCGTACATCAGATTGAAGGTCGCGGCCTTGCCCAGGAAGTTCACCTGCGGCGGCGGATAGCCGTGTCGGCGCAGGATCCACACCATGACCAGCAGCATCAGCTCACGCGCCAGCAGAGCGCCGGTGAGCCACAGTGGCAGAAGCTCGCGATAGGTCAGACCGAAGAGCGTCGACAGGATGTACAACCGGTCCGCGGCCGGATCCAGCAGCCGTCCTAGGTTGCTGATCTGGTTCCAGCGCCGGGCAAGCTTCCCGTCGAGGTAGTCGCTGATACCGCTGAGCATGAGGACGGCCAGGGCCCATCCGTCGTACTCCACGAGGATCAGCCACAGGAACAGGGGTACGCCGGCCAGGCGAGCCATGCTCAGGATGTTCGGAATGGTGAAAATTCGGTCTGTCTGAACCCGAGTCTCCTGGACCTCCACCCGGGGGCCTCCACGCTAGAAAAGTTGAACGATGCCCCCTGACCCTACAGGAGACCGCACACGTGCCCGGAACGCAGAAAAGCCCCGCACCGAACCCGTAAGGGTTTGGTGCGGGGCTTCCGCAATGATTGTTCGGCGGCGTCCTACTCTCCCACAGGGTCCCCCCTGCAGTACCATCGGCGCTGAAAGGCTTAGCTTCCGGGTTCGGAATGTAACCGGGCGTTTCCCTAACGCTATGACCACCGAAACACTATGAAGTTAACCAACCGGGCATGGACACGGTTCGTTACTTCAGAACTAACACAGTGGACGCGAGCAACTGAGGACAAGCCCTCGGCCTATTAGTACCAGTCAGCTTCACCCGTTACCGGGCTTCCACATCTGGCCTATCAACCCAGTCGTCTACTGGGAGCCTTACCCTCTCAAGGAGGTGGGAATACTCATCTTGAAGCAGGCTTCCCGCTTAGATGCTTTCAGCGGTTATCCCTCCCGAACGTAGCCAACCAGCCATGCCCTTGGCAGGACAACTGGCACACCAGAGGTTCGTCCGTCCCGGTCCTCTCGTACTAGGGACAGCCCTTCTCAATATTCCTACGCGCACAGCGGATAGGGACCGAACTGTCTCACGACGTTCTAAACCCAGCTCGCGTACCGCTTTAATGGGCGAACAGCCCAACCCTTGGGACCGACTCCAGCCCCAGGATGCGACGAGCCGACATCGAGGTGCCAAACCATCCCGTCGATATGGACTCTTGGGGAAGATCAGCCTGTTATCCCCGGGGTACCTTTTATCCGTTGAGCGACGGCGCTTCCACAAGCCACCGCCGGATCACTAGTCCCGACTTTCGTCCCTGCTCGACCCGTCGGTCTCACAGTCAAGCTCCCTTGTGCACTTACACTCAACACCTGATTGCCAACCAGGCTGAGGGAACCTTTGGGCGCCTCCGTTACCCTTTGGGAGGCAACCGCCCCAGTTAAACTACCCATCAGACACTGTCCCTGATCCGGATCACGGACCGAGGTTAGACATCCAGCACGACCAGAGTGGTATTTCAACGGCGACTCCACAACCACTGGCGTGGCTGCTTCAAAGTCTCCCACCTATCCTACACAAGCCGAACCGAACACCAATATCAAACTATAGTAAAGGTCCCGGGGTCTTTCCGTCCTGCTGCGCGAAACGAGCATCTTTACTCGTAGTGCAATTTCACCGGGCCTATGGTTGAGACAGTCGAGAAGTCGTTACGCCATTCGTGCAGGTCGGAACTTACCCGACAAGGAATTTCGCTACCTTAGGATGGTTATAGTTACCACCGCCGTTTACTGGCGCTTAAGTTCTCAGCTTCGCCACACCGAAATGTGACTAACCGGTCCCCTTAACGTTCCAGCACCGGGCAGGCGTCAGTCCGTATACATCGCCTTACGGCTTCGCACGGACCTGTGTTTTTAGTAAACAGTCGCTTCTCGCTGGTCTCTGCGGCCACCCCCAGCTCAAGGAGCAAGTCCTCTCACCAGTGATGGCCCCCCTTCTCCCGAAGTTACGGGGGCATTTTGCCGAGTTCCTTAACCATAGTTCACCCGAACGCCTCGGTATTCTCTACCTGACCACCTGAGTCGGTTTAGGGTACGGGCCGCCATGAAACTCGCTAGAGGCTTTTCTCGACAGCATAGGATCATCCACTTCACCACAATCGGCTCGGCATCAGGTCTCAGCCTTAATGAGGGACGGATTTGCCTACCCCTCGGCCTACACCCTTACCCCGGGACTACCACCGCCCGGGCTGGACTACCTTCCTGCGTCACCCCATCGCTTACCTACTACCACCTTGGATCGGCGGCTCCACCACTTTCCTTTCCCCGAAGGGTCCGGAACGGCTTCACGGCCTTAGCATTAGAGGATTCGATATTGGGCGTTTCAAAGCGGGTACCGGAATATCAACCGGTTGTCCATCGACTACGCCTGTCGGCCTCGCCTTAGGTCCCGACTTACCCTGGGCAGATCAGCTTGACCCAGGAACCCTTAGTCAATCGGCGCACACGTTTCTCACGTGTGTATCGCTACTCATGCCTGCATTCTCACTCGTGAACCGTCCACAACTAGCTTCCGCTGCTGCTTCACCCGGCACACGACGCTCCCCTACCCATCACAGCGGGCGTTGGCCCTATTGCTGCAATGACACGACTTCGGCGGTACGCTTGAGCCCCGCTACATTGTCGGCGCGGAATCACTTGACCAGTGAGCTATTACGCACTCTTTCAAGGGTGGCTGCTTCTAAGCCAACCTCCTGGTTGTCTCTGCGACTCCACATCCTTTCCCACTTAGCGTACGCTTAGGGGCCTTAGTCGATGCTCTGGGCTGTTTCCCTCTCGACCATGGAGCTTATCCCCCACAGTCTCACTGCCGTGCTCTCACTTACCGGCATTCGGAGTTTGGCTAAGGTCAGTAACCCGGTAGGGCCCATCGCCTATCCAGTGCTCTACCTCCGGCAAGAAACACACGACGCTGCACCTAAATGCATTTCGGGGAGAACCAGCTA